>JACZKS010000159.1 GCA_014859895.1 Rhodospirillales bacterium
ATCGCCGTCTTCTGGTCGCTCTCCGCCCGCCGGACCTCGCCGTCCACCGCGTGGGCCGCCCCAACCATCTCGCGGTTGGCCGCGGCCTGCTGAACGAAGGCCCCGACCACGCCCTCGAATTCCTCCAGATACGCCCCCGCCCCTGCGTGGATGACTTTTGCCTTGGATTTTTCCACGTCCGTCGAAAGGGCGGTTCCCAGTTCTTCCAACTGCCCGGCGATCTTTGCCACACCGTTCCTTACCGCGTCGGCGGCGGCGGCGATCGGGGTTCGTAGATATTGCAGTTGCGCCGTCCGCTTCTTGTTGACGTTTTCGATGAGACTGCTGACCAGCAGCGTGATGCCCTGCTTTTTCTGCATGCGGATCTTGGCGAGCTTGGCATCGTCGGCCAGACCTTGCCAGTCCAGCCGCTGGCTCAAGGCGATCCCGTCGAGAACGCTCTTGATGGCCCGCATCTTCTTTTCGAGATTATCGGCGGCGGCGGCTGTCTGCTGAGCATTGCCCTGCAAGAGGTCGGTGGCGAGCTTTTTGTAATCCTCGCGAATCACGTCGACGATCTCGAGGAAGCTGTCCGGCAACAGGCTGGCGTTCTCGGCGCCGATCAGCGACTGGAGATTCTTCAGGCCGAACGAAACCATGGTGGCCATCGTATCGAACGTGACCACTCGCTTTTCGTCCCGGTGAATCTGGAAGCGCTGCATTTCGATGAGAAGCTCCGCCAGCTGGCCGGTGATCTTGGTCGCCTCGTCGGAAAGGGCCAGCTTGGTATCCCGCTTTTCCTCGATCTCGGCCAGGACCGTCGCCAGTTCGCCGAACTGCGCGTTCTGCTCGTCACGAAGCTCGGTCGAGGTCGTCTCCATGTCGTTCGATTTCTGGAGCATGCGCTCCAGGGCGGCGCGCTTTTTCACCTCGAGATCGTGATAGCGGACCAACGCCGCCTCGTAAGTGACGATCTGCGCCCCGACGCTGTCGATCCACTGGCGGTCGTTGGCCGAATCGAAAAGGTCGCCAATGCTTCCCGCCCGCTCCTTCAACGAGGCGATCTTCGCGCTGGCATCCTGGAAGGATTTCTCATCGCCGGAGATCTGGTAATTCTTCTCATCCTGGCGGATCTCCTGCAGCCCGCCGGTAAGGAGCGCCGCCGCGTCCGTCCTTTCGAGCTGTCCGCTGATCTGTTGCTGGCCGTTCCAGCCGAGATAGGAAACCCCCACCGTCAGCGCCAGCACGGTGGCGAAGCCAAACCCGATCTTGCGGCCGATGCGGACATCGGAAAGGGTCAACCGCTGCCAACGCGACGGACGATCGGAGGAAGGGGAGGATCGGGATTCCGTATTCTTGGAAGCGGTGGCGGCATTCATTAGGCGATCCTCTTCTCGTCGATGCATTTCCTGCCGGGCAGGGTCTCCACCCGTCTACGTCATGAATGCGAATTGAATTACCAATTCGGCATGCACGAAACCTTGATAGCGGGGAAGCGGATCACGATTCTCCCGCCCCTATCCCCGGGAGTTTTCTCCTTCGAGTCGTAAGCGATCATAGAACGGTATTATTACAGAAGTTCGTCGGGAGTGTGCGTTCGAAGGCCGATCTGTAACGTTCATGCCACAATTGCCGCCGAGCGGCCGCCAGCCAGTTAAGGCTCAGGCGGCATCCCAATAGGGCCGCGGTCCGAAGCGGCCGGCCAGGAAGTCGACAAAGGCCCTGACCTTGGCCGACAGGTGGCGGCGGTGCGGATAGACCGCGTAGATGGCCAACGAGTCGTCGGCGAATGTGTCGAGAACCGCGCGCAGCCGGCCATCCCGCAGGTCATCGCCGACGAGGAAGGTGGGTGCCAGGCAAACGCCAAGCCCGGCCAGCGCCGCCTCACGCAAAACGTCGCCGTTGTTGGCCTTGAGGTTGCCGGCGACGCGTACCGTGAGCGGGCCGCCCGGCCCGCGGAAGCGCCAGTCGTTCTGGGCCGGCAGATAGGCATAGATCAGGCAGTTGTGGCGGGTCAGTTCGCGCGGATGGGCCGGCACGCCGTGGGCGGCCCAGTAGGCCGGGCTGGCGCACACCGCCCGGCGGGCCGGCGCCAGCTTGCGCGCCACCAGGCTGGAATCAGGCAGGTCGGCGATCCTGACCGCAACGTCATAGCCCTCCTCGATCAGGCTGACCCGCCGGTCGTCGAGGTCCAGCGTCACCGCCAGGTCGGGATAGCGGGTCATGAAATCGCCCAATGCGGGAGCGACATGCTGGATACCGAAGGACATCGGTGCGTTGACCCTGAGAACGCCGCGCGGCTCGTCGGTTAGCCGGCCGGCCGCCTGCTCGGCCTCCTCCAACTCGGCCAGGATGCGCTGGGCCCGCTCCAGGAAGTCGGACCCCGCCTCGGTCAGCGACAGTCGCCGCGTCGTGCGGTTGAACAGCCTGGCGCCCAGCCGGTCCTCCAGCACCGCCAGCTTCTTGCTGGTGGCCGATTTGGACAGCCCGAGATCGCGGGCCGCCGCCGAAAAGCTGCCGGTCTCGGCGATGCGCACGAATACCTGGAGGACGTCGAGGGACAGCATGGCGCGCCTTGATCGTCTCTGTTAGCGAAACAATCATATTCCATATCCGATGATTGTCCACTCCGTATGGCACCCCCACCTCCCTTCCACACGAACGGTTCATCCGTCGATGGTTCAGGAAAGGACGGCAAACATGGCCAAGGTTCTAGTTCTCTATTACAGCAGCTACGGACACGTGGAGACGATGGCGGGAGCCGTCGCCGAAGGGGCGCGTAGCGTTCCCGGCACCCAGGTCGACATCAAGCGGGTGTCCGAATTGGTGCCTGACGAGGTGGCCCGAAAGTCCGGTCTCAAGGTCGACCAGGCGGCGCCCATCGCCAAGCCCGACGAGTTGGCCGACTATGACGCCGTCATCTTCGGCACGCCCACCCGTTTCGGCAACATGGCAGCGCAGATGCGCAATTTCCTCGACCAGACCGGCGGCCTGTGGGCCAAGGGCAAGCTGATCGGCAAGGTCGGCAGCGCGTTTGCCAGCACCGCCACCCAGCACGGCGGCCAGGAGACGACGCTGACCTCCTTCCACACCACGCTCCTGCACCTGGGCATGGTGATCGTCGGCCTGCCCTATTCGGCGACCGGTCAGACCAGGGTCGACGAAATCACCGGCGGTTCGCCCTACGGCGCCACCACCATCGCCGGCGGCGACGGCAGCCGCCAGCCCAGCGAAAACGAGCTGGAGCTCGCCCGTTTCCAGGGCCGGCACGTCGCCGAGATCGCCACGAAACTGGCCGCCTGAGCGGCTTCGGCGCAAAGGAGCCCACCATGGGACTGCTGGTCGACGGCACTTGGCGGCAGGATTGGTACGAGACCGCAACGAACGACGGCCGCTTCGTGCGGCCGTCCACTTCCTTCCGCAATTGGATCACCGCCGACGGAACCTCGAGCTTCGCCGCCGCGCCCCGCCGCTATCATCTCTATGTCTCCTACGCCTGCCCCTGGGCCCATCGCACGCTGATCTTCCGGACGCTTAAGGGTCTCACGGACATAGTCTCGGTCTCGGTGGTCGAGCCGCTGATGGGCGCCGACGGCTGGACCCTGGCCGAAGGGGCCGATGCCGCGCTGGGCGCGCGCTTCCTTTATGACGTCTATCGCGCCGCCGATCCCGCATACACCGGGCGGGTGACGGTACCGGTGCTGTGGGACAAGGAAACGGGGGCCATCGTCAGCAATGAATCGGCCGACATCATCCGCATGTTCAATTCAGCCTTCGATGCCGTCGGCGCCGCCTCCGGCGACTACTACCCCGAGCCCTTGCGAGACGACATCGACGCTCTCAACACGCGGATCTACGACACCGTCAACAACGGCGTCTATCGGGCCGGCTTCGCCACGCGCCAGGCGGCCTACGACGAAGCGGTGACGGCGCTGTTTTCCAGCCTCGACTGGCTGGAGGAGCAGCTGTCCCGACAGCGCTACCTGACCGGCGGCCGCCTGACCGAGGCCGACTGGCGGCTGTTCACCACGCTGGTTCGTTTCGATTCCGTCTATCACGGACACTTCAAGTGCAACCTCAGGCGGCTGATCGATTATCCCAACCTGTGGGCCTTCACCCGCGAGCTTTACCAAGTGCCCGGCGTCGCCGACACCGTCAGGCTCGACCACATCAAGGCCCACTACTACGGCAGCCACCCGACCATCAACCCCACCGGCATCGTGGCCAAAGGGCCGCTGCTGGATTTCAGTCAGCCGCACGGCCGCGACACGCGGTTTCCGGCGCTCCCCCGCTGACAGAGGATCAACCCATGAGCAATCCCGTCTCTCCCGCACCTGCCCCTTATATCCCCGCTCTTGCCGGCCTTTACCGCTCCGCCTCCTCAGCTGCCTGGCCGCTGGTGCGCGTCGTCACCGGCCTGTGGATGATGCCGCACGGCGGCCAAAAGCTGTTCGGCTGGTTCGGCGGCGACATCGAGGGCCTCGCCGGCTTCCTCGCCAAGATCGGGCTGACGCCGGCCCTGCCGCTGGCCTATGCGGTGGGCGCCATCGAGTTCTTCGGTGGCCTGCTTCTGGTCGTCGGTCTGTGGACGCGGCCGGCCGCCATGGCTGCCGCCGTTCTCATGCTGGTCGCGGCCTTCAAGGTCCATCTCGCCAACGGCTTCTTTTGGAACCAGGGTGGCTACGAATACCCGCTGATGTGGGCCATGCTGGCCATTGCCGTCGCCATGCGCGGGGCCGGCCCGCTGTCCCTGGACGCGCGGATCGGCCGCGAGTTTTAGGGGCGACCGCGCATGCCAAGCACCGCATAGGCGGCGCGCAATAGGATCAGGCGATCGAGCGGGCCGATGGGCTTGGGCTCGACGTGATCGAGGCTGTCAACGACGTAAAGCTCGGCGGCCCTCGCCGGCAGCGCGGCTGCCAGCTTGAGGCTCTCGGTTTCCGGGATGATCGGGTCGTTGCGCCCGTGCAGCAGGAAAAAACGGCCGCTGAGGCCGGAGAGATCGCGCCGACTGAGGTCGAGCGCCCGGAAGTCGGCGAGCAGGGCCTCCGGCAACGCCTCGACGATCGCGGGCACGCGCTCCGGGTCGTCGTTGTCGAGCAGGGCATAAACCGCCTGCCCCTCGGCGCCCAGTTCGGCTGCCCAGGTCGCCACGTCGGCGGCCGGGTCGCGCAACCGCATCTCCTTGATGAGACGCAGCCGCGCGCGATCCTCGGACGAGGCGATCCGATCGAGATTGGATTCAACGAACACCCACTTGCCGTAGGCGTTGGGCTGGCGGTAGCGCCAGGGCTGGCCGACGCCCTCCCGGAAACGCCCGGTAGTGAAGAAAGTGACGACGGCGGTCAGGTCGTAATAGCCGCCGACGGCGATGACGAAGTCGACTCGCCCGCCGCTATCCTCAAACAGCGAGGCCACGGCCGGCCCGACCGCGTAGGAAATGGCCGTCACCCCCAGGGCCTGTCCGGCCGGGCTTTCCCGGCGCAGCCAAGCGCTCGCATCGGCGATGGCCCGGGCATCTTCAGGCCGTACGCGCAGCGCCCTTAGGTTTTCCACGTCGGGAACCAACACCCGGAAACGGGCGCGGGCGAGCGTTTCGGCAAACGTCACCAGCCGGGGATCGTCCTTGCCGGCCGGCGCCACGCCCGGCACAAGTACCATCGCCGCCAGCACCGCCTGGCCGCCGCCTGGCGTGTAGAGATCGCCGGAATAGAGGTGGCCCGCCGTTTCGAAGCGGACCGGCCGGCGCTCGGGTGGCGGCGTCGCTTCCTTAAGCGCGCTTGGCCCGCTCCCGGCCTCGATGTCGGCCAGCAGCTTTGCCGCCTCGCCCAACCGGGCCGACGAACAGCCGGCGACAAGCACGGCCGCGGCCAGGATGGCGATCCGTCCCCATCCGCGCAGCCGCGGAATCATTACATCAGGAAATCGCTGATGTGGCTGCGGATGTCCTGTTCCATCTCGTTGTTGAAGTCCTTCATCAGGGCGTCGATCAGGTCGAACCGCAGGCGGTCGCGCTCGTTCAGTGAAGCATCCTCGCGCAACGTCTGCGAACGGCCGACCCGGGAACTGGCGAAAGCCTGGCGGAAGCCCTGGGCGTCGACGATCTCGATCATGGCGGCCACCGTCGCCTGATAGCGGACGGCCTGCTGCTTCTTGAAGGCGCCGGCCAACCCGCCTTCGACGGGCAGCGGGGTCTCGGTCACCGTGGCATCGACGATGGTGAAGCGCGCCACATTGTTGGTCACCCCCTTGGCAACCAGCCGGTCCTCGGCCCAACGGCGCATGGCCTTCTCGGGCGGCACCGGAAACTGCGAGCCGACCTGCACGGCCTGCAGGGTCGGCTGCACGTTGGAAACGATGTCCACCCGGCTGGCATTTAGCCCCAACGCCGGAAAATGCGCGAAGGTAATGTCGGGAAAAGTTTGCACGGTAACCGGGGTCTCGCACGCCGCCAGCGCCAGCGTCGCAAGACCCGCCATCAAGAGCCGCCGGGTCATCATCAACATATCGCCAGAGTGGCACGGGCGCCTCCCCCGTTCAAGGCGAACGCCGGGGGAGGCTGCCCGCCGCCGCTAGCGGATAAAGGTACCGAGATGGCCGCGGATGTTTTCCGTCATCTCGGCATCGAAGGCCGACACCAGCGGCGCGATCATGCCCTGCCACAGGTCCTGATGCGCTTCCGGTGACGCGGTCGGCCAGATCGTGCGCGAGAAAGCCACCCTGCCCCCCGCCCGTCCCTGCCGAGCGTTCGGTTCATCCAGAACCTCGAGAATGGCGGCCACCGTGGCGTTGTAGCGCACGGTTTGCGGCGCCCGCAGAAGGCCCGGCATGCCGACGTCCCTCGGCAGGTCCTCCTCGACGATGGCGGCCTCGGTAATGGTGAAACGGGCGACGCCGCTTTGCCCCCTGGCGACCAACCGGTTCGCACCCCAATCGCGGATCGCCTGGTCGGGAGTCGTGGGGATCAGGCCCTCGACATGCGGGGGCGTCTTCGAGGGTTGGACATTGGATACAATCTCGATCCTGGCGACATCGAGGGCGATGGGCGGCGGCAGTACAACCACCTGCTGCTCCATCGGAGCCGTTGTCGTTCCGCACGCCGCTAGCGCCAGCGTCGCGAAACCGACCGTCAGTACCTGTCGGATCAATTTGAGCATAAAGAGGAAATAGTCGCCGGCGCCGCCCGTTCAAGGAGACGGCAGATCTGCCAGTGCCTGGCGCGAGAAGCGGTATTCGGCCTTGCAGAACTCGCAAGTCACTGCAATCCCGCCGTCTTCAACCATGGCGTCAAGCTCTGCCGCCGGAAAGCGGCCGAGCGTCGCCGCAACCTTGGCGCGCGAGCAACGGCAGGCATGACGCACCGGACGGACCCGAAACAGGCGCACGCCCTCCTGGTGATAAAGCCTATAAAGCAGGCGGGCCGGCTGGATCGCCCCATCCAGCATCTCGGCCGCCGTCACGCTGCTGGTGAGCGCCACGGCGTGGCGCCATTCATCCTCGGCCTCGTCGTCGGAATCGACGCCGCCCTCCAGACGTGGGCGCTGGATCATCAGGGCGGCGGCCCGGCTGGCGCCGCCGTTTCCCGCCGTCGCCGCCAGCGAAATGGCGGTCTGCAGCGGCTCGCACTGGCGAAAATAGGTGTGCGCGCAGTCAGCGAGGTTGGGCCCGGTCAGTTCGGTCATTCCCTGGTGCTGCTGGGCGTTGGGGCCGTGATCGAGGGTGACGGCGAGGCGCCCGGCACCCAGCAGACGGGGGACCGGCGCATCGGCGACGCCCTCGACCGTGGCCAAGCGCTCCGCGTCATAGCGGGCATAGCCACGCAGGCTGCCGTCGCTGGTGATGTCGGCGACCATCAGGCTGAGCGGCCCATCACCCTGGGTCTGCAGCTTGAACACGCCATCGAACTTGAGCGCGCTGGCCAGCACCGTGGTCAAGGCCAGGGTTTCCCCCATCAGGCGGGCCACCGCCTCGGGGTAGCCGTGCGGGCCGAGGATCGAGTCCAGTGCCGGACCCAGGCGCACCAGACGGCCGCGCAGGCCCAGGTCCTCGATGCGAAAGGGCTGGATCAGATCGGTAAACGGAGTGACGTCGGCCATCGCCTCACTTGTCGCCGGAAGGGTTCTCCGTCCGGGGTTCCGGCTCGCCCTTTTCCACGTGATGGCGGTTCATCACCGGCACCTGGCTCAAAGCGAACACCACGGTCAACCCGGCGATGCCAAAGACCTTGAAGGTCACCCAGAAATCGGTGCTCTGGGTTCGCCAGACCACTTCGTTCAGGCCGGCCATGGCCAGGAAGAACCAGGCATAGCGGACGGTCAGGATATGCCAGCCCCGGTCATCCATGGAGATGGTGGCGCCGAGCAGCGATTTCAAAAACGATCGCTTGAAGAAGAGGCCGCCGAACAGCACGACGGCGAACAGCACCTGGACGATGGTCGGCTTCAGCTTGATGAAAGTCTCGTCGTGCAGCCACAGCGTCAGGCCGCCGAAGACGCCGACCACCACCGCCGTCACCAGCGGCACCATCGGCAGTCTGCGCTCGTAGGCGTAGGACAGCGCAAGGGCCAGCGCCGTCGCCCCCATCAGGCCAGCGGTGGCGGCGAACAGGCCGAACTGGAAATAGCCGGCGAGGAAAACCACCAGCGGACCGTAGTCCACCGCTGGCCGCAGCCAGCGCGGCGCCGATGGCCGGGGAGCGGCGGAGGAGGGGTGGGGTTCGGTCATGGCGGCAGGATCAGCCCAGGCACCAGGCCAGGATGCCCTTCTGGGCATGGAGCCGGTTCTCGGCTTCGTCCCATACCACGGAGGCGGTACCGTCCATCACCTCGTCGGTCACCTCGTCGCCACGGTGGGCCGGCAGGCAGTGCAGGAACAAGGCCCCCGGCTTGGCTCTGGCCATCAGGGCCGCATCGACCCGGTAGGGGGTGAGGAGCCGGCGCCGTTCCTCTTCGCCCTTCTGGCCCATCGAGACCCAGGTGTCGGTGACGACGGCGTCGGCTCCGGCGACCGCTTCCTTGGGATCGTCGAGGACCGCAACGCAGGTGCCTTCGCCTTCAGCCCACTTGAGCAGCTTGGGCGAGGGGCGCAGCGACGCGGGGCAGGCCAGGCGCATGGAAAAGCCGAAACGCACCGCCGCGTGAATCCACGACGCCGCCACGTTGTTGCCGTCGCCGCACCAGGCGACGGTCTTGCCCTTGATCGGCCCGCGGTGCTCCTCGAAGGTCATGACGTCGGCCATGATCTGGCACGGGTGCGAAGCATCGGTCAGGCCGTTAATCACCGGGATGGTGGCGTTGGCGGACAGTTCCTCGATGCGCTTTACAGCGCTGGTGCGGATCATGATGGCGTCGGCATAGCGCGACAGCACGCGGGCGGTATCGGCGATGGTTTCGCCGCGCCCGAGCTGCGATTCGGCGGTGCCCAGCACGACGGCGCGGCCGCCCAGCTGCTGGACGCCGACCTCGAAGGAAACACGGGTGCGGGTCGAGGGCTTCTCGAAGATCATGACCAGAGTCTTGCCGGGCCACGGCGAAACCGCCTTGGAGTCCTTGCGCTTGAACGCCACGCCAAGATCCAGCATGTGGCGAAGGGTGGCGGTATCGAACTGGTCGATGTCGAGGAAATGCCTCGGGGCACTCATATCAAAACTCCGTCTTTTCAAGCTCGGCGCAGCTTTTTTCGAGGATGGCCATCGCCGCCTCGATGTGGCTGTCTTCGATGATAAGCGGCGGCACCAGGCGCACCACGTTGTCTCCGGCGCCGACCGTCAGCATGCCATTGGTCCGCAATTGCGAGATCAGCTTGGCGTTGGGGATCTTGCATTGCAGCCCAATTAACATCCCGACGCCGCGCACGCCCAGGAACAGCTTGGGATGGGCCGCGACAATAGCCTCGGTCCGCTTGCGCAGGCGGGCCGCCTTGGCTTCCACTCCCGGCAGGAAGCCGTCGGCCAGCATGACGTCGAGCACGGCGTTGGCGCAGGCCATGGCCAGCGGGTTGCCGCCGAAGGTGGACCCGTGAGCCCCCGCCTTCATGGTCTTGGCGACGTGTTCTTTGGCCAAGCAGGCGCCGACCGGGAAGCCGCCGCCGAGGCCCTTGGCGACGGCCAGCACGTCGGGCTCGACGCCGGCCCACTCGTGAGCGAACAGGCGGCCGGTGCGGCCCATGCCGGTCTGCACCTCGTCGAGCAGGAACAGTAGGCCGAACTCGTCGGCGACCTTGCGCAGCGCCCGCAGGAATTCGGCGTCGGCCGGCCGGACGCCGCCCTCGCCCTGCACCGGCTCGACCAGGATGGCCGCCGTTTCGCCGGTGATGGCGGCGCGCAGCTCGTTCATGTTGCCGAACGCCACCTGGTCGAAGCCGTCGGGCATCGGCGCGAATCCGGCCATGTGCTTGTCCTGCTTGGCGGCAGCCAGCGTGGCGAGCGTGCGGCCGTGGAAGCTACCGGTGAAGGTGATCATCCGGAAGCGTTCGGGATGGCCGGTCTCGTCGTGGTAGCGCCGGGCCAGCTTCAGCGTGGCCTCCATCGCTTCGGCCCCCGAGTTGCAGAAGAACACGGAATCGGCGAACGAGGCGTCGACCAGCCGTTGGGCCAGGCGCTCCTGCCCGGGAATGCGATAGAGGTTCGAGCAGTGCCACAAGGTGGCAGCCTGCTTGGTCAGCGCCTCGACGAGATGCGGATGGCAATGGCCGAGCGCCGTCACCGCGACGCCGGCGCCGAAATCCAGGTAACGTCGGCCGGACGCGTCCACAAGGTAAACGCCTTCGCCACTGACGAAGGCGATGTCCTCGCGCGCGTAGGTCGGCATCACCGCGGAAATCATCATTCGGCTCCTTGTTGAAAAAAAACCAAGGGACGGCGCGGGCGCGCCGCCCCCTTCCTTGCGGGAAGGCGAGAGTATCGGAACCCGCGGACGCGCTGTCAACGCGGTTGCGGCGGAATCTCGCGCCCTGGCGGCCGTTCAGCCGACCGATGCGGGCGACGGCGCCGCCGACGGTCCGGCTCCACCGTGAACTTCGGACCAGGCGATGGGATCGGCGATGTAGGCCTCGATTTCCTTGAGCATCGCCGCATCCATGGCGCCCCGCGCGCGCGCCACGCGCATGAGATCGTCCCAGGTGGCCAGCGAGAACAGCTCCAGCCCGCGCACGTCAAGATCGCGCACCACGTAGTCGAAAATGCCGTACTTGAAGATGACGAAGGCGTATTTCACCTCGGCGCCGCCGCGCCTCAGGCCGTCGCAGAACAAGGCCTTGGTGCGCCCGTCGGTGGTCAGGTCCTCGACCAGCAGCACCCGTTTGCCACCTTCCAGCGCGCCCTCGATCTGAGCCTTGGGGCCGTAACCCTTGGCCTGCTTCCTGACGATGACCAGCGGCAGGTTCAGGCGGTCGGCGACCATGGCGGCGAAAGGGATGCCGGCCACCTCGCCGCCGGCGATGACGTCGAAGGCGGCGTAGCCGACGGTGTCGAGGATTTTCCTTACCGCCAGGTCGATCAGTTTGTTGCGGGCCAGCGGAAACGAGATCAGGCGCTTGACGTTGACGAACACCGGGCTGGCCCAGCCCGACGAAAAGAAGAACGGCTCCTGCGGGCGAAACAGCACGCAGCCGGTGTCGAGCAGGATCTGGGCGGTCGTTTCCGCAAGGTCGGAATCGGTCATGGCAGCGCCTCCGGGGCGGTCAGCATGGCCCTGTATAGAGCCTCCGCCCCCAGAAAGAAATCGTCGTAGGCCATGGCCTCATGCGGATTGTGCGAGCCGTGCTCGTTGCGCACGAAGATCATGGCGGTGGGAATGCCGGCGTTGGCGAAGACGGCGGCGTCATGGCCGGCCCCCGAGGGCAGGCGCTCGTAAGGGATGGCCGCCTCGCCGCAGACGTGGGCCAGGTGGTCGACGAGAGCCGGATGGGTGCGGGCCGGCGCGGTCGGCAGCGCCTGGCCCAACTCGAAGGACACGCCGCGCGAACGCCCGACGTTGAGCATTTCCTCGGCGACGATGCCGCCGAAGAAGCGCAGCATGTCGGAGGACTGGCTTCTGTATTCGAGGCTGAAGTGGATCTCGCCGGGCACCCGGCTCATCGCGTGCTCGGCCGGATCGGTGCCGACGATGCCCATGGTGATCACCAGATCCTCGCCCTGTTCCAGAAGGCTGACCCAGTGCTGGTCCAGGCGCTCGACCAGGTCGGCGAAGGCGAACACCGCGTCGTGGCGCAGCCAGCGCGGCACGGCGCCGGCGTGTGCCGCCTCGCCCCGGCAGATGACGGAAGGGTGGCGGATGTTGCCGCGGATGCCGGTGACCAGGCCGACCGGCACGGCGCGCGCCACCATCACCGGCCCCTGCTCGATGTGCAACTCGAAGAAGCAGGCAAGATCGGCGGGCGTGATCATGGCCTTGCCGGCGGCGACGACCTCGACCTCGGCGCCGGCCTCCGCCATGTAGTCGCGCAAGGTCCGGCCGCTGTCGCGGTGCTTGAGACCGAGATCCTTGGGGTCGAGCGTCCCGAACAGCGCGCTGGAGCCCATGTAGGCACGTCCGAACCAAGCGCTTTCCTCGCCCCGCAGGATGAATAGCTTGAGCGGACGGCGGGGCTTCGCGCCCTCGCGCTTGGCGCGCATCAGCGCCATCAGCCCAGCAATGACCCCGGCCGCGCCGTCGTAGTTGCCGCCGCGCGGCACCGAATCCAGGTGCGAGCCGCAGGCGACGGCGGGGGCCCCCGCCTCGGTTCCGGGCAATGTGACCGTCATGTTGGCAGCGGCGTCGCTTTCCACCTCCAGGCCGCAGGCGACGGCAGCCTCGGCCACCGTTTTCATGGCCAGGGTTTCGCTCTCGCCATAGCTTGCCCGGGTGATGCCGACGCCGTCGGCCGATTGGGCCGCCAGTCGCTCGAAGAGCGCGACGGCCTCCGCCTTCAGGTCGGCGGGCAGCGACGCCTTGGTATCGAGCGCGGTAGCCATGCGGCACCTTTCCTTTCCCGGTTCGCGCCGTTTTCCCGCAGCGCGAAAAAAGAGCGGACGATACTCCCGGGCCGGCCGCCTGTTAAGCCTTCAATTTGTACCCCGTCGCGAACATCCGGTAGCAGATCCACCACAACACCACATCGGTGGCCGCCATCACCGCCAGCCCGACTTCCGGCACCACGTCGGAATGGCCGAGGAAGCCGTAGCGGAAACCGTCGATGGCGTAGAAGAAAGGGTTGAGGTGGGCGATGGTCTGGAACAGCGGCGGCAGCCTTTCCAGCGAATAGAAGGTGCCCGACAGGAACGAAAGCGGCGTCACCACGAAGTTGGTGACGGCGGCGATGTGGTCGAACTTGTCCGACCAGATGCCGCCGATGCAGCCCAGGAGCGACAGCATGAGCGAAGCCGCCACCGCATGGAACACGATGTAGCCCAGGTGATGGACCTGCATGGGCACGACGAAGGCCATGGCGGCGCCGACCACGGCGCCGACCACGACGCCGCGTGTCGCCCCGCCCATGGCGATGCCAAAGGTCAGTTCGTGGGCGTTGAGCGGCGGCATCAGGGTGTCGACGATGTTGCCCTGGACCTTGGAGATGACGATGGAAGACGACGTGTTGGCGAACGCATTCTGGAGGATCGCCATCATGATCAGCCCAGGGACCAGGAATTCCATGAACGACACCCCGTGCACCGCCGGCCGGCCCTGGCCCAGGGCCAGCGCGAAGACGGCAAGGAACAAAAGCGTCGTCACCACCGGGGCGATGAGGGTCTGGGTATAGACCTTGGTGAAGCGCCGGACCTCGCGCATATAGAGCGTCCACAGGCCGATCCAGTTGGCGTCGTTCATCGAGCGTGCGAGCATGGGTTTTCCCTTTCCGGCAGGGTCCCTATATAGGCTGGCCGCCGCGGACCCGCAAAAAAATTGCGGCCGGCCGAGGGGGGATGCGATGATGGCGGCCATGACCGACAAGGAAGGCGAGACCCCCGGCAAACGGGCGCGGCCCGGCCCCCGCAAGGTGACGCCGAAGTATCTGGAGAACGCCGCGCTTTTCTATCTCCAGCGCTTCGCCACCTCGGGTGCGAACCTGCGCCGCGTGCTGATGCGCAAAGTGGAACGCTCGGCCCGCTTCCACGGCACCGACCCGGCCGAGGGCGCCCAATGGGTGGATGCCCTGATCGCCAAGTTCACCGCCGTAAAGCTGCTGGACGACGCCCTCTACGCCGAAAGCCGCGCGACAAGCCTGCGCCGGCGCGGCGCATCGGGGCGCACGATTGCGCTCTCGCTGCGCCAGAAGGGGGTGGAGGGCGAGATCATCGACACCGCCTTGGCCGCCGCCGACGAGACCGAGGAGCAACCGGAACGCGCCGCCGCCGCAAGGCTGGCCCGCAAGCGCCGCCTCGGCCCCTACCGCCCGCCCGATGCCCGCCGCGATAACCGCGAGCGCGACTTGGCCACCTTGGCCCGGGCCGGCTTCTCCTACGACGTGGCGCTGGCCGTCATCGACGCGGAAGGGCCGGAGGACTTGGAAGACGGTCCAGCCGCTTGATCCTCGCGACGCTGCCTACTTGAACTCCTCCGGCGCCGGGTCGGCGGGTGACGTTTCGGGCTGTTCGGTCTCCGTCTCGGGGGCGGGCGGTGGCGGTTCCGCCGGCGATTCGGCCTCCAGCGTCTGAATGAAGGCAGGCGGCGCATGGCCGTCCTTGCCGATGCCGAAATAGACGGTCTGGTGCGGGAAGGGGATTTCGATGCCGAGTTCGTCGAAGCGGTTCTTCATGCGCCGCCTGAATTCGCGCATCACCGTCCACTGCTTGAGCGGCAGCGTCTTGAACCGGCACTTGATGACCACCGCCGAATCGCCCAGCGCGTCGACCCCCAGCATCTCCAGCGGCTCCAGGATGAGGGGGCCGTAGGTCGGGTCCTCCTTCATCTCGGCGCCCAGTTGCTTCAAGACCTCCATCACCTCGTCGACGCTCTCGCGATAGGCGACGCCGGCCTCGATCACCGCCATCGAGAATTCCTTGGTCATGTTGCTGACGGTGTCGACGGTGCTGAACGGGATGGTGTGCACCGTGCCGTCGAGGCCGCGCAGCCTGAGCGAGCGGATGGAAATCTGCTCGACAACGCCCGAGATGCCGGCGGCGGTCACCACGTCGCCCACCGACAGCGAGTCCTCGACCAGGATGAAGACGCCGTTGATGACGTCCTGCACCAGCTTCTGGGAACCGAAGCCGATGGCCAGGCCGATGACGCCGGCGCCGGCCAGCAGCGGCCCGATGTTGACGCCGAGTTCGGAGAGCACGATGAGCGTCACCATGAGCAACAGGAACACCATCACCGTGGTGCGCAGCAGCGGCAGCAGCGTGCGGGCCCGGGCACTGCGCTGGAGCACCACGCCGTCGGGGTCGGTCTGGGTGAGATAGCGCTCGATCGAGGAACTGACTGCTTCCCAAAGGATCAGCGAAATGACCAGGATGAGGCCGATGCTGAACGCGCTGCCGGTGACGTGCCGGCCGAACGGCGAATCGAGCCAGCCCAGGGTGTTGAGCCCCCAGGCCTGCAGCAGGGCGAGGGCGGCGATGACATAGAGGGTGGTGCGCAGCACCAGGTGGATGGTCGGCACGTACCGGTTGACGCGAGCCTCGAGCAGGGGGAAGCGGTGCTTGACGTCGTCGCCGACCGCGAAGCCCCGCTCGATGCCGCGCCTGAGCGCCATCGTCAAGGCCTTGGCGACGGCCAGGATGACGGCGGACGCCACGGTGGCGCGGAACAGATACTCGAACCCCCCCTCGATGTTGAGCGCCCACACCGCGAAGACGCCGATCACATAGACGATGGCCAGCACGTGCCAGGCGTCGGCCAGCCGCCGGCGCAGGCGGTAGGCGGCGGTCAGCGGCACGCCGGGAGCCGGGTGGCCGCGGATGAACTCGGCGACGGCGACGCGGTTCTGCATCAGGAAGACGACCACCATGGCGGTGATCAGAAGGCCGACCACCCGCAGCAGGCCGCCGTACGCAGCCCACGGCAGGCCCAGCAGCAGGGCGGCATGGCTGGCGTAATAGCCGACCACCCAGGTAACGATCAGGCGGCGCGACCAGATGAACAGGTAGTGGGCGCTTTCCGGCCCCACCGACAGCAGCCTGAGCGACGGCCCCGGCGGCACCAGCAGCATCCGCATGAGGATGGTCAGCCCGCGGATCAGCACGTAGGCGGTAAGGAAGGTGACGACCATCACCTGGGTCTGGCGCAGTGGATCGAGCAGCGGCAGCAGCGCATAGGCGGCGACGGCGAAGACCGCCACAGGCACCATTTCGATGACGGTACGCACCAGGAGCAACGGCAGGCGGACCAGCAGGCTCGTCACCTCGCGGCCGTCCACCGCCCGGCGCGGCCGGGCCAGCAAGTAGCTGGTGGCGCGCTCGGCCACCCAGCCGACGGCGATCGCCGCGGCCAATGTGGCCAAGGCGAACAGCCAGACGGAGCGGGCCGCCGGATCGGTGACCTGCCGCTCGAGCCAGGCGGCCAGTTCCGGCAGATTGCTTAAGCGGTTGGCGAAGGTGACCACGTAACGGCTGACCTCGCCGGCCGTGGTGGACAGCGTGGCCACCATACGCGAGCCCATGGGTTGGACCTCGCCCGGCGGCGTTCCCCTTGCCACCTCGATCAGTGCCCGGATCTGGGTCAGAAGTTCCTCGCGCTTGGCGTCGTCCTTGATCGCCGCGGCCAGTGTCTCCAGGTCCGCGATGGTCACCGGGGCCGACGCCGCCGCAGGCTCGGCCGCCAGTGCTCCCGGCATCGCCACCGCCAGCCAGACGGCCAGCGCCACGACCGCGCCCGCCACTCGTCCAAGCAGCCGGTATTTTGGTTGTTGCATGCTCATCCTCGCAAGTCTGGCGCGTCGTCAGCGTACCGATAAACGGCCGGCCTGTCACATCGTTCCGCTGCCCCGGCTAGATCCACCCGAAGCGCTTCAAGACCCACAACTCGATGGCGCCGAGGACGCCAAGGCCGACCGCCACCGCGGCAAACGCCCACGGGGTGTCGGTTCCCGGGATGCCGCCGACGTTGATGCCGAGCAGGCCGGTCAGCAGGCCGAGCGGCAGGAACACCCCGGCGACGATGGCCAGCACGTACATGTTGCGGTTCATCTGTTCGCCCAAGCGGCTTGACAGTTCGTCCTGGGTAACGGCGGCGCGGTCGCGGACCGCATCGAGATCCTCGACGTAGCGGGTGATGCGATCGGCCGTCTCGCGCAGACGCATGCGGTGCAGATCGTCGAGCCAGGGCACCCGTTCGGTCACGAGGCGCGCCATGACGTCGCGTTGCGGCGCGATGTAGCGGCGTAGCGCGATGACCCGCCGGCGCAGTTCCCCCAGCCGGCCCCTGAGCGCATAGCCGACGCTGGCCAGCACGGCATTCTCGACGTCGTCGGCGTCGTCCTCGAAATCGTCGATGACCGGCCCCATGCGCTCGACCAGCCGGGCCGCCAGGTCGACCAGGAAATCGGCCGGGCCTTGGGGGCCTTTTCCCGCATCCAGCCCTGCGCAGAGGTCGCTCACCGCCATCAATTGACGCAGTCGGACGCTGATGACGCGATGGCGGTCGATCCACAGGCGGATCGACACCATGTCCTCGGGATCGGCGCCGGGATTGAGGTTGACGCCCCTGAGAATGACGATCAGGCCATTCTCGAATTCGGCGCTGCGCGGGCGGGTATCCTCGGCCAGCAGCGCCTCGCAGGCCAGTTGGCTGAGGCCGCTCTCGACGGCCAGCCATTGACGTGCCGCTTCAACGGCACGGTCCAGGTGGACCCACAGGAAGCCTTCTTCGAGGGTCCATCGGCGCACCCCCGGCCAGTCCAGCGGCCGGCCACCGCCGGCGCCATCCAGCAGGTACGCGCGTACCAAGCCGTCACCATCGGTCATGTCGCGGCCTCCTTGTCGGCTTGCCGGTGTGTCCGGTCAAAGCATACCGCTTTTCGTTGCGGGCGTCCGCCCTCCACTGCTCCTCCGAGCGGCCCCGAACAGGCAAAAAAAGGGGGTGCCAACGGGCACCCCCAAGGGCGAAGTTGTCAGGGACTTGAGCGAAACTGAGGACCTCCGACCGAAAAGTAGGGTGGGGGAGAAGGGGCAGGAGGCTCCCCCGCTCCCCCGGCCGTTGCCGGCCTAACGCACGACCTCGCCATGCAGGTTGATGTCGAGACCTTCGACCTCGATCTCCTTGGGCACTCTGATGCCGATCACCACGTCGATGACCTTGAGCAGGATGAAGGAGACGACGGCCGTATAGACGATGGTAGCGACGATGCCCTCGATCTGGGTCAGCACCTGGGCCGAGTTGCCCTCCAGCAGGCCCGCCGTGCCGCCGATGGCCTCGGCGGCGAAGACGCCGGTCAAGAGCGCACCGACGACGCCTCCCACGCCATGCACGCCGAAGGCGTCGAGCGAGTCGTCATAGCCCGCCATGCGCTTGAGCGACGTGGCGCCCCAGAAGCAGGCGATGCCGGAGACGATGCCGATGATCAGAGCGCCGCCCGGCGCCACGAATCCCGAGGCCGGCGTGATGGCGACGAGGCCGGCCACCGCACCCGAGATGATTCCCAGCACGCTGGGCTTCTTGCGCACCATCCATTCGATCAGCATCCACGAGAGCGCGGCCGCCGCGGTGGCGATCTGGGTGACCGCCATGGCCATGCCGGCGGTCTCGTTGGCGGCGACCGCGGAACCGGCGTTGAAGCCGAACCAGCCGACCCACAGCAGCGAGGCGCCGATGACCGAGAGGGTCAGGTTGTGCGGCGCCATGTTTTCGGTGCCGTATCCCTGGCGCTTGCCGAGCACGATGGCGGCGACCAGGCCGGCGACGCCGGCGTTGATGTGGACCACGGTACCACCCGCGAAGTCGAGCACGCCAGCATCCATCAGGAAGCCGCCACCCCACACCCAATGGCAGATCGGGGCATAGACGAGCACCACCCAGAGCCCTATGAACCACAGCATGGCCGAGAATTTCATGCGGTCGGCGAAGGCGCCGGTGATCAGGGCCGGCGTGATGATGGCGAACGTCATCTGGAAGGTCATGAACACCGATTCGGGAATGGTCCCGGTCAGCGATTCCTTGGTGAGATCCGCCAGGAGCATCTTGCCGAAGCCGCCGTAGAAAGCGTTGAGCCCGCCGCCGTCGCCAAACGCGAACGAATAGCCGACGACCATCCACAGCACGGTGACCAGACAGGTGATGGCGAAGCTCTGCATGGCGGTGGCCAACACGTTCTTGCGGCGCACCATGCCGCCGTAGAACATGGCGAGACCAGGAATGGTCATCATCAGCACCAGCGCCGTCGAGGTGAGCATCCACGCCGTGTCGCCGGTATCCAGCGCGGGGGTGGCGTCTTGCGCCAACGCCGGGCCCGCCGTTACCAGAGCCGCGGCCAGCGCCCCCCCGCAGATCCGAACCGTCTTCTTCAAATCAATCATCTTCCCTTGCTCCTTAAATGGCGTCAGCGCCGGTTTCGCCGGTGCGGATGCGCATGACCTGTTCGACGTCCAGGACGAAAATCTTTCCATCGCCGATGGACCCCGTCTCGGCGGTGGAGCGGATGGCATCGACCACCTGTTCCGCCAGATCGTCGCCGACGACCACTTCGACTTTCGACTTGGGAACGAAGTTCACCTCGTATTCGGCCCCCCGGTAGATCTCCGTCTGTCCCTTCTGGCGGCCGAATCCCTTGACCTCGGAAACCGTCATCCCCTGAACGCCGATCGAGGTCAGTGCCTCGCGGATATCATCGAGCTTGAACGGCTTCACGATGGCCACGACAAGCTTCAAAGCCATGTGCTTACCCCCTTGCATAGAACCTCGGGTCGGAACCGGTCGCGTCTTGCGGACGCCGGCCCCCCACCGCTTCCGGGCTCAAGGGTACTCAAGAACCGTGCCGCGCCGCTGCGGCACCCAAAAAACGCGCTATTTCAGGGGAATAGGCGAAAATTCTTGAAGCGCGGCGGGGGCAAGAAAATGAATAAAAATTATGCAAATAAATATTTCTGACTGAATTTTAATCATGCACTCCGTGATCGACGCTTCCGCGGGAGGAATCTGATGGAGGCGCGCCCGGCGCGTGCGCCTGCCTGAAAAAAACGGCAATAAAGTCTTGTTTTCCCTTGGGTTGTTCGCCAAAAAGAAAGCGATGTCAGTTTCTCCTCTTTCACTGCGGATCTCGCCGCTCACGTTCGATGCCGTGTTGTTCGACCTCGACGGCGTTATCACGGCGACCGACAAGAACCATTTCACCGCTTGGAAGAGGCTGTTCGATTCCTTCCTCGAAGCTCGCGCCCGGCGGCAGGGAAAGCCGTTCCGTTCCTTCTCGGAAGCCGACATGACTACCTTCGTCGACGGCAAGCCGCGCTACGAGGGAGTTCGCAGCTTCCTCGCATCGCGCGGCATAGCCCTGCCCGAGGGGGACCTGAACGACGCCGAGGACGCAGAAACGGTGCACGGCCTGGGCAACCGCAAGAACCGCCTGTTCAACGAAACCATCCGGACCCAGGGCGTCACCGTTTTCGAGGGGTCGCTCGCCCTTATCCACGCGCTGCGCGCCGCGGGCATCCGCTGCGCCGTCGTCTCCTCCAGCCGCAACTGCCGCCGCGTCCTCAAGGCGGCCGGCATCGAAGCCCTCATCGACGTTCGCTTCGACGGCATCAACGCCGCCGACTTGAAACTGATCGGCAAGCCCAATCCCGACACTTACCTGAAAGCCGCGGAATGGGTGGGCGTCGAGCCGGCCCGCGCGGTGGTCGTCGAGGACGCCATTGCCGGCGTGCAGGCGGGCCGGGCGGGCGGCTTCGGACTGGTCATTGGGGTCGACCGCGCTGGCATCGGCAGGGCGCTCAGCGATGCCGGCGCCGACATCGTGGTGAAGGACCTCAGCGAACTGCTGCTCGAAAAGGCGTGAGGAATGGCCCGAACTCTCAAAGACCTGCCGTCAGCTCTCGACCGGGTGGATGAACTGGCCCGTCGCCTCGCCGGACGCCGGCCGGCGGTATTCCTTGATTACGACGGCACCCTGACGCCCATCGTCGAACGGCCGGAATTGGCCGTTCTTTCGGAATCGATGCGAAACATCGTGCGCGACCTGGCCCAACGCTGCCCGGTCGCCGTGGTCAGCGGTCGCGACCGCGCCGACGTCGAGCGACTGGTCGGTATCGACGGCCTGGTCTTCGCCGGCAGTCACGGCTTCGACATTCGGGTGCCGGGCGGCCGGCGCATCGCCCGCCAGGAGGGTGAAAATTTCGCCCCGCTATTGGAGACCATCAAGGCTCGTCTGCACCGCGAGGTCGACTCCATCGCGGGCTCGCTGGTCGAGCCCAAGAAGGCTTCGGTGGCCGTCCACTACCGCCAGGTGGCCGAGGCCGAGCGGCCGCGGATCGCCGCCGTCGTCGAGGCCATCCTGGCCGATCACCCCACCCTGCGGGTGACGCCCGGCAAGATGGTCTATGAGATCCAGCCGAAGCTGGACTGGAACAAGGGCCATGCGGTTCTGTGGCTGCTCAAGGCCCTGGGCCTGACGGCGCCCGATGTGCTGCCGCTCTATTTCGGCGACGACGTCACCGACGAAGACGCGTTCGAAGCGCTGGCCGGCCGCGGCATCGGCATCTATGTCGGCGGCGCTCCCGGCGAGGCCGCGGAAGATCGTCCGACCGCCGCCGGTTATCGTCTTGAAACGCCGGAGGAAACCGGCCGGCTGCTCGATACCCTGGCTCGCTAGACCCCCGGTCCCCACCAGCCAAGGAGGCGCGGCCATGCCCGCTTGGACCCTCACCTACGACGGCTTCCTGCCCACCGAGGAAGGCCTGCGCGAAGCCCTCTGCGTACTGGGCAACGGCTACTTCTGCACGCGCGGCGCCGCCGAGTGGGCCGACGCCACAACCGACATCCACTACCCCGGCACCTACGTGGCCGGCGGCTACAACCGCCTGGTCACCGAGGTCGCCGGCCGGCCGGTCGAGAACGAGGACCTGGTCAACATGCCGAACTGGCTATGCCTGACGTGGCGCGCCGGCGACGGACCGTGGTTCGACTTGGCGGGGGTGGAGATCCTGTCCTACCGCCAGGAGCTCAACGTGCACGAGGGCATGCTGGTCCGCCGCATCGAGGTACGCGACGGCAACGGCCGCGAGACGGTGCTGTCCAGCCGGCGCATCGTATGCATGGACAAGCCGCACCTGGCGGCCATCGAGATGACGATCGCGCCGGCCAACTGGTCGGGGCGGATCGAGGTCCGTTCCGCCCTCGACGGCCGCGTCGTCAACGCCGGGGTCGCCCGCTATCGTCAACTCAACAACCGCCATCTGATTCCGCTGGACGCAGGGGCCGAGGGCGACGGCCTCATCCATCTCCTGGTCGAGACCAGCCAGTCGGGCCTCAAGGTCGCCGAGGCGGCGCGCACCCGCCTTCTCGACGGCGCGGGCACGCCGCTTGCCGCCCGCGTCGAGACCACCATCGAGGCCGGCTACGTCGCCCAGACCTTTTCGCTCGACGCCAACGAAGGGTCGCCGGTAATCGTCGAGAAGGTTGTGGCGCTCTATACCTCGCGCGACCGCGCCATCTCCCATCCCCTCGACGAGACGAGGACGGCTGTCCGGAGGGCCGGCTTCTTCGGCGACCGGCTGCACGGCCACAAGGTGGCCTGGAAACAGCTGTGGCGGCGCTGCGACATGGTGCTCGACAAGAGCGAGCGCATCCAGATGATCCTGCGCGTCCACATCTTCCACCTGTTGCAAACGGCGTCGCGCAACACCGTGGACCTCGACGCCGGCATCCCCGCACGCGGCTGGCACGGCGAGGCCTACCGCGGCCACGTCTTCTGGGACGAGCTGTTCATCTTCCCGTTCCTCAACCACAACCTCCCGGAGCTTACCCATTCGCTGCTGCGATACCGCCACCGCCGGCTCGACGAGGCACGAGCCGCCGCCACCGAGGCCGGTTTTCGGGGGGCGATGTTCCCCTGGCAGAGCGGTGCCAGCGGGCGCGAGGAAACCCAGTCGATGCACCTCAACCCGAAATCGGGACGCTGGCTGCCGGACCTCAGCCACAACCAGCGTCACGTCAATATCGCCATCGCCTACAATGTCTGGCAGTACTGGCAGGTCACCGGCAACGACGGCTTCATGTCGATCTTCGGCGCCGAACTCATGTTCGAGATCGCCCGCTTCTGGGCCAGCATCGCGCACTACAACCCCGAGCGCGACCGCTATGAGATCCACGGCGTCATGGGCCCCGACGAATATCACGAGGACGATCCCAACCACGATGGGCCGGGACTGCGCAACAACGCCTATACCAATGTCATGGTGGCGTGGAGCCTGAACGCGGCGCTCAAGGCGCTCGATTCGCTCCTGCCCTACCGGCGCGACGAGTTGCGTGAAACCTTGGACCTGACGGACGCCGAGATCTCGCTGTGGGCCGACATGAGCCGCAAGATGTTCGTACCTTTCCACGACGACGACATCATCAGCCAATTCGAGGGTTACGAAGCCCTCAAGGAGTTCGACTGGGCGGGCTATCGCGAAAAGCATGGTGACATCCGCAGGCTCGACCGCATCCTCGAGGCCGAGGGGGATTCGGCCAACAACTACAAGCTTTCCAAGCAGGCCGACGTGCTGATGCTGTTCTACCTGTTCTCGGAAGACGAGATCGCCCGCCTCTTCGCCATGCTGGGCCATCGCCTGGACGCCGCCGGCATCCACAAGAACATCGCCTATTACTTGGCCCGCACCTCGCACGGATCGACGTTGAGCCGCCTGGTGCAATCGGCGGTGTTATCGCGCTACGACCGCGAGACTTCATGGACGGCCTTCTGCGAGGCGTTGGAGAGCGACATTTCAGACGTTCAGGGCGGCACCACCACCGAAGGCATTCACCTGGGCGCCATGGCGGGAACCGTCGACCTCGTGCAGCGGATCTACACCGGCCTCGAGATTCGCGAGGGGGTCCTTTTCTTCAACCCACGCCTGCCACGCCATCTGGGGTCGCTGGAGTTCGCCGTCCGCTACCGGGGCATGTGGCTGGACGTCCGGGTAACCGGGACGGAGCTGGCTCTGTCGCCACGTGCCGACGCCCGGACCGAGCCGGTGCGAATTGGCGTCGTCGACCGCGTCTATTTCCTGAAACCGGGCTACCGGCAGCTCTTTCCCCTTGCCTGAGGGGGCCGGCGGCCGTGCCGAAGCGAAGACCGCGAACACCCGCGGATTTGCCCGTCGAACCGATCAACCGCCTTGCATGAGGGCCCGAAAATCGGCAAGAGTCGCCACCACACCGGGCGGCGCACAATTAAAAAGAGTTTTCCCGGGGGGTGCTCTTCGCTTGTAGAGATACTGTCAACTGGTGTAGGGTTAATTACGTTTCGGAAACGCAATGGATTTTGCGTTAATTTTCAATAATATGTTCGAAAATTCTACATTTCGGGCGTCAATTCGGGGACTGTTGATCCCGTTCGTCGTGATCGCCCTGATCGGAAGCGCTTTCGTCGCCGGCGCGCTTATAGTCGCGGCCGGCAGCCAGGACCGCATCGCCGAAGAGGCGGAGGCCCGCGCCGTGCGCAACCAGATCGCACAACTGACCCAACAGATCGAACGCATCGTCCTCGACTACAGCTATTGGGACCAGGCCGTCGAGAACCTGGTCGAAACCTTTGATCCCGGCTGGACCGCAGATAATCTCGGGGCGTACCTGAACGACGTCCACAAGATCGACGTCAGCTATGTGCTCGACCCCGACAACCGCGTGACCTATGCCTACGCGCCGGGCGCGACCGCCACGGTCGAGCCCTTCATCCGCTTTTCCGGCGGGCTCGACGTCCTGGTCAAGCTGGCCCGCCAAACCAAACCCGACGTGCCGCCGGTGCCGGCTGCCGGCTTCCTGCGCGACGGCAACACCCTTCACATCGCCGCCGCCAGCGCGCTGACCAGCTATGAAACGGTGGGTGACCGGCGCGTCGACCGGGGCACGAACTGGGTTTTGCTGTTCACCGTCGAACTGAACCCGCGCGCGATCACCCGCATGGCCTCGCACGTCGGCCTCGACGACCTTGCCGTCGTCTTCTCGTCGATCGCCCCGCCACCGCCCCATGTCGCCGTGAAGCAGGCCAACGGCCATCCGGCCGGGTATCTGACCTGGCGGGGTTCGCATCCCGGCCGCGACATGCTGTGGTGGTCGCTGCCGGGGCTGGCCGTCATCTTGGTGCTTCTCACTGGGCTTGGCGTCGTCTTCGTGCGTCGCGCCGTCGACACCGCCTTGCGGCTCGAAAGCCAGACCGCCGCCGCCATCGCCCAGAGGATGCGCTCCGAAACCTATCTGGCGATGGCCGGCACCATGATGGTGGCGCTCGACCGCGACGGCCGGGTAACCATGGCCAACCGCAAGGCCTGCGATATCCTCGGCTATCGCGAGGACGAGATCATGGGAATCGACTGGCTGGAAACGATGGTGGCTCCCGAGCATCGCGACCGCCAGCGGCGCGTTTCCGGGGTGGCGCTGGCCGGCAACATCGAATCGGTACGCGAGCACGAAACCCTGATCGTGACGAAGGGCGGAGAGCGCCGGCTCATCGCCTGGTACAACAATATCGTCGAGGATGCGCAGAGCGGCATCCTGGGGACATTGAGTTCGGGCCAGGACATCACCACCAAGCGCCGGACCGAGGACGCGTTCCGCCAGCTCCAGTTCCGCTTCCAGGCCCTTCTCGACCACTCGCCGTCGGCCATTTTCCTCAAGGACACCGAGGGGCGCTTCGTCTTCGCCAACAAGGAATTCGCCCGCCGGAACCGCACCCGGGTGGAGGACGTGGCCGGCAAGACGGATTACGACTTCTTCGACGAGGAAACCGCCCGGCGCCTGGAGGCGGTCGAGCGCAAGGTCATGGAAACCCGCCAGACCCGGCAGACCGAGATCGCCATCGTAACCCTCGACGGTCCGCGGACCATTATGTCCTTGAAGTTCCCCATTCTCGACGAAAACGGCACGCTGATCGGCACCGGCGGCATCGGCTCCGACATCACCGAGCACGAGCAGGCCAAGGTGGCCGCCCAGAAATTGCAGGCCGACCTGGCGCAGGTGCTGCGCCTGGGCACGGTCGGCGAGATCGCCTCGGGCCTCGCCCACGAGATCAACCAGCCGCTGACGGCGGTGATGAACTACGCCGTCGGCATGCTGCGCCGGCTGCGCTCCGGCGGCGTCCAGCCGGAAGACACCATCCGCGTCTTCGAAATCATTGCCGAACAGGCCCGCCGGGCCGGCGACATCGTCCGACGCATGCGCCAGTTCGTGCGCCGCGAGGGTCCCGGATTCAACGCAGCCAACATCAATCGGGCGATCCGCGAGGCGATCGACCTGGTAACGGCCGACGCCACCGCCCTCCACGTGGCCATCGAATTCGATCTCGACGAATCGCTGCCGCCCATCCTGGCCGACGCCGTCCAGGTCCAGCAGGCGATCCTCAACCTCGCCCGCAACGCCCTTGACGCCATGACCGGCGAAACCGCCGCCGCCCTGCCTCGCCGGCTGACGCTGAGGACCCGGCATACCGAAGCGGGAATGATCGAGGTGACGGTCGCCGACACCGGCCCGGGCATCCCCGAACGCATCCGCAGCCGCGTCCTCGATCCCTTCTTCTCGACCCGCAAGGGGGCGATGGGGATGGGCCTGCCGATCTGCCGGACCATCGTCACCGCACATGGCGGGACGCTGTGGTTCACCACCGGTCCCGACAAGGGAACGTCGTTCCACTTCACCTTGCCCGTCGCGCCGCGAGCGGCCATGGAGGCCGAAACGGCGACCCAGGAAATGCCGGCCGGCCGGACGCGGGTT
Source organism: Rhodospirillales bacterium (assembly GCA_014859895.1). Lineage (GTDB taxonomy): Bacteria > Pseudomonadota > Alphaproteobacteria > Rhodospirillales > Shumkoniaceae > Shumkonia. Next base: position 26,796 of record JACZKS010000159.1, read on the forward strand.
AGCCGTTGAGCCGGCTGGCGCCGTCTCCTATAAGGGGACGCTAGGCGCCAGTCTCGGATCGCCAGCCCACCGGTTCCGCAAGGGGAGGAGAATCAACCATGGCCGCCAAGCCGCGCCTTCGTTTCGCCGTCATCGGCGTCAACCACTACCACATCTTCGGGCAGACCCAGTGCCTGCTGGACGCCGGCGCCGAGCTGGTCGCCGTCGATCTCGCTGGCGGCGAGCCGCACATCGTGACCGGCTATCGCGACAAGTACCCACAGGCGCGCCAGGTTCGCGACAAGGCCGAGATCCTGGAAGACGCCACCATCCAGCTGGTGGTCGGCGCCGCCATCCCCTACCGGCGGGCCGCCCTCGGCATCGAGGTGATGCGCCACGGCAAGGACTACATGACAGACAAGGGCGGCTTCACCACGCTTGAGCAGCTCGACGCCGTGCGTCGGGTCCAGAAGGAGACCGGCCGCATCTATTCGATCTGTTTCTCCGAGCGCTTCGAGAACCGGGCGACGGTGAAGGCAGCCGAACTGGTGCGTTCCGGCGCCATCGGGCGCGTGCTCCAGACAGTCGGCCTGGGGCCGCACGCACTGCACAACCAGCCGCGCCCGGAGTGGTTCTTCCGCCGTGAGCCGACCGGCGGCATCCTGGCCGACATCGCGTCGCATCAGGTCGACCAGTTCCTTTACTTCACCGGCGCCAAGGATGCCCAGATGGTGTCCAGCCAAGTGGCCAACCACAACAACCCGCAGTATCCGGAATTCGAGGACTTCGGGGAGATCGTGCTCGCCGGAGCCGGCGCCACCGGCTACATCCGGGTCGACTGGTTCACGCCGGGTGGGCTGGGGGTATGGGGCGACGGCCGGCTGTTCGTGCTGGGCACCGAAGGCTATATCGAGCTTCGCAAGTACATCGACGTGGCCGGCCGTCCCGGCGCCAACCACCTGTTCCTGGTCGACGGCAAGGGGACCCGCCATTTCGACTGCAACGACGTGCCGCTGCCTTATGGCGAGCAGTTGATCGCCGATGTGCTCGAGCGCACCGAAACGGCGATGGGCCAGGAGCACTGCTTCCTCGCCTCCCGCTTGTGCCTGGAAGCCGAAGCCAAAGCCCGCCGCCTAGGCCATCTGGCCGGCGACGCCGGCGCCTGAACGACGGGTTTTTCCAGCGGCCGCTGCCGGAGCGAAGTTGAGCGATCCCCACAGGGTGCGCGCCAGCCGGCGCAAGGCGGCGGCCGTTCCCGTGTTGCCCTCGTGGTCGCACTGATCGGCCAGCGCCGCGACTTCGGCGATGCGCAGGACGACATCCGTCTTGGCGCCGAAAGGGAGGGGCCGATGGATCGACGCTTTTTTCGCATTCTGCGACGTCATTTTCATGGCTTCCACCCGCTTTTTCCCGATGTGTGGCGTTGTCGTGCTTTTCTTTGGTAATCATGCAAGGAGCGTGCCAGCAAGGGATGGTGCGCAACTGGGCGACGAAAAACATTTCCGCCCCATGGTACGATAGGATCGGTCGGCCGAGGCACGGCTCTCAGGACTTGCCGAACCTCGTCCGGCCACCCTATACTTCGTTACAAAGGCGGCAATAGAAACAGCCCATGGTCAGCGGGAGACGGGCCAGGGCTGTAAACCGTGGGCCGGTAACGGCGCGACCGTATTTTTCGGAGGAAGCGACTCTTCGATCCTGTGGCCGACGTCTGACGGCTCGGGCCACGGTGCATGGAATCCGCCGCGAGACCAACGGTCTGACAGGTAGGAAAAAATCATGCTCAAATCGCTTCATATCGATCCCGGAAAATGTACCCTTTGCATGCAGTGCGAGATGGCCTGCTCCTACGAGAACGAGGGGCTGTTCAACCCCGCGAAATCGCGGATCAAGGTTTTCGATTTTCACGACCGTTTCGTGCCCTACACCTGCACCCAGTGCGCCGAGGCATGGTGCATGAGCGCCTGCCCGGTCGACGCCATCTCGGTCGATCACGCGACTGGCGCCAAGGTGGTGTCCGACGACCTGTGCGTAGGATGCAAGGTGTGCACCATCGCCTGTCCGTTCGGCACCGTGAACTACAACCACGATACCGGCAAGGTCATCAAATGCGACCTCTGCGGCGGCCAGCCGGCCTGCGCCGAGGCCTGCCCGACAGGGGCCATCGCCTACGTGGATTCCGACTGGACGGGTTACGACAAGATGCGCCGCTGGGCCGGCAAGACCGATTCCGGCGCCGCCCAGGCGCATGCGTGAGAAGGGAGAGCGATCATGGGTTGGACACGGAAAGTCCTGCGCGTCAACCTGAGCAAGGGGACGTGCGCAAGCGAGCCGCTTAACATGGAGTGGGCCCAGAAGTACCTGGGCCAGCGGGGCCTGGCCAGCAGGTACTTGGTCGAGGAGGTCAACCCCAAGGTCGACCCCCTAAGTCCCGACAACAAGATGTTCTTCGCCACCGGACCTTTGACCGGCACCGCCGCCTCGACCGGCGGCCGCTACTCGGTCATCACCAAAGGCGCGCTGACCAATGCCATCGCGTGCTCGAACTCGGGCGGCTATTTCGGCGCCGAGCTCAAGATGGCGGGCTGGGACATGGTCATCGTCGAGGGCAAGGCCAAGAAGCCGGTCTACCTGCTGATCCAGGACGACAAGGCCGAAGTGCGCCCGGCCGACCACCTGTGGGGCAAATCGGTGTGGGAGACCGACGCCCTGCTCAAGAGCGAACACCACGAGCCGCAGATGCGCATCAGCGCCATCGGCCGGGCCGGCGAAAGCGGCGTCATGTACGCCTGCATCGTCAATGACCTGCACCGCGCCGCCGGCCGTTCCGGAGTCGGCGCCGTCATGGGGTCAAAAAACCTGAAGGCGCTGGCGGTGCGCGGCACCCAGGGAGTCAAGGTCCACGACTTCCCGAAATTCATGCAGGCGGTCACCGCCGGCAAGAAGGTGCTGGCCGCCAACGCGGTGACCGGCCAGGGGCTGCCGGCCTACGGCACCCAGGTCCTGATGAACGTCATCAACGAGACAGGCGCGCTTCCCACCCGCAACCACCGCGACGTTCAGTTCGAGGGAGCGGGGCGCATTTCGGCCGAGGCCATGCGCGAAAAACGGGTCACCGACGGCAAGGCCAACCTGGTGCGCAACCAGGCCTGCTTCGGCTGCACCATCGCCTGCGGGCGCATCTCGCAGATCGACAAGACCCACTTCACGGTGGCCAACAATCCCAAGTACTGGGGGGCGCAGGGCGGCCTGGAGTACGAGGCCGCCTGGGCGCTTGGCGCCGCCACCGGGGTGGCCGACCTCGAGGCCCTGACCTATGCCAACTACCTCTGCAACGAGCAGGGCATGGACCCCATCACCTTCGGCACCACAGTGGGCGCCGCCATGGAACTGTTCGAGATGGGAGTCCTTACCACCAAGGAGACCGGCGGCGTCGAGCTGAAATTCGGCTCGGCCGAGGCCCTCACCAAGCTGGCCGAGGTGACCGGCATGGGCGAAGGCTTCGGCAAGGAAATCGGCCTGGGCTCCAAGCGGCTCACCGAGAAGTACGGCCATCCCGAGCTTTCGATGTCGGTCAAGGGCCAGGAATTCCCGGCCTACGACGGGCGCGGCATCCAGGGCATCGGGCTGGCCTATGCCACCTCGAACCGCGGAGCCTGCCATCTGCGCGGCTACACCATCGCGTCCGAGATCCTCGGCATCCCCGAGAAGACGGATCCCCTGGTCAGCGCCGGCAAGGCGGGCCTGGTCAAGGCCTTCCAGGACGCCACCGCCGCGGTCGATTCCTCGGGACTTTGCGTCTTCACCACCTTCGCCTGGACGCTCGACGACATCGCGCCCCAGATCGATGGTGCCTGCGAGGGCGGATGGACGGCGGCCCGCCTGCTTGAGATGGGCGAGCGCATCTGGAACATGGAGCGCCGCTTCAACCTCGACGCCGGCTTCACCGCCAAGGACGACACCCTGCCCAAGCGCCTGCTCAAGGAGGCGGCCAAGACTGGCCCCGCCAAGGGCAAGGTCAACGACCTGGGCAAGATGCTGCCCGAGTACTACAAGCTGCGCGGCTGGTCGCCGGAGGGCGTGCCAACCAACGAGACAGTCACCAGACTTGCCCTCTAGGGGCGCGCAACCGATCTTAGAATCCGCATCCCCGTTTCGCGATCCCGCCGGCAAAGCCGGTCCGGGACCGCGGGCGGCGGAGTCGGTTCAAGGGAGGAGATCATGCGCTATGTACTGATCGGCGCCGGCCCGGCCGGCGTCGTTGCCGCCGAGACGCTTCGCAAGGCCGACCCCGGGGGTGATATCCTGCTCTTGGGCGACGAACCGGAACCGCCCTATTCGCGGATGGCGCTGCCCTATTTCCTGGTCGGCACCATCGACGAGGCGGGAACCTACCTTCGCAAGTCCGAGACCCATTACGACGACCTCGGCATCACGTTCCGCCACGCCCGCGCCGTTCGGATCGACCCGGCGGGCAAGACGGTGGCGCTGGAGGGCGGCGAGAGCGTCGCCTACGACCGCCTGATGATCGCCACCGGCTCGCGGACCCAGAGACCGCCGATTCCCGGCATCGATCTGCCCGGTGTCCATCCCTGCTGGACGCTGGCCGATTCGCGCGAAATCGTGCGCCGCGCCGCGCCCGACAGCCGGGTGGTGCTGATGGGGGCCGGTTTCATCGGCTGCATCGTGCTGGAATCGCTGATCAAGCGCGGCGTCAAGCCGACGGTGGTGGAAATGGCCGACCGCATGGTGCCGCGCATGATGAACGCGGCGGCCGGCGGCCTGATCAAGAAGTGGTGCGCCACCAAGGGCATCGAGGTGCTGACCTCGACCAAGGTCACCGCCATCGAGGACACCGGAGAAGCCCGCGATCCGCTGCGCGTGCTGCTGGATCGCGGCGCGCCGCTCCGCGCCGCCCTGGTGGTGGTGGCGACAGGCGTGCGCCCCAACATCGCCTTCCTTGAGGGCAGCGGGATCGAGACCGATTTCGGCATCCGCGTCGATTCCCACCTGAAAAGCAGCGTGGACGACGTTTACGCAGCGGGCGACGTCGCCCAGGGGCCGGATTTCATGGGCGGCTGGTCGGTCCACGCCATCCAGCCGACGGCGGTCGAGCACGGCCGCATCGCCGCCTTGAACATGGCCGACGGCAATGCCAGCTACCAGGGCAGCCTGGCCATGAACGTGCTCGACACCGCCGGCCTGGTTTCCAGTTCCTTCGGGCAGTGGCAGGGGGTGGAGAGCGGCGAGTCGGTGGAACGCATGGATGAGGCGCGCTTTCGCTACACCCGCCTGGAGTTCGACGGCGAACGCCTGGTCGGCGCCATTTGCCTGGGCCGGACCGACCAGATCGGCATGCTGCGCGGACTGATCCAATCGCGCGTCAGGCTGGGTGATTGGAAGGCCCGGCTGATGGAGGACCCGCAGCGGATCTCCGAGGCCTATGTGGCAAGCACCCACAAGTGAGCAGGGCGGAGTGATGAAGGTCAAGGTCAAGCTGTTCGCCCTGCTCGAGGACTACCTGCCGGTCGGAGCCAGGAATAACGAGGTCGAGATGGAGGTAGTCGCCGGCACCACGGCGGCTGCCATCGTCAAGCGGCTCAACCTGCCCGCCGAGCTGTGTCATCTTGTGCTGCTCAACGGCAACTACCTGGAGCCCGGCGAGCGCGGCTCCCGTCCGCTTGCCGCCGACGACGTCCTGGCCATCTGGCCGCCGATCGCCGGCGGGTGAACGGGCCCCTCTCCATCGAGAAGGAGATGGGGATCACCCACGCCGAGTTCTTTCGGGTGATCCGGCGGGCGCTGGCCGGCCGGCCGCACGTCATCAAGGGCAATCGCGTGCGGATCGAGGAGGGGCCCTGCCGCCTCGACATCACCCTGTCGGCAGAGGAGGAGCGGCGCATCGCCCTCATCGCCCTGCCGGTCACCCGGGTACGTCTTGCCTTCACCGGCTACGGGCCGGCCGAAACGGCCGAGGCGCTGGCCGCGTTCGACCGCTGGTTCCAGCGCGGCGGCGGCTGAGGCGTTTCCGCGCGGCCGGCATACCGTGCTTTACGCGCGATTGCTAACGCGCGTAAATTCCCCTAATATTGGATAGGGGAAAATCGGCTGCGGGCGGTTTGGATGAAAATGCGGCGGGAAAAAAAGGTCGACGTCCTCGTCGTCGGCGGCGGCCCTGCGGGAATCGGCGCGGCGATTTCGGCAGCGCGCAATGGGGCGCACGTCCTGTTGGCGGAACGTTATTTCTTCCTGGGCGGCATGGGCACGCTCTCGCTGGTCGCCGGTCTGTACACCCAGTGGTCGGGCGAACGTCGCATCCTTGGCGGCATCGTCCGAGAACTGATGGACTCGCTGATCCAGCGCGGGGAGGCGAGAGAGATTTGCGTGCCGATGTCGGCGTCACCCGGTGTCAGTTCGTCGCGGACCGAAATCAACCCGGAAGCCTACAAGTACCTGGTTGAGCAAAAAGCCGTCGAGGCCGGGGTGGAGCTTCTTTACGGTGCCCTGTTTTCCGATGTGCGGATGGAAGGCGACCGGGTTGTCGGCGCCGTCCTGGAAACCAAGTCGGAAACCTGGGAGGTCGATGCGCGTGTCGTCGTCGACTGCACCGGCGACGGCGACGTAGCGGCGTTCGCCGGTGCCCGCTTCGACAAGGGGGAGCGCGAAAGCGGTACTCTGCAGCCCATTTCCATGCTTTTCCTCGCCGGCAATGTGGACGTCGAACGGGTCTTCGCCTTCTGGGCGAGCGAGGAAGCGCCACGTTGCCTGCGCGCGGCCTGCGCCCGCGGCGAGATCCCGATGCCGTCAATGGCCCTGCACAACCCGGGATGGGAGCGCGACATCATCGTTTCGATGTCGCGGACGGCGTGCGACGCCACGGATTCTCTCGACCTGACCAGGGGCCAGATCGCCGCCCGCGAGCAGATCCACCGCGTTTTCGAGTTTCTCAAGGTCAACTTCCCGGGATTCGAGCACGCGTACATGGTCGCATCGTCGACCCAGGTCGGCGTGCGCGAGACGCGGCGGATCGTCGGCCGCTACACACTGACCCGCGAGGATGTGATCGAGACCCGGCCGTTCCCCGATGCGATCGCGCTGGGGGCCTATCCCATCGACATTCACCGGGCCGAGCAGAATGACGTCTTCTTCGAACAGGTGGCGCGCGGCGACGCTTACGGCGTACCCTACCGCTGCCTGGTCCCCGCCGATGTCGAAGGGCTGCTGGTGGCCGGACGCTGCGTTTCGGCGACGCGCGAGGCGTTGGGTGCCATTCGCGTCCAGTTGATGTGCATGGCCATGGGCGAAGCCGCCGGCGCGGCGGCGGCGCTGTGCATCCGCGAAGCCGTACAGCCCGGCAGCCTCGACCCCGCTCTTTTGCGTCGCGCCCTGCGGGCCCAAGGGGTGATTCTGGACTAGAAACCATATGTAGCGGAGCGGCCCGATGGCCCTGCTGGTTCTCTTTGCCGTTTTCCTCTCTCTCATGATCATCGGAGCGCCGGTGGCCATTGCCATGGGAATTGCCTCGATCTGCTACCTGGCGGTTTCTGATCTGCAATCGACCATCATCGTCGTGCGCATGGTCGACAGCCTGGACGGACTGACTCTGCTGGCCATCCCGTTTTTCGTCCTGGCCGGCGAGATCATGAACCAAGGCGGGCTCACCGAGCGATTGTTCGGATTCGCCAGCAAGCTCATCGGTCACGTGCGCGGCGGCCTGGCCCACGTCAACATCCTGGCCAGCATGTTCTTCGCCGGCATTTCCGGTTCGGCTGTCGCCGACGCCGCCGGTTTGGGCCGCATCGAAATCAAGGCGATGATCAACGCTGGCTACAAGCCTGCGTTCAGTGCGGCGCTGACCGCCGCGTCAAGCTGCATCGGTCCCATCATCCCGCCGTCGATCTTGATGGTGGTCTACGGAACGATGACCGACGTTTCGATTCCGGCCCTGTTCATCGGTGGGGTCGTTCCGGGCGTCCTGCTGGGCGTCTCCATGATGGTCTACGTGACGCTGATAGCGGGCCGCGAGGGCTTCCCGCGCCAGCCACGCGCCCGGCTCGTCGAGGTCTTCCGCAGTTTCCTGCAAAACATCCTGGCCCTGGGAACCCCGGTGGTGGTGCTTGCGGGGCTGGTCTTCGGAATCGTGACGCCAACCGAAGCCGGCGCCGTCGCTGTCATCTATTCGCTGCTCGTCGCGATCGTATATGGCGATTTCAACATCCGCTCGACGGGCCGGATTCTTGAGGAATCCCTGGTCTCGACGGCGCAAATCCTGTTCATCATGTCGTGTTCGGCTCTATTCGGCTGGCTGGTGACGACGGAACAGGTCCCCGAAATGCTGGCCCAGATATTCAAGGCCTCGCCCTTCGGTCAGGCGGCGTTCCTGTTGGCAACGAACGTCATCCTGCTGTTCATGGGCACCTTCATGAGCCTGACGGCGATCCTCGTCATCTTCACGCCGGCCCTGCTCGAGATGGCCCTGGCCCTGGGCGTCGATCCCGTGCATCTCGGCATCGTCATGGTACTGAACCTGACCATCGGCGTCATCACCCCGCCGCTCGGCTGGTGCCTCTATATCGTGACCGAGATCGCCGAGATCAAATTCGTCGAGACGGCACGAGCCGTCATCCCGTTCCTCATACCGTTGGCGCTGGTGCTGCTCCTCGTCACCTACGTCCCGGCATTCGTGCTGTGGCCGGTGGATTGGATTCTTTCCGCCAATTGATGCGTTTGGTTCGAACGAAGTACAGGGAGAATGTCGATGAAGAATTTCATGTGGAAACTGTCCGCTGTGACCATCGTCGTCGGATTGCTGGCGGCCAACCCCGCCGCCGCGGCGACCAAGCTGCGGCTATCCTGCCCGAGTGCGATGAACAATCCGACCTGCATGCCGGCCGAGGTGTTCGCCAAAGAAGCCGAGCGACTGACCAACGGGTCGCTTGCCATCCAGATCTTCCCGGCAGGCCAGCTCGGCAAGGCCAAAGAGGCCATCCAGCAGATGCAGGCCGGGATCATCGACATCGTCGTCGAATCCCTGGAGAACTACACCGCCTACGTGAAGGACCTGAACATCATCGGCTGGGGCTTCGCCTTCCGTGATGCCGACCACTTCAACACCTTCCTCGAATCACCCTCCGGCGACGCCATTTTCGCGGAGATGGACGAGAAGCACGGCATGGTCTTCCTGTCCCGCAACTGGCGGAAGCTGCCGCGCGTGGTCGTCTCCACCAAGCCGGTGTTCACGCCGGAGAACCTGACAGGACTGAAATTCCGCGTCCCCAGCATCCCCACTTACATCAGGACATGGCAGACCCTGGGCGCCAACCCGTCCCAGGTGGCCTGGGCGGACACCTTCCAGGCCCTGAAGACCGGAGTGGTCGACGCCATGGAATCGCCCTTCGATTCGGTTGCGGCACAGAAATTCCATGTCGCCGCCCCGTACGTGACGATGACAAATCACGTCTTCACCGCCATCACGCTGGCCTTCAACGCCAAGAAGTTCCATGGCCTGTCGCAGGACGAGCAGGCGGCGCTCCGGACGGCGGCGGATAAGGCGTCCGAGTATTCGGTCGAACTGGCCCGCGACAGCTCGGACGACATCGCCAAGACGGTCATGGACGACGGCGGCTACATCATCACGCTCAAACCCTCGGCATTCCAAAAGAAGCTGCGCGCCGCCACCGACGAGCAGGAAGCCGCAGGCATGTGGAGAAAAGGCCTTTTCGAGGAAATCCAAAAGATGTGAGGCCCGGCGCGTCCCAAGGATGGCGCCATTGATCGATTTGCAATGCCGGCAGGAGACCCGCCATGATCCATCGCCTTGACAGACTGTTGGGCGCCCTTTGCCGGGTCTACCTCCTGGCGTCGCAGATCCTTCTGACCGGACTGGTCCTGCTGGTCGGCATCCAGGTGGTTCTCCGCTATGCCACCAGCAGGTCCATTCTCGGCCTGGAGGAATGGACATCGCTGATGTTCGTGTGGCTGGTCTTCCTGATGTCCGCCGTCCTCCATCGCCGCAAGCGCCACATCACGATCACTGCCGCCGTGGATGTCTTCCCCCAACGGATGCGGACATACGCCGACGGACTGATTGGCGTGGCGACCATCGCGTTCTGCGTGGCCGTCTTCGTTCAGTTGCACAACATCTGGCCCTATCTGCTTCACGCGACAATGATTTACGAAATTCCCGAGGCCACCTTCAAGTTGAGCCTGGCCGTCGGACTGGGCTCCATCATGCTTCAGGAAATCGTCAACGTCGCCTCGGCGGCACGCCGATTGCGCCAGCCGGACGAATCCGCGCCATCGGCCCCGACGCGTTGACAGCCCGCGGCCGGGCGGGTCAATCCCGGGCGAGGGGCCGGGTGGTTCTGCCGACCACGAAATCGCATGGCACCAGGATTCGCTGAAAGCCCTCGGCCCGCCCCTCGACGCGCTCGATCAAGCGGTCGAACGCGATCCTGCCCAGCGTCGCGCGGTCGAGCCGCACCCGCGACGCCGTCGTGAAAAACTCGTCGTCGCCGGTCACCAGGAAAACGACGGAAAGATCGTCCGGCACCCGGACGCGACCCTCCGCGGCCATGCCACGAACCGCTGGCAGCATCCGCCGGTCCGCACAAATCAGGGCGGTCACGGCATGTTGGCGAAGCGCCCGTTCGAGGCTCGCCGCCGAATCTACGACCGGCCCGCAAAGCACCACGAGGGTTGCGTCCCGCATCCGGCCGACCGCCGTTTCGGCGCCCGCCAGCCGATCGCGAATGAATTCGGTGTCAAGGGCGTCGGCTGCGAAAGCCAGCCGCCGATGATTGCCGTTGAGCAGATGGGCCGTCGCGTCGATCGTCGCCCGGGCATGGTCGTGCACGACGGTATCGATCCGGTCGTTGGCAATCCGGGTCCGGCCGATGAGGACAAAAGGGTAGTTCTCGCCTAGCAGGCGTTCCAGCCCCTCTGGATCGGGATCGGTGCCGATGAAGACGGTGCCGTCGGCCAGACGGAGGGAGTTCATGCCGCCATGATAGATCGCCCTGTCGCGCCCCGTTCCGCCGCGGGTGAACAGCAGGAGATCGAAGTCCCTCTCGCACGCCCGCCGTTCGATGCCGAACAGATAGGGATGATGAAAGTCTTCCTGCCCGTAGCGAAAGGTCTCCTCGAACGTGAAGAAGCCGACGATCCGGTTGCGCCCCGAGGCCAGCATCTGGGCGACCGGATTGGGCGCATACCCCAGTTCCCGGGCCGCCGCCAGCACCTTCCGGCGCGTTCCCTCGCTGATGGGCACGCGGCCGTCCTGTTTGTTCAGGACCAGCGAAACGGTTCCACGCGAAACGCCGGCCAGATCGGCCACATCGGCTTGAGTCGGGCGTTTCGGCGGCTGCGCCATGGTTCCAGCACTTTCCCTTCCTGCACGCATCCGACCACACGCCGCCGGCCGGCTCTCCACATCGGATCAAACCACCGCCCACCATAGCAGAGCGATTGACGCGCGTTAACCGGCGAAAAGCAAGGCGCCGGAGCGCCCAACGCACCGGGGGCCCCGCCACCGCGAGGCCCCCGCCGCAACGTCCCGCTGTGGCTCGCCCGGCTTTAGCGGGTGGGCCGATCCGTCAGGACCCGAAGTACTTCTTGTAGATCTTGTCGAAGGTGCCGTCTTCCTTGACCACCTCGTAGGCGCCCTGCCATTCGTCGATCTTGATAGCCGGCGAATTCTTCGAGCCGGCGATGAACTGGGTCAACGTCTGCGGCGTCATGCCGCCGTTCGGCTTGCCGGCCGCCCCGGACGTGAGCCAGTTGTACTGGATGGACACCACGGTGTCGTAGATGGCGTCAATCTCGCCGGCCACCAGCTTTTCGACGGCCGCCGGGCCGCGCAGGTCGACCAGGTTGGTCAGGCCCTCGTCCTTCAGCTTCTTCATCCACGGGCTGCCGGCCGGCACGCCGATGGCCTTCAGCCCCTTGGCCTGATCGAGCGAGGCGACCTTAGGCTTGTCGGACATCGTGGCGAAGCCGACCTTGACCTCCCAGATCTCGATCACCCAGTTAAAGTTGGCTTCGCGGGCTGGCGTCTTGGAGAACGGGAAGATCAGCGTGTTGGGAGAATCCTTGGCAAGCTTCTGAGCCTCTTCCCAGGGCATGAATTCGACCTTCACCTTGGTTCCCAGCACGTCCGCGATGGCGTGCACGAGATCGACCATGAAACCCTTCTGGTCGCCCTTCTCGATGGCGTAGGGTGGGGAATTGGTGGTGAGGACCTTGATTTCCTGGGAGAAGCCCTGCGTCGGCGCGAAGGCCGCGAGAGCCAGGCAAGCCCCAAGAGCGAGTTTCGAGAACGCTTTCATTCTGATGCGACTCCTGTTCGTTTCCATTGGTTTGTTGTGGAGTTGATAGGGTGGCTCAGTGTCCCGTCCTACATCGAGCGCAGGTGGCCCGTGAACTTGGCTAACGCCTCGTCCAACTCGGCCGAGAGATGGGTAAAGCGGTCGGCTGACCGGCGGATGTCGGTGGCGGCTCCCTCGGCGGAACCCACGGTGCCGCTGAGCCCGCCCAGCTTGTTGGAGACATCCGACGTGCCGCTGGCCGCCTGCTGAATGCTGCGGGCGATCTCGCCGGTGGCGTCTCCCTGCTGGCGCATGACGTCGGAGATGCTGGCCGAGATGTCCTTGACCTCGCCGATGACCTCGCGGATCGAGGCGATCTCGCCGACCGAGCGGGCGGTACTTTCCTGGATGGCGGTGATCTGCTGGGAAATCTCCTCGGTCGCCTTGGCGGTCTGGTTGGCCAGGGCCTTGACCTCGGAGGCGACCACGGCGAAGCCTTTGCCGGCTTCGCCGGCCCGGGCCGCCTCGATGGTGGCGTTCAAGGCCAGCAGGTTGGTCTGGTCGGCTATATCGTTGATCAGGCGAATGACGTCGCCGATTTTCTCGGCGCCCTGCGCCAGTTCCTGAACGGTGGCGTGGGATCGGTCGGCGGCGGCCATGGCGTTGGTGGCCACCTCGGCGGCCTTGGCGCTTTGGCGGTCGACCTCGCGCACCGAAACGGCCAGTTCCTCGGCCGCAGCGGCGACGGTGTTGACGTTGCTGGCGGTGGTGCCGGCCGCCTGATCGGCGTCCGACGAATCGCGGCGCACCGAACCGACCGCCTTGAGCAGGCTTTCGGCCTCGCCGAGGATGGAACGGGACAGTGATTCCACCTCCGGGAAGACCCGCTGCACGGTCGAATTGAAGTTGTCGGCGATCTCGTTCATGGCATTGCGCCGCTCGCTGACGGTACGCTGCTCGAAGGCCAGCTTTTCCTCGCGCTGGCGTTCCATCTCCTCGCCATTGCGCTTGAACACGGCCAAAGCCTCGGCCATAGCGCCGATCTCGTCGCCGCGCCCAGTCTGCGGAATAGTCCCGAGGCTGCCACCTTCGGCCAGTGTCATCATGGCGCCGCCCAAGTCGACCAGCGGCTTGCCGACAACGCGGCGCAGCAGGAAGGCCAGCAGGCCGATGAGGACGGCGAGCACCCCGGCGGCGACCCCGGTCAGGCGCCACGCCATCTGCACGGCACCTTCATTGATCGCTTCCCGGCTCCAGGCGACGACGACCGTTCCGACGCGGGTCTCTTCCTTGCCGAACAGAACCGGCAGGGCGACGATCTGCGCCCCCGCCTCGTCCCGAACCATCGCCGCCTCGACCTTGGCCAGCGCGGCATCGATGGGATAGGCCTTGAGCTGTGCCGCCTGATAGGTGGCGAACTGGTTGCCCTCGGCGTCATAGATCACCAGCGTCGCCAGCGCAGAGTTCGGCTTGCCGGCGTAACGCATGTACGTGGTCTTGAGCGCGTCGGCACGCTTGAACTTCAGGGCCGAAGAGGCCTGCGCCGCCAGGTTTTCGGTGTTTTCGACCTGACTGTCGTCGGACACCGCCAGCATCGCCGTGGTCTGCATGGCGATGGCAAAGGCGATGATGACGACGAAACCGAGAATCACGGGCAGAACGGCACCGGCCATGATTTTGCGGCCGATGGTCCAGAGCCCTCGTTGGGCGTTCCCTCGTGCGGATGTGTGTGGGTGGGTCGCGTAGGTGGACATGGATGGGTTTCCATCGCTTTTCTTGTTGTGCTTGCGCGTGGAGAACTCGGGTCGGTTCCGCTGGTGGCGGAGGATAGGCTGGGAGGCGTGACGAAATGATTGCCGACCTGTTGGCGTTTGGTAACGTTTTGTCACCAATCCGTGTCAATCTGGATTGCCATTAAGTGGCGCCGCCAGCCGCCCGACGGCAGGGTTTACGCCGTCGGCGTCCACCTCCCGGAGGCTGTCTTCTCCCACGCCAACGCCTGCATGCGGCGTTCGCCGCGGGCGATCAGCCAATCGATCTCCTCGATATCGGTGGCATCCAGCTTGGGCGCCGTTTGGCGGATCTTGGGCGTGCGCAGGAGGCCGCGCCGCCATAGGACATGCTTGCGCACGCGAATGCCGAGGCCCGGCTGCACTTCCTGACAGATCATCGGCAGGTGGGCGTCGAACAGATCCGTCGCCCCCTCGAAATCGCCCTTGGCCGCCATGGAGTGCATTCCGACCAGCACCTCGGGGTAGCTGAAGCCGGTGGCCAGGCCGTCAGCGCCGCGGCGCAGCGCCGGGCCGGCGTAGATGCCGCTGTTGGCGACCATCAGGGTGGGGGTCGGCCCCCGCCATTCGGCAAGGCCTTGCTTCAAGCGGCTGATCTTGCCCAGCACCGGGTTGTCCTCGACCTTGAGCGAGATGATCTGCGGATATTCGCGGGCCAGCGTCAGCATCAATGGGACCGACATGTAGACGTCGTTGAACGGGGGGTAGTCCTGGAAAAACACCGGCACGTCGGGGCCGATCGCCTTCATCTGGCGGGCCACCGCCGTATGGATCTGTTCGTCGGTGCGTGCGCCCCGCGGCGGCGCCACCATCAGCCCGGCGGCCCCTTCCTCCATGGCCTGGCGGCTGAGGCTGGCCAGGTCGCGCAGCGTCAGGTTGCCGGTCCCCAGGATGACCGGGATGCGCCCGGCGGTCCGGGCCACTGTGCAGCCGAGGATGGTCATGCCCTCGTCGGCCGTCAGCATTGCCGCCTCGCCGAAGATGCCGAGCACGATCAGGCCGTGGACGCCGCACTCGACATAGAAGTCGACTAGGCGTTCGAAGGTCTCGATGTCGAGGTCGCCGTTGTCCAGGAACGGCGTCGGGCAGATGGGGAAGACGCCCTTGATAACGGGGGTCGCGCTGGTTGGGACCATGGCCGGATATTCCTTGCTTCTAATATGTAGGGGTCGGGCAAACGACAGGCCGGCCCCGGTCGGCGGCCAGCCTGTCGGGCGAGACTTACCATTGCCGGGGCTCCTCGTACACGCCCGGCCGTTCCGTAACGCGAAATTTCCTTGGGCCGCACCCCCACTGGGCTAAGATCGCCGGCGAAATCCGCCTGCCGCGGGAAAGGGAGTGCCACCATGCCGACCGATCCACACCGGGAAATGCGCCAGGCCGTCGTCGAGACCTGCCGGCGCATGAACGCCCTCGGCGTCAACCAGGGCACCGTGGGCAACGTCAGCGCCCGCAGCGGAGACGGCTTTCTGATTTCGCCGACCGGCGTGCCCTACGAAAGCCTGGCGTCCGAACAGGTCGTCGCCATGGACCTCGACGGCGGGTGGGCGGGCGATTGGCGGCCCTCATCAGAATGGCGCATCCATGCCGCCATCTATCTCGCCCGCCCCGAGGCCGGCGCCGTCATCCACACGCACGCACCCAACGCCACCGCGCTCTCCTGCCTCAGGCGGGATGTCCCCGCCTTTCATTACATGATGGCGGTGACCGGGGGCGCCTCGCTGCGGTGCGCCGAGTACGCCACCTACGGCACGCCGGAACTGGCGGCCCATATGCTTCGCGCGCTGGAGGACCGCACGGCCTGTCTGCTCGCCAACCACGGGGTGGTCGGCTTCGCTCCCACCCTGGAGGCGGCACTGGCCCTGATGGCCGAGGTCGAGAACCTGTGCCGCCAGTACATTCTGACCCGCCAGGCCGGCGAGCCGGTCATCCTGGACGCCGCCGAGATGATGCAGGTGCTGGAGATCTTCAAGACTTACGGCCGGCAGGGAGAACCCCGTTCATGAAACCAGGGATTTCACTGCTTACCATTAGCGTCGATTTGGCGCCGGCCACGCCGTGGAAAGCCAGGCCGAGGGGGATACCGTCAGGGGTCAGTAGGACGGTGACGATGTCACTGCGCGGTCGACATGTGGCGGTTGTAACGCGTCTGTAGCGGGATTTACCAAATATTAAGCCGCGGCTGTCCAAATGGAGCCATGGGGGTCAGACCGATACTGGCTCCGCCGCTTATGCGGCGCTTTCTGGAACCAGTTCTTATGCTTGAAATTGGCGCGCCCGAAGGGACTCGAACCCCTAACCTTCTGATCCGTAGTTATAACCTTCAGTTTCCCGCAGCGTAACCTTATGATAACTACGCCGGTCGGCGTGCCGCATAACTCATTGTAATCAACAAGTTTATTAGGCGTTTACGTCGCCCCTATTGTGACTTAAGGTAACATACAGGAACCTCACCACCTACCTTGGTTCCGGGATTTTGTTACCTTAATGTTACCTTAGGGAGGGTGCCATGCCCAAAACCCGGTTCACCGAAAGCAAGCGGCCACGGCCCGACCAGACCGCCGTCGCAGCTATCCCGCTCCCGCCCACGGGGCAGGTTGATTGGTTCGACACTGACCATCCCGGCTTTGCCCTTCGACTGTCCTATGGCGGCGCCCGCACCTGGGTTCACTACTACCGCTTGGACGGCAAGCTTCGCCGCCGCCGCCTTGGCCTGTGGCCCACCATGGACCTCCCGGGGGCGATCAAGGCCTACACCGCCGACCGGGACCTGTTGGAACAGGGTGGGGACCCGGCCGGAGAGATCGAGCGCCGGAAGGCCGATGCCATCGCCGAGCGGGCCGCCGCCCGCACCTATCGGCAGGCGGTCGAAGAGTACCACCGGCGCTATCAGGTCGGCGAGAAGGGGAACGTCTCGGCAGATGCGGTGCGGTACGACCTTCTCAAGGCGGGTGGTCTACGGATAGACGCCGACGGCAACGAGACCGTCGTTGCACCGGCCTGGGTCAATCGCCGCGTGGACTCTATCACCGCACTCGAAATTGGCGGCCTCGTGGGGGGCATCCGCGACGCGGGCCATAAATACGCCGCCAACCTGTTGTTTGCCCACCTTCGCCACTTTTTCAAATGGTGCTCCCAACCGGATGTTGGCTATGTGAAAACCTCCCCCGCCACCGGCCTCACCCGCCCCTTCGCCAAGCCCGAAGCCAGGACGCGGTTCTACTTAGCCGAGGAGGTTGCGGCCCTATGGCGTGCGGCTGGTAGGCTCGGCATCTATGAAGGCGCGTTCCTTCGCGTCATGCTGCTGACCGGCAAGCGAAAGAACGCCCTGGCCGCTATGCGGCGGGACGAGATCGCATCGGACGGGTGGTGGCGGCCCGCATCGGCCAAGGGTGAGGGGAAAAAGCTTCATATGCCGATCCCGCTGCCGAAACCCGCCCGCCAGATCTTGCGGGACCTCCCGCCGTTTGGCGAGAACCCCTTCGTGTTCGCCGGTCGCATCAAGGGGCAGCATCTGGACCCCGGCACACCTCTCCAGAAAAAGGTGCAAGAGGCTTCCGGTGTGGGCGACTTCTATTGGCACGCCTGCCGCGACACGATCGCCACGCATATGAAGGACCTTCGGGTGCCGGGCAACGCGGCGCGGCGGTTCCTTGACCACGCCCAGACCCGCGACGCCCATGAGAGGTCCTACACGCATGACGAACTAATCATGGTGACCGAGGACGCCGCCGAGACATGGGGCCGATGGGTCAAGCTGGTTGCCTCCCGGCGCATCTGGGCGGCAGTATCCGCCTACTTGGATGCCGGATCGCTCCCCGATAACGACACGCGCAGGGAGGAACGGCGGGCGCGCAAGCGGGAGTTCGTCAAGCTGATCCAGGTGGGGGGCACCGCTTGGACGCGCTACATCCGCGATATCGTCCGGGGTCGGTGGTAAGTTACAAAACGTTAAAAAAAGTATTTACGGGGGGCACCCTGTAAATACAATTGAAGGTGAAGGGCTCGTGGCGGTCCTTCACCCGGCGCGGCACCCAGGCCAAGGTGCCGACCACCAACCAAATCACGCATAACCTCAAATCTGATCCCGGCCGAACTGAAAACCGCATCGTGCGGCCATGCGCTCGTTCGCGTTCGGAGACTGAGGTTATGCCCGATAAGATCCTTAGCGTCGACGCCGTCCTGGCGCTCGTTCCCTACTGCCGGATGCAGCTTTTCCGGAAGGTGAAGGCCGGGACGTTCCCAGCGCCTTTGCAGCTTGGCGCCCGGCGGATCGGCTGGCGGGAGTCCGATATCACCGCGTGGCAGCAATCCCTGAGCGTGGTCGCCTATGCGGCGACGTCGGTCGGGGAGGTCGCGTGAGCCATGATGGACCAAGAAATGGAAACCGCCGCCCGGGGGGGACCGGACGGCGGCGGGAATAGGTCTACGTCTACTTCCATTATACCGCCCAGCGCCGATGGGGAAAACCCGCCCGCCGAACTGATGGAGATGGACCGGTGGATCACGTGGCGCTTCGACCCGCAAGCCAACGGCGACATCAATAAGGTCGCAAACGCTAAGGGGGAAACCGAGACCTGGGGCGGAACCTACAAGGCGGCCGTTGCCAGGGCTCCCGCCCCCAAAGATGGCGGCATTGGGTTTGTGTTCAAGAAAGACGACGACCTAGGCGGTGTCGACCTCGACACCTGCCGCGATCCCATGACCGGCGAATTGACCCCCTGGGCGCAGGAGGTCGTCGACGACTTCGCCAGCTACACCGAGGTCAGCCCGAGCAAAACCGGTGTCAAGATCTTCGCCCGGGGAGCCCCGCCTAAACTGCCGGCGCATAAGATCCCCATGCCCGGTGATCCGATCAATGGGCATCGGCCCCAGATCGAAGCCTACGTCGACAAGCGCTACTTCACGGTGACCGGTCAACGGCACCCCGGCACACCCGCCGAGGTGCGGGAGGCCTCTGGGGCATGGCTGCGGCTCCACAAGCGGCTGGCCGAGGTGGCATGCCAACAGACGGCAGAGGGCGGTGGTCGCTCCAGCTTGGCCGGGGAGGGCCGGGATGGTGCGCTCCTAAGCCATGCCCGGTCGGTGTTGGCCCGGCTCGACGCCGACACCAGTGACGAAGACAGAGAGTCGGCGGTGCGCCGCGCGGTCGAGGCGATGAACTACTTGGGTTCGCCACTCCACCCCAACTTCAGCGACGGCACTTTGGACAAGCGGCAGGTCGACAAGATCATCCGGGTTGCCCTCAAAAAGCAGGCGGGAGGTGCTGGTGGGAAACGACCATCGGCAACTGCGATCTTGATGGAACTGTTAGCCGACCAGGAACTCTGGCACGACGAGCGCGGCACGGCCTACGCCACGGTTGAGGTCGCCGGGCACCGCGAGCACCACCCTGTTGGAAGCCGGGCCTTTCGGGAATGGCTGGCCCGCGCCTTTTACAAGAGCGAGGGCAAGACACCACCCAAGGAGGCGTTAACCTCTACCCTGGAGCAAGCGGCGGCCCAGGCCCGTTTCGACGGCCAACGACACGAAACCTGGGTCCGGGTGGCGGCTGGCGCGGACGGCCAGTCGATCTACCTCGACCTGGGCGACGAAGACTGGCGCGTCGTCGAGGTTGACCAAAGCGGTTGGCGGGTGCTGGATCGCGATCCGCCGGTGCGCTTTCGGCGACCAGGCCCGACCCAAGCGCTGCCGATGCCCGAGCACGGCGGCGACATCAACGACCTGCGAAAGCTGGTGTGCTTGGCGGGAGACGACGACCTCAAGCTGCTCGTCGGTTGTCTCGTGACCTACCTACGGCCGGGCTTCCCCCAACCGATCCTCTACGCTCACGGCGAAATGGGGTCTGCCAAGACCTCGTTTCTGCGGTCGGTGGTGTTGATGCTTGATCCGCGCATTCCCGCCACCCCGGGCGCACCCGCCAGCGAAGACGACTTGGTGGTGCAGGCGCAGAACCGCTGGATCGTCCCTGCCGACAACGTTTCCCGGGTCACAGCCGACATGTCCGACGCCTACTGTCGGCTCGCCACGGGCGGCGGCTTGGAAAAGCGCAAGCTGTACACCGACGAGGACGGGCACGCCATCGACGTGAAGCGGCCGGTGGTGATGACGGGTATCTCGGTCGGCACCGAGCGGCCCGATTTCCTGGATCGAACGGTGCTGATCAAGTTGGGGGTCATCGACGAGGGCAACCGCCTGTTGGAAAGGGAGGTCGATGCGGCCGTCGACGAAATCCGACCCCGGCTGATCGGCGCCTTGCTCGATGGGGCGGCGACAGCCTTGGCCAACCTCGACGCGACTGAGGCCCGGCTAAGGGGCAAGCTGCCACGGATGGCCGACTTCGCCGCCTGGGTCGAGGCGGCAGCGCCCGCGTTCGGCTGGGCACAAGGGGCCTTCCTGGAAGCCTATCAAGCGGCCATCGACGATCGCTTGGGGGACGCGGCTGAGAGCGACCGCTTGGTAAAACTGATTTCAGAATGGTTGCCGGGATGCAAGGACGGGCGCTTCGAGGGGGGTGCCAGCGAGTTGCTAGAGGCATTGCGCGGATACCTGAAGAGTGCCGGCCGGGAGGAAGCCCTGCATGACACATGGTTCCCGAAGACCGGCGTCTGGTTGGGTCGCTTGCTTCCAAACCATCGCCGTGTGCTAAAGGCCATCGGGATCGAATACCAGAAGATCGAGGGGAGCGGGACAAAGCCGGCGGCTCACCGGTTGAGGACCGCATTGTTTGACGACGTGCCATTCTGACAGGACCAGGGGGATGGTAAGGATAGTAAAGGATAATAAACCCTCCTCTAAACCCCCAAGAGCATGAGGATGGAGGAAAGGGGAGGGGGGTGTGGGGGTAACAATAGGAGATTTATTATCCTTACTATCCTATACCCCCCACTATCCCTGGACTTCACCATGGTGGGCGGCCGCTCCCCACCCCGCAACCCGTTTTCCTGGGCACATCGGCCCCAGCCCACGGCCAGCCATTATGCAAACCTTTTGATAGTCTATCAAAAGGTTGCATATCATTAGAACTAATGATATCAATTGGTTAGCCGCCAGCGGCCCACGGCATATCAACTTTAAGGTAACACCTAGGGAACCCTTTGCATACAATAAAAAGGTAGGAGATGGAGGCCCGATGCCCATGAACAACCCCCTGGAAACCGACCACTTGGCCGCCACTTCGGTGGCCGGTGTGCCCCTGCCCGGCGTAGATCGCCGGACCCGGGCCGCCAAGCGATGGCGGGACCTGTTCATGGCCTACGCCGTCGAGTCCGGTGCCATGGGCCAGAGCATGGCCCGCGAGAACCTTTGTCGGCAGGCCGCCACCCTCACGGTCGCCAGGGAACGCCTGGACGCTGCCACGGCGCGGGGAGAGCCGGTGGATGCCGATACCTTGGTCCGCCTGGGAAACGCGCTGGGGCGTGTGCTGGGCGCCCTAGGACTGGCATCCTGGACCGATGCCACGCCACCTCCCCCCGAGAAGCCCGACCCGGCGGCCTTGTTCGCCAAGGTCCGGGACCCCGATCACTGGCGGAAGGAGCCCACCCGATGAACATCGTTCAAGCCTTCGACGGTCCCTTCGCCGGTTGGCTCGGCGACCCCGCCGACTGGCAGCCGTGGCGGGTCTTCCTCAAGACCCTGGCAGCCGTTCCCCTATCCCCGGCCGAGCGCCCCCTTTTCGAGCGATGCACGGGCCGGACTGCGGAGTTCACCGAGCCGGTCCACGAGGCCTGGGTCGTGGTCGGTCGGCGTGGTCGCAAGTCCGCCATCGCCGCCGTCCTTGGCGTCCATGCCGCCGTCCACGTCGACTGGTCCTCGGTCATCGCCCCCGGCGAGACGGCCAGGGTGATCATCGTGGCGGTGGACAAGGGGCAGGCCAAGATCGTGCGATCCTACTGCGAGGCCATCCTGCGGTCGCACCCCGACCTGGAAGCCTTGATCGCGGGCACCGACGCTGAGTCCGTGACCCTCGCGAACGGCATCCAGATCCAATGCGTCGCCAACTCCTTCCGGTCGATCCGGGGGCCAGCGGTCGTCTGCGCCATCTTCGAAGAGTGCGCCTTCTGGCGCAGCGATGAAAGCGCCACGCCCGACCGGGAGGTGCTTCGCGCTGTCCGGCCCGCGATGCTGACGACCAAGCGCCACGGTGCCTTGATGATCGGCATCAGTTCCCCCTACGCCAAGAAGGGGCTGCTTTACGAGAAGCACCGCGCCCACTTCGGCCACGACGACTCCCGCATCCTGGTCTGGCAGGCCGACACGCAGACGATGAACCCGGCGGTCGACCGGGAAGAGATCGACGAGGCCTACCGCGATGACCCGACCGCCGCCGCCGCCGAGTACGGCGCCCTGTTCCGGGATGACATCAGCAACTTCCTCGACGCCGACCTCCTGGCGACGCTGACCCGCGACCAGCCGCTTGAGCTACCGCCCCGCGACGGTATCCGCTATGTCGCCTTCACCGACCCGAGCGGCGGCCGGGGTGACGCCTACACCCTGGGGATCGCCCATCGCGAGCCCGACGGGCTGGCGGTCCTCGACGTGGTCCGCACCACCCAAGCCCCGTTGGACCCCGCCCTGGTCACGGCCGAATATGCGGCCCTGCTGAAGGAGTACCGGCTGCGCGAGGTCACCGGGGACGCCTACTCCGGCGCCTGGGTCCGCGACGCCTTCGACGAGCACGGCATCAAGTACAAGGTGTCTTCCCTGCCCAAGTCGGGGATCTACCTCGAATGCCTTCCCCAGTTCGCCCGGGGTGAGGTCGAGTTACCGGACCTTCGGCCGCTCCTGGTCGAGCTGGCCCAGTTGGAACGTCGAACTGCCCGGGGCGGTAAGGACTCGGTCGACCACCCCCCGCGCTGCCACGACGACCTTGCGAATGCGGCGGCCGGGGCCCTGGTCCTAGCGGCCGTGGAGAAGAAGAAGATCCCGATCTTCGCGGTGCCGGTCATGTGGTCGCCCAGCCGCAGCAACCCCGATGCAAGCTACGACCCACCGCATCTGGATTTCCATGGCGGTGGGGAGGTCGGCCCCCCGAGCGGCTATGCGGGCGCGATGCGGTTCGACCCCTTCAACCTGGATGACCAGGGGATGCGCGATGACGACGACTTCTGACCTCCTACCTCCCGGCCGGGGTAACCGTACGGTCCGCCTGCTGGCCCGCGTTGGCCCCGGCCCTGCCGCCCGCTACGCCGCCCGCATCCGCTCGATGGTCGGCCCCTGGCGGGAAGCTGGCGCGACGCTGACGGAGATCGCGGACCGCCTAAATCGGGAGGGGTTCCGCACCTTCCGGGGGCACCCCTGGAAGGTTCCACGCCTGTGTCAGATCTTGAAAACTTAACCAAAAAACGGTTTACAGGCGTCGGGCCGGTAATACAATTGAATATGAGACCAACCAATGAACCCCCAAGACCACGACCGCCGTTTCTTCGATGAGAGGGGTTCACCATGTCACCACTTCGCAAGGTCGCGCTCGCGTCCCTGAACACGTTTATCGACGCCCGATCCTTCAGGGACGACCCGACCCCCGCTGGCTTAGCCGCCCTCGTTGATGGGGTAAACCACCTGGCGGTGACCAGCCAAGTTGCCCGGCGAAAGACCCCGTCGACCCCCGCCACCACCGAGTTCATCCGCGCCCGCCTCGCCTTCGCGATGAGCGCGATCCAGCC
Source organism: Rhodospirillales bacterium (assembly GCA_014859895.1). Classification (GTDB taxonomy): domain Bacteria; phylum Pseudomonadota; class Alphaproteobacteria; order Rhodospirillales; family Shumkoniaceae; genus Shumkonia. The sequence continues at coordinate 50,535 of JACZKS010000159.1, forward strand.
CCTTATGGAGGTCTCACATGCCTGACAAAGTAACGACCGCCGCCGCCGCGCACCTCGCGCGGGTGCGGGCCCGCCTCGACTTCGCCCGCCAGCGGATCATCGAAACCGAAACCCGGGCCGCCCGCCATGCGGAGCGGCTCGCCGAAGGCAACTCGGGCTCGGGCCTCTCGATGCGCTGTGCGCTGGTGGAACTCCACGCACGCAAGATGGACGTCGAGGGCCTGGAACTGGCGGTCAAGCAGGCCGAGCGCGACCTCGCCGCCGCCGAAGCCGATGAGCCGCGACGGGACGCCGAGCGCGCCAAGGCCGCCGAACTCGACGCTGAGGCCAAACGGCTGGAAGGGGTCGCGGCTAGGAAGCGCGTCGCCGCCGCCGAGGCCGGGGCCGATCTTGAGCGCACCAGAATGGCGGCCGAGGCGGCCAAGGTATCGAGCAGCCGGGTTCCCCGGGTTCAGGGCGAGGTGGTCAAGCCATCCGCCGGTCGGGTTCCCCGAGTTCAGGCCGAGGCTGCCTGATGGCCACCGAGCTTAAGGACCTTACGGTCACCGAGATCAGCTTGGTCGACATCCCCGCCAACAAGGGAGCGCGAGTGGTGCTGTTCAAGCGCGACGCGCCGACCCCCACCCTAGTCGAGAAGGAGTACGACGACATGACTTCTACCATCGAAAGCGTCCGCATCGTTGAAAAGGCCCTGGCCGGCGGTGCCGACGTTCAACTCACCAAGGCCGACGCCCTGGCCGCCCTTGACCTGCTGGCCAAGGCGATCCAAGACCGGGCCGCCGCCCATGGCGTCACCAAGTCGTTCGAGCAGGCCTATGCCGAAGGGCTCATGGAGTCGCCGACCCTCTATGAGGTGGCGGTGGGGAGCACCACGTGATGGCCGTTTATCCCTCGTTTGAAGCGGCCCGCAGCTCATCGGCCGACATCCGGCACTACCTGGAGGTCGCCGCCCGGACGGCCAACACCGCCGCCGCCGCGACCTCGGCCATCGGCAGCATAGCTGGCGTCTATATGTCCTTCTGCAACCGGTGCGGACCCTCCCCCAGCACCGAGGAAGCCATCGCGGCGGTGCGGGCCGCCTGCCCGATCCTGGCGGCCGTGGCGGACCAATGACCGGTTGCCGGTACGTGCTGAATGGCGACGTGAAGCGCGACATCCGCCGGGGCATCGGCATCCTGTGGTGCGGTCAACCGACCCGCCGGGGGTTGAGCTACTGCGAAGAGCACCACAAGCGAACCCACCGTGCCGCCCGGCCGGTTGATCTGGTCCAGGCGGTCATGACCACCGCCGACGTGCCGTTGCCCGAGGCGGCTTAGAGTTCCTTCCTCCCGACTACGCCCCATCGGCAACGGTGGGGCGTCTTTTTGCGGCTGTTCGACGGCCGATGTCCCCGCGCCACGGCTCGATGAACCGTGGCGCGGGGGCGCTCATTTCAATTGAGGGTGTTCGTTCAGAGTCCGCCCATCCACGGCGTCTCCGCAAAGACCTTCAGCATGAGCCGCTTAAACTCGCGATGCTCACCGTGAGTCAACGGGGAGGTCTCAATGGAAAGGTCCAGATACCAAGGATCGGTATCGTCATCTACCCATCCCTCAGCCCCGTCGTAGAGCTTCCGAATGAGCACCTGCAACTCATCATGTTCTCTGAGAGTCAACCGGGATAGGTCCACGTTAAACAGAGTAAGAGTCCTGTCGGATGCACTCATGTGCCGTCTCCTTTGATCGGCACCGGCGTAGGGACACAGCAATAGCCACTGCGCCGATGCAAGGTTGCATCAGTGCGGCGTGCTCTCCCGATTCACCTTGGAGGTAGGTTGGGCTTCAACGCCCCGCCACGGGGCGCCCGCAGGTTGTTTAGCGTCCCCGCGAGTCAAGACGTAGGTGGAACATACCCGGAACGCCAGCTTGAGTCAACGAGGAATAGCGACGGGCTGAAACCCTTCGTGCAAAGGACCCAGCATCAGCCCGGTCGTCGGATGGCGGTCAACGACCACACCAAGGCGGCGACCCCGAAACCAGTTACCTATTGTTACCTACCAGCGCAAAAAGGAAAGCCGCCAGACTGGCGGCTTCGGATAACCCATTGATTTTATTCTGGAAACTGGCGCGCCCGAGAGGACTCGAACCCCTAACCTTCTGATCCGTAGTCAGATGCTCTATCCAATTGAGCTACGGGCGCCAAGAAGCCGTGAAACCGGCGGTGGAACATAGATCCCCCCGCGTCAAGGCCCGGCAAACTACCCCAGTGGGACATTGAACGCAAGGACTTCGAGGGCGCCGAATTCAAGCCCGTCAAACCCTAGGGAAATCCGTCCTTGTCGGGCTTAGGGGCATTGTTTAATATCGCCCCTACCAATAAGAAGGGGTTTCGGCAGAGCCCGAACAAATAAACGAAGCGGTTTCGGCCATGGGTCCTTTCCACAACCAAAGGCAATCACGCAAAATGATGTCATGGAAATTTCGGGTGGCCGTCGTGGGGGCGACGTTTCTGCTACCGGCGTGTGCGTTTACCGAGGAGGCCTTGTGGCCTTCTTTGACCGGGGAAGACCCGGCGGGGGGAAACGCCAAACAAACCCAACAGGCGCAGCAGACCACTCCGGCCCAGCAGCCGGGGGCGGTGGTGCCGATTGCGGCCCCGGGCCAGCCCGGAGCAGGCGCCGTCGTCCAGCCGCCGCTGGGCAGCACGGACTTCACCCCGCCCGGCGTCACGCCCGGCCCGGATACCGGCACCTTCGTCGGCAAGAAGGCCGTCGAGCTGCGCGGTGAGCTGGCGCGTCTCCAGCAGTCGATCGCCGAGCATAACGCCGCGCTCCAGCAGTCGCGGGCCAAGGTCGTTCAGGACTCCCAGCGCTATCACACCACGGTCGGCACCATCAACGCACGCCTGCAGGTGGGAACGACGCCGGGCAACCCGATCCTGGTGCAGCAGTTCAACAGCGCGCAGGGCGACCTCGACCGGGTCTCCACCGACATCGCCGAGATGAACAACCTGGCCACCCGGGTGGCCGCCGATTCGACCATGTCGGCTTTCCTTTCGGAATCGGCCCGCGCCGCCTTCGGCATCTCGGGCGCCGTCGACGAGGACCACCGGCAGTTGACCATCCTCGAAGACGAGGTCAACCGCACCGTGGTGCTGATCGACCGGCTGCTCAAGGAAGTGGCCGACGACGTGCGCCGCCAGACCGCCTACGTTGCGACCGAGCGCGGCAACCTCAACCTGCTGTCGGCCGGCATCAAGAGCGGCGAGATCTATGGCGCCAGCCTGGTGAACAGGGCCATGGCCTCGGTGGCCGGAACGGTACCGGAAGAAAGCCGTTCGGCGGCCCGGACGGGGGACATCGCCGGCCGGCGGCCGCTGGTGGTCATCCGCTTCGACAAGCCAAACGTGCCCTATCAGCAGGCCGTCTATAATGCCGTCAGCCGTGTTCTCGAACAGCGGCCGGACGCCACCTTCGACCTGGTCGCGGTGGCGCCGACGGCAGGCGGCCCGGCGCGCGTCGCGGTGAACACCAACAAGTCGCGGCGTTTCGCCGAGGGCGTCCTGCGCTCGCTGGTCGAGATGGGCCTGCCGCCCAACAAGGTGGCGATCGCCGGTACCACCAGCGATGCGGCCAACACCAACGAGGTGCATATCTATCTTCGTTGAGCGGCCTCCATCGGCAAGCTTAAGGGAAACCGGCGCCCCCAAGGCGCCGGTTTTTCATTGGCGGGCGACGATCCCTGGAGCATGCTCTAACAGGCGTTGCCTGACGGGCGGGCGTCGGGGTAAAACTCGCCGCCCGGACGGGCCAACCCATCGCGAAAGAAGAATGCCATGCCCAAGTTCAGAGACGACGTCATCAACCACGCGGTCACCTGGGTGGAAGTCCATCGCGACACCAAGAAGCTGGCCTTCAAGTTGATGGACAAAGGGCCATGGAAGGGCGTCATCGCGCTGACCCGCGGCGGCTTGGTGCCGGCCGCCATCATCGCCCGCGAGCTCAACATCTTCGTCGTCGACACGCTGTGCATCTCGACCTACGAGGAACAGGTCATGGGCACGCTCAACGTGCTGAAGATCCCGGAACGGGCCGCCGCCGAAGAGGGCGAGGGCTGGCTGCTCATCGACGACCTGGTCGACACCGGGACCACCGCCAAGGAGGCGCGCCGAATCCTGCCCAAGGCCCACTTTGCTACCGTCTACGCCAAGCCCAAGGGGCGGCCGCTGGTCGACACCTGCGTCAGCGAGGTCAGCCAGGAAACCTGGGTCTACTTCCCCTGGGATACCGAGCCCCAATACGTCATGCCCATCGCCCATGGCCCGCGCAAGGCCTGACGGCCCGGGCGGCCTGCCCCGCGACGGGCTCATCCTGCTGGCCCTCGTTACGCTGGCCTGGGGCTTGGCTTGGCCGGCCATGAAGATCGTCCTCAACGAGATGTCTCCCTGGGCCTTTCGTGAGGTGACGCTGCCGGCGGGCGGGCTCATCCTGATGGCGGTCGCACGCCTCATCGGGCAGCCGTTGACCGTGCCGCACGGCAAGTGGCCGGCTCTGATTGCCGTCGCCCTGGTCAACGTCGGCGGCTGGCAGCTGTTCAGCGCCCTTGGTCTCGCTCACCTGCCCTCGGGGCGCGCCGTGTTGATCGCCTATACCATGCCGCTGTGGGCGTCGCTGGGCGGCGCCTGGCTGCTGGGCGAAACGCTGACGCCGCGTCTCGGCGTCGCACTCGCTCTCGGTATGGCCGGCGTCGGCGTTCTGATGTCGGGCGATTTCGCGGCGCTGGCCGGCACCCTGTCCGGCATCGCCTATATGCTGATCGCCGCCTTCTTCTGGGGAATCGGCGTCGTCCTGCTCAAGCGCGTCGCCTGGGAGATGCCGACCCTGAGCTTGGCCGCATGGCAATTGGTGATCGCCTCGATTCCCATTGCAATTCTGGCCGGGCTGATCGAAGGCTTCACGTTGCCCTCGCTTTCGCCGCTCGCGCTCGCCACCCTCATCTTCGTCATCCTGGTGCCGATCTGTTTTTGCAGTTGGGCCTTCTTCAAGGTGGTCAGCCTGTTTCCCGCCAACATCTCGGCCATCGGCACCCTTATGATCCCGGTCATCGGCGTTCTCAGCGGCAGCCTCATCCTGGGCGAGCCCATCGGCTGGCGCGAGATGGCCTCACTCGGCCTCATCGGCTCCTCGCTCGTCCTCACCCTCTTCTACCGCCGATAACGGCCGGACGGGCCCGGCAAGCGGAAGGGCGACCGCCTTAATTAGTATGGTGTCCCCGAAACTAGACGGGGATGTTGTCGATGAGGCGGGCCCGCCCGAGATGGGCGGCGGCCAGCACGCGGGCCGGCTCGCTGGCCGAGGCGATGGGTTGCAGGGTGGCCGCATTGCGGACCTCGATGTAGTCCACCTTGCCAAATCCCGCCGCCACCAGCTCCCGGCCACCCCAATCCGCCCGCTCGCGTGGGTCGGCGCCATCGCGCACGGCGGCGGCGATGGCCTGCAGCGTGCGGATCAGGGCCGAGGCCACGACCCGCTGCTCGGCGGTCAGATAGGCGTTGCGCGACGACATGGCCAAGCCGTCGGCCTCGCGCACGGTCGGCGCGCCGCGCACGGCAACCGGGATGTCGAGATCGGCCACCATGCGCTTGATAACCAGAAGCTGCTGGTAATCCTTCTCGCCGAAAAAGGCGGCATCGGGCAGGGCCTGGAGCAGCAGCTTGGCGACGACGGTGGCAACCCCGGTGAAAAAGCCGGGACGGTACGAGCCTTCCAGGATGTCGCCGATGCCGGGCACCGCGACCTGGGTGGCGGAACCCCGCGGGTACATTTCTTCGACGGTGGGCGCGAACAGCAGGTGGGTGCCCTCGCCCGCCAGCTTGGCGATGTCGCCCGCTTCGTCGCGCGGATAGGCCGCCAGATCCTCGTTGGGGTTGAACTGCTTGGGATTGACGAACAGCGTCACACAGATGCGGCTGGCTTCCTTGCGGGCCATTCGCACCAGGGACAGGTGGCCGTCGTGCAGCGCCCCCATGGTCGGCACCAGGCCGACGGTTTCGCCGGCGGCGCGCCATTCGGCAACGCGCGCCCTGAGGCCGGCCACCGTGCGCACGAGCTCGATCTTCGACGTCCCGCTCATGAGCGCTTCTTGGGCCCGAACAGGTGCTCGGGCCCGGGGAAGCGCCGGGCCCGTACGTCTTCGGCATAGGCCTGGGCCGCCTTCGCCACCTCGGCCCCGAGATCGGCATAGCGCTTGACGAACTTCGGCGTGAAGTCGGCGAACAGGCCGACCACGTCTTCGGTGACCAGGATCTGGCCGTCGCAGGCGGCCGACGCCCCGATGCCGATGGTCGGGATGGCAATCTCGCGCGTGATGTCGGCCGCCACCGCTTCGACCGTGCCCTCGATCACCACGGCAAACGCCCCGGCCTCGGCCACCGCGCGGGCATCGGCCATCAGGCGAGCCGCCTCGTCGGCTTCGCGGCCGTGGGCGCGATAGCCGCCGTCGGCGTGCAGGGACTGCGGCGTCAGGCCGATATGGCCCATCACCGGAATGCCGCGCGCCGTCAGGAAGCGGATGGTTTCGGCCATCTCGACGCCACCTTCCAGCTTCACCCCGTTGGCTCCGGTTTCGGCCATCACCCGGGCACCCGCGCGATAGGCCACCTGCGGCGATTCCTTGTAGGAGCCGAACGGCAGGTCGACGATCAGGCAGGCGTGCTCGGTGCCGCGCGCCACCGCCTTGCCGTGGGCGATCATCATGTCGATCGTGACGCCCAGCGTGGTCGGCATGCCGTAGAGCACCATGCCCAGCGAATCGCCGACCAAAAGGACATCGACGTGGGCATCGAGAAAGCGGGCCATCGGCGTCGAATAGGCGGTCAGGCAGACGATGGGATCGCCGCCCTTGCGCGCCCGGATCTGGGGAATGGTGATGCCGCGCTGGCGGCTCGGTGCGCTCACTGTCCTCTCTCTCCCGCGAGGCTCTGCGAAGGCCGATTCCCGCCGCCGTCGCCGGGGCGCGGAGGGCCGGTGGCGCACTATAGGCCCCCTGGATCGGCCCCGGCAATCGCTTCGTGAAAGGCTTGGCGCATCTCGGCTTTCTCGGGCATTATGCCGGCCATGCCCGACACCCGCCGCGGCCGGGCGGAAGGGCACGGGAAGAAGAGTTCGGGAGACGAGGTGGCGACATGAAGACAGGATGGTTTTCCTTGCGCGGCGGCCTGACGGCGGCGGCGATCCTGTTGTTGGGCGTCGTCGCCTGCCAGCCGGTTCCGCCGCCTGAGGCGTCGGCCTCCGACTCACCCACCGCGACGACGGCTCCGCTGGCGCCGCCGGCCGCCGACCCGGCGCCGGCCCTGCCCGTGGCGAGCGTCGAGCCGGTCGTCGAACCGATCGTCCCCGAACCATCCCCCGATAGGCAGATGATCGCCGCCGCCCATCCGCTGGCGGCCGAGGCCGGGCTTCAGATGCTCAAATCCGGCGGCAGCGCGATCGATGCCGCCATCGCCGCCGAACTCGTGCTGGGCCTAGTCGAGCCGCAGTCCTCAGGGATCGGCGGCGGCGGCTTCCTCATGCACTACGCCGCAAAAAGTGGCGAGATCGCCGCCTACGACGGCCGCGAGACGGCGCCGGCCGCCGCGACGCCCGACATGTTTCTCAACGCCGACGGCAGACCCATGGCTTTCGAGAAGGCGGTGATCGGCGGTCTCTCCGTGGGCGTCCCCGGATTTTTGCGCATGGCGGAGATGGCGCACCGCGAGCATGGGCGGCTGCCCTGGGCCGAACTGTTCGAGCCGGCCATCGAGGCCGCCGAAAAGGGCTTTGCGGTGTCGGAGCGGCTGCACGGCCTGATCGGCGGAGACAAGCATCTCAAGAATCTGAAGACCTTCGCCGCCACCGCCGGGTACTTCCTTGGACCCGACGGCCAACCGCGCGCCGCCGGCGAAATCGTTACCAACCCGGCCTACGCCGCCACATTGCGCGAGATCGCCGAAAAGGGCGCCGAGGCCTTCTACGTCGGGCCGATCGCCCGCGACATCGCGCTTGCCGTACGCGGCGCCAAGCCCAACCCGGGGCGCCTCACCCCGGCCGATTTCGCCGGCTATAAGGCGATTAAGCGCGAACCGGTGTGCCTGTTCTATCGCGCCTGGATGGTTTGCGGCATGCCGGCACCCACCTCGGGCGGCATCACCACGCTACAGATCCTGGGTCTCCTGCAGGGAACCGACGTGGCGGCGCTCAAGCCCAATTCAGTGGAAGCCGTGCACCTGATCGCGGAAGCCAGCCGGCTGGCGTTTGCCGATCGCGACACCTACATCGCCGATCCCGCCTTCATCCCGGTGCCGGCCGCCGGCATGCTCGATCCGGGTTACCTGAAGCTCCGGGCCCGCGACATCTCGCCGGCGCGCAGCATGGGCACCGCCTTCCCCGGCATGCCGGGCGCCAAGGGGGCGTGGAACTTCGCCCCCGATGCGGCCCGGACCGGCGTTTCCACCACCCACCTGGCGGTGATCGACAAGGACGGCAACGCCGTCTCGCTGACCGCCAGCATCGAAGGACCGTTCGGCTCGCACCTGATGGTGAGGGGATTCCTGCTGAACAATCAACTCACCGACTTCTCGTTCGCACCGGTCAAGGGCGGCGCCCCGGTTGCCAACGCCGTCGCGCCAAAGAAGCGGCCGCGCAGCTCGATGGCTCCCGTGCTGGTTTTCGACGGCACCGGACGGGTGGTCGAGGCCATCGGTTCGCCGGGCGGCTCGCGCATCATCGGCTACGTCGCCAAGACGCTGATCGCCACGCTGGACTGGGGGATGGACATCCAGGCGGCCATCGAGCTCCCCAACTTCGTCAACCGCAACGGCCGGACGGAACTGGAGAAGGGTACGCCGCTCGAAGCCCTGGCCCCTGCGCTCGAGGCCCTCGGCCATGAGGTGGCGATCGAAGAGATGACCAGCGGCCTGCACGGCATCACGGCCGACGCCACGGGCCTTGCCGGCGGCGCCGACTCGCGCCGCGACGGCGTCGCCATCGGCCAGTAACGAAAGGTTCCCCTTAATGAGCGCCGCCAGCCCCGACTACCCCCGCGTCTTCGTGCTGCCCGGCCGCGACAAGCGGGCGGCACACGGCCACCCGTGGGTCTACGCCAACGAGGTGCGCATGGACGCCGAGGCCAAGGCGCTGACGCCCGGCTCAGTCGTCCTCCTGCTGCGCACCGACGGCAAGCCGCTGGGGGTCGGCACCTTCAACCCCCACGCCCTGATCGCCTTCCGGTTTCTGAGCCGTGATCCCGCCATCCGCATCGACGGGGCCTTCTTCGCCGGCCGCCTGGGCCGCGCGCTGGCCCTGCGCGAGCAGTTGTTCGATGCCCCCTTCTACCGCCTCGCCCACGCCGAGGCCGATGGCCTGCCGGGCCTGATCGTCGATCGCTTTGGGCCCGTGCTGGCCGTGCAGGCCGGCACCGCCGGCATGGACGGCTGCCTGCCCCCCGTGCTGGCCGCCCTCGATACCCTGCTGGCGCCCGACGCCGTGGTGCTGCGCAACGACGGACGCGGTCGCGCGCTGGAAGGACTGGAGAGCGACGTGCGCGTCATCAAGGGCCGGCTCGACGGTCCCATCGAGGTCAAGGAAGGCAGCCTAACCTTCCTGGCCGACCTCGGCGAGGGACAGAAGACCGGCTGGTTCTTCGACCAGCGCGACAACCGGGCCCGGGTCGCCCGCCTGGCCAAGGGCGGACGCCTGCTCGACGTCTACTGCTACGCCGGCGGCTTTGCGATATCGGCCGCTGCCGCCGGGGCCACCGAAGTGGTAGCCGTCGACAGCTCGGAGAAAGCCCTCGAACTGGCGGCGCTCTCGGCGCGCGTCAATGGTGTCGCCGGGCGCTGCACCTGGCGGCGGGCCGACGCCTTCGACGAGATGGCGCGCCTGGATGCGGCGGGAGAGCGTTTCGAGGTGGTGGCGGTCGACCCGCCCGCCTTCGTCAAGTCGCGCAAGGACCTGGCGAGCGGGCTGAAGGGCTATGGCAAGCTGGCCCGGCTGGCCGCCCGGCTGGTGGCGCCCGGCGGCTTTCTGTTCATGGCGTCCTGCTCGCACAACGTCGAGCCGGCCCCTTTCGCCGAGGCGGTGGCGGACGGCGTCCACCGGGCCGGCCGGGAAGGCCGCGTGCTGGCAACGACGGGAGCCGCCGCCGACCATCCGGTGCATCCGCAGCTTCCGGAATCGGCCTATCTCAAGGCCATCATCCTACAACTCGACTAATTAGTTTTGGGGACACCATATTTAATTCACGCCGGAAGTTGCGGACTTTGGATAACCATGTTTGTGAATTAAGTATGGTGTCCCCAAAGTTAAAGTCCGCCAGCGTTCCTCAGCAGGTGGCAACGATGAACAGGCGGCGGAAGGGAAACAGCGTGCGGCCGTCGGGGCGCGGCGGATAGGCGGCCAGCACCCGCCTGGCGTAGGTGTCGAGGAAGGCCTGGCGCTCGTCTCCCTCCAGGGCTTCGAGGAAAGGCCGCAACGCCGTGCCCTTGGTGAACTCGACCACCGGGTTGTCGCCGTCCAGTACCTGCCAATAGATGGTCTCCCAAACCTCCAGGCGCAGCACGAGCGGGGCGAGCCAGTCGTAATAGGCCTCGGGCGCCGCCACCGGCTCGGGGCGCATCAGCGGCCGGAGCCGACCGGCCCAGGGGCCGTCCTCGATCGTCTCGGTGATCAGGGTGTGCGACGGCTCGCGGTTGTTGCGCGGCATCTGCACGGCCAGCACGGCGCCCGGCGCCAGCAGGCCGGCGAGGTGCGGGAATACTTTCCCGTGGTCGTCCAGCCACTGCAGCGCCGCATTGGAAAAGAACAGTTCGGCCGGCTTGGCCGGCCGCCACGTTCTGAGATCGGCCTCCAGCCATTGGATGCCGCCGCTTTCACCGGCCCATGCTTTGGCCAACATCTCCGGCGAGGAATCGACGCCGATGACCTCGGCCGCCGGCCAGCGCTCGGCCAGAAGTCGGGTGATGTTGCCGGCCCCGCAGCCGAGGTCGTAGACGGTCTTCGGCGCCTCCAGCGGAACCCGCGCCATGAGGTCGCGGGCCGGCCGCGACCGCTCGGTGGCAAATCTCAGATACTGAACGCTGTCCCAGGTAGCCATGCGCCGCCCCCCCTGCCGCTCCGGCCCTTCGTCATAGGACATCCGGCGGCCGGCGGCAACAGCGGGCAGGCAAGATAGCGGCCGTCAGGCCCAGGCGGGGAGGTCGATATGGAAGATGGCGCCGGTGGCGTCCGACTTGACCAGCGTCACTTCGCCGCCATGCGCCTTGGCGATGTCGCGCACGATGACCAGACCCAAGCCGGTACCGCCCGCCCGGGCCGAGCCGACGAACGGCTGGAACAGCCTTTCCTTGGCCCGGGGCGGCAGCCCGGGACCGTCGTCGGCAACCGCCAGAATGATGCGTCCGCCGGTCTGGCCCGCGGTCAGCGTCAAGGTCTTGGCGCCCGCCTCGCCGGCATTGCGGGCCAGGTTCTCGATCAGGCGGACAAGCTGGCGGCGGTCGCCTTCCACGGTCAGGGCCGGCTCAATGTCGTTCTTCCAGGCGAGATCGAAGACACCCTGCTGGCGGGGATCGCCTTCCGCCGCCATGTGCAGGGCCTCTTCGACGTCGAGCGCCAGCCCGCGGAGCTCGACCGCCGCCCGTTCGCCCTTGACCACCCCGTCACCGACGTAATTCAACGTCTGGCGGCACAGGTTGACGGCGGCGTCGATGGCGTTGAACAGGCGCGGCGTCACCTTTTGGACCTCGGGGTCGTCGATATCGGCCAGGCGGTCGTGGACCAGCATGGCGGTGGCCAGGCTGTTGCGCAGGTCATGGTTGATCTTGGCCACCGCCGCGCCGAGGGTGGCCAGGCGTTCCTTCTGCACCAAGGCGGCCCGGACGTCGCGCTGCATGACGGCCAGCTGGCGCTCGGCGACGCCCATCTCGTCGGCGCGGGCCGCCGGCACGATGATGCGCATCTCGTCCTCGGGGTCTTCCTGGAAGCGGGCCATGCTGCCGGTGATGCGGCGCATCGGGCGGACCAGCAGCCATTGCAGGCTGAAATAGACGGCGCCTGCGGTGATCAGTGAAATGACGATGGAAAGGGCGAGGATGCGCACCGAGTAGTCATACATGGCCTGGCGCAGCGGCGTCTCGTCGATCACCGCCTCGACCATGACGGCGGGGTCGCGCGGCAAATCGCCGACCACCCGCAGCACGCGGTTGTGCCGCTCGATAAGCGTGGAGAAGGCCCCGCCCAGCCAACGGACGGGCGACATCTCGGTCAGGTCGACGGTCAGGTCGATCCGGGGCGGCATGTCCTTGCTCAGCATGAGCACCCGGCGGTCGGGGCGCTTGAGCACGATGGCATGGGCTCCGGCGTGAAACAGCAGCTCGTCCTTGAGGTCGGGGCCGAGCGTGGCGTCCGAGGTGGCCTCGAGCGCGAGAGCCGCCAGATGGGCCTGGGACACCGCCTCCTCCAGGTAGGACTTCCGGAAGCGCGAAATGGACGGCGCGTAGATGAGCAACTCGGCCACCATGACGAAAGCGATGGTGAGCAGCAACAGACGCGCCGATAGGCCAAAAAACACCGGCCGCCCGGAAGGAGAAGGTTTCGCCATTGCCGCAGCCTACACCAGCCCCGTGCCCGCGGCCTAGCGGCGAGTCTGCGGGCCCGGCCTAGGCAACCCACAGACCCCGCTTCTTGTGCCAGCCTTCGATCGATTCCTCGGGGTATTCGTCGAAGCATGCATCGTGGGGGCCGATCTGTGGCACCACCCAGGCCGGCTTGTAGGCCAGCATGATGTGCACGCTTTCCGGCGGCACCGGCAGCTCGCTGTCGATGGCCGAGGCGAAGGGATGCACCAGTTCCGGCCAGGCCGGGTCGTAGAGCCAGAGGGCGCTGGCGCAGCGCGAACAGAAATGGCGCTGGCCGGTGCTGACCTCGCAGGCGCCGCCGTGCTCGATCTCGGCCCGATAGACGGAAAGCGCGCCGCGCCCTTCGATCGCGAGCGTTTCGTTCACCGCCGCCAGGTTGATGGCGTAGCCGCCGCCCCCGGCGGTCTTGCGGCAGATCGAACAATAGCAGCGCATGAACGGCTGCGGCGTGTGGCTGTCGACGGTGAAACGGACGGCGCCGCACCGGCAGCCGCCTTCAAGGGTGATCGGCATCGGCTTTCTCCTGTCGCCGCGGACGGATAGGCGAAACGTGGCGACGGCACCGGGGTTCCGCCAGGGCCGACACTCAGGGACGCCAGATCCCGGCGCCGGCCCGCCTGGCCTGCGCCTCCTCGTCGGCATAGTCGGGAGAAGCGGCGGCGGGGTCGGCCCGCGCCCAGCCCTCGCGCACCAGGCGGGCGCCGACGTCGTAGGGGCCGGTGAAACAGACGGCGACGCTCAGGCCGGCGGCGTCCTGCCCCCGCACCTCGCAGCGCAACCAGTGCTCGGCCGTCGCGTAGGCCAGCGCGAAGGCGGCGTTCTCGCCGCAAGGCCACGACCGGCCGCCGGACATGCAGGCCTGTCCGCTTTCCGGGGCGTCGATGCCGTAAAGGCGGATCGCCTGGCCGCCCACTTCCAGGGTATCGCCGTCAATGACGCGGGCCTTGCCGACGATCTCGGCGCGGGCCTGGGTAACGACGGCGTCCTCATCCGCCCACGACGGAGCGGACGCGGCGGCCAGCAGACCGAGAACAACGAAACCGAAGCGAAGCATGGGACGAGTGTACCACCGTCTGGCGGCGGGCGCCCGCGCGATGCCCGTCAGCCGAAGCGGGCCAGGAAGCGCACCAGTTTGCGGGTGCGCGAGCCGAAAAGGGTCGGCGTGTAGAAGCTGCCGGCCGCCCTCTTGTTGACTTCGCCGAGCGTCGGGTAGGGGGCGATCATGGCGGCCACCGCGCCCACCTTGAGCTTCTGGGTGATGGCCAGGATCCAGGTCTGGATGGTTTCCCCGGCATGGGCGCCGGCGATGCCGGCTCCGAGCACCCGGCCGCGCTTGTCGGCCACCACCTTGATCATCCCTTCGGTCACGCCCTCGGCCTGGGCGCGGTCGTTCTCGGCATAGGTCCAGCGCAGGATGCGCAGGTCGCCGGCCGCCATCTCCCGGCGGGCCGCCGCCTCAGTAAGACCGACCTGGGCCAGTTCGGGACTCGTGTAGGTCACCCACGGCACCGCCCGGGTGTCGACCTTGGCGGGCAGCCGGAACAGTGCGTTGCGAATCACGATGCCGGCGTGATAGCCGGCCATGTGGGTGAACTGATAGCCGCCGGTCACGTCACCCGCCGCGAACACCCGCTTGTTGGTGGTGCGCAGGCGGGAATCCACGGTAACGCCCCGGACGGTATAGGCGATGCCGGCGGCTTCGAGGTTGAGCCCGCCGACGGTGGCGCGCCGGCCGGCCGCCACCAGGATGTGTGAGCCCTCGACATGGCCGGCGGCACCGTCACCGCCGGTGAAATCCACACGCACGCCCCGGGGCGTTTTCTCGACGGCCGTCACCGTCACCCCCTCCCTGAGATCGACACCCTCGGCGATCAGGCGCCGGCGCACCACGTCGGCAAGCTCGGGATCGTCCTTGGGCAGGATCTCGCCCTTTTGCAGGACGCTGACCGCGGCCCCCAACTGGCGATGGGCCTGGGCCATTTCAATCCCGATGGGGCCGCCGCCGACGATCACCAGATGGGCGGGAAGGGTGCCGGCCTCGAAGATCGTTTCGTTTGTGAAATAAGGCACCTCGGCCAAGCCGGGGATGGGCGGCACGAAGGGCGAGGAGCCGGTGGCCACCACGAAGCGCCGGGCATGGACGCGAACGTCGCCGGCCTCGATCTCGTCCGGTCCGGTGAAGCGGGCGTGGCTGCGGAGCACGGTGACGCCCAGACCTTCGAAGCGCTCCACCGAATCGATGGGAGCGATGGTGGCGATGGTGCCCTGCACGCGGGCGTACACGGCAGTGGCATCGACGGCCGGCTGGCCGGCCGTGATGCCGTAAGCGGGCGCGTGGCGCACCGCCTGTGCGGCGTGGCCGGCGGCCAGCAGGGCCTTGGACGGAACGCAACCGTAGTTGAGGCAGTCGCCGCCCATCTTGCCCTTCTCGACGAGCACGGTTTTGGCGCCCATCTGCGAGGCGCCGGCCGCCACCGACAGGCCGCCGGAGCCGCCGCCGATGACGCAGATGTCGGCTTCGAGGCGTTTCGCCATGGCTTCCTCCCCCCGGGTTGCAACGGCCGTTGGCGCGAAACGATCAGGCGGCGCGCGCCTTGATCTTCTTGTAGACGACGGGAGCCAGGGCCAGCAAGGCGAGCCCCAGGAGCGCGCCGACGATCTCGGGCGTCAACACGCCGGCAAGGCTCAAGTCCTGGTTGGCATCGAGGATGGTACCCAGCCCGGCTCCGAACACGGCGAAGACGGCGGTGCCGGGGATGATCCCCAGGAACGTGCCGACGACGAACGTGCGAAGGCGCACCCCCAGGAAAGCCGGGGCGAGGTTGACCAGCCAGAACGGGAACAGCGGCACCAGGCGGAGAACCAGCATGTAGCTGAGTTCATTCTCGCGAAAGCCGGCCCGCATGCGCTGGATGCCGGCGCCGGCCCGCTCGCGCAGCCAATCGCCCAGCGCGAAGCGGGCGACCAGGAAAAGCGCCGTCGCCCCCGCCGTGGCGCCGACCACCACCAGACCGGTCCCGGCGACGGCGCCGAACACGAAGCCGCCGGTCACCGTCATCAGCGTGCCCGACGGCGGCAGCAGGACGATGCCGGAGGCGTAGACGGCAACGAAGACGAGGGCCGCCAGCGCGGCATGGGCATCCACCCAGGCTAGTAGTTCGCCGCGGTGGGCGCGCAGGGAGTCGAAGGTGAGGTAGCGGTGCAGGCCCGAGGCGAAGAAGGCCGCCGCAGCCAGAGCGAGCAGGACGACCGGCAGCAATCGCCAGGCGAGCCCGCGTTTTGCCGGCGTCCCGGCATCGATTTTGGTCATGGCGTCCATCCCTCGCACTCCTTACGAAAAAAACCTTGGGCGCCGGCCGTACCGCCCGGCTGGCCCTGGATATGAGGCCCATGGCCGGCCCCAGCCAGTAAACTGTGCGTGACCCGGCCGCGACCCGGCCAGATGGGCTGTCGGCGGGCACACCGCCAGCGTTGACTTCCCGCGGCCGAGTCCGTATACAGCGGGCCGGTTTTTGGTCGGAGATGACCCAGTGAAACGGACTTATCAGCCTAGCAACCTCGTTCGCAAACGCCGCCACGGATTCCGTGCGCGCATGGCAACCGTCGGTGGCCGTCGGGTGCTCGCCAACCGCCGCGCCAAGGGACGCAAGCGCCTGTCGGCGTGACGAGGCCATGTCGCCCGCGGTTCTTCGCCTGAAGCGACGGCCGGACTTCCTTCGCGTTGCCGCCTCTGGGCGACGTTGGGTTACCCCCGGCCTGATTCTGCAGGCAAGGCGCCAGCCGACCGGCGTGGCGAACGATGCCGCGGCATCCGCCGTGCGAATCGGCTTCACGGTTAGCCGCAAGGTCGGCAACGCGGTAGCGCGCAACCGGGCCCGCCGGCGTCTGCGGGCGGCCGTCGAGCGCGTGGTGGGCGTCCATGCGCGGGGCGGGCAGGACTATGTGGTGATCGGCCGCGCAGGAACACTGCGCAGGCCGTTTTGTGCATTGGTGGCGGACCTCGAGGCGGCCTTGCGGCGCTTGGATTCCTATTGTCCCGACCGCCCGGACGACGACACTGCCCGTCCGCCCGCTTGAGGCGGGAGGGCAAGCGGAAACGAAAATGATGACCCTGCCACGCCGGCTGCTTTGGGGACTGGTCCGCGGCTACCAGCTGTTCGTTTCCCCCATCCTGCCGGGAAGCTGCCGCTACACGCCCACCTGCTCGGCCTACGCCGCAGAGGCCATCGCGCGTCACGGCGCGGCGCGCGGCGGCTGGCTGGCGCTTAAGCGGATCGCCCGTTGCCATCCCTTCGGCGGCTGGGGCTACGATCCTGTTCCCGGCCTTGAAGCCCCCACCCAAACCCATGCCGGCGGCGAGCTGCCGGGCCCCGGGGGGACCGGCTGCCCCCACGCCCACTGATCCCGCCCAACGACCAGGACCCTTTCGGAGGACTAACGGAAAGCAATGAGCGACAACCGCAACATGATCCTGGCGATCGTCATTTCCGTGCTCATTCTGCTCGGCTTCAACTATTGGACGACGAGTCAGCTGCCGCCGGAGTCGCAGACTTCCGCCCAGACGAGCGCGCAGCCCGCGCAGCCCGGACAACCGGCGGCGCCCACCGGGGCGCCAACCGGCGGCGTTGCCGTTCCCCAGCCCGAGGCCGCCGCCACGGCCGCCCAGGCGGCGCCGAGCAAGGCCGAACTGCTGAAGGCGACGCCGCGTGCCGCGTTGCGCGGCAAGCGTGTCCATGGCTCCATCTCGCTCAAGGGCGGACAGTTCGACGACATCACGCTGGTCGACTACCGTGAAGCCATCGATCCCCAAAGCCCGGAGATCGTGGTGCTGCGGCCGCGGGGGCTGCCCACCGCCTATTTCGCCGAGTTCGGCTGGGTCGCCAGCGGCCAGGTCGCGGTTCCCGGCGGCGACACCCTGTGGACGGCCGACCGCCAGATCCTGGAGAACGGCACCCCGCTGACGCTGACCTGGGACAACGGCACCGGACTTAAGTTCACGCGCACCATCGCCGTCGACGACGACTACATGTTCACGGTCACAGACCACGTCGAGAACACCGGCGGGGAAGCGGTGACGCTCTATCCCTACGGCCTGATTTCCCGTTCTCAGACTCCCGAGACGACCGGCTACTACATCCTGCACGAAGGCCTGCTCGGCGTCTTCAACGGCACCCTCGAGGAGGTTGACTACAATGACCTCGAGGAAAAAAGCAAAATCGAGAAGACCTCGACCGGCGGCTGGATCGGCATCACCGATAAATACTGGCTGAGCGCCCTCGTCCCTGACCAAAAGATCCCCTACAAGGGCCGCTTCACCCACCACCGCGAGAACGGCCAGGACAAGTACCAGGCCGACTTCCTGGGCGAGGCCGTCACCGTCCAACCGGGAGCATCGGCCGCCAACACGGCCCGCCTGTTCGCCGGCGCCAAGGAGGTGAAGCTGCTGGACGCCTACGAAACGAGCCTGGGGGTCGCCCGTTTCGATCTGGCCATCGATTTCGGCTGGTTCTACTGGCTGACCAAGCCGATCTTCTATGTGCTGAACTACCTGCACGGCTACGTCGGCAATTTCGGCATCGCCATCCTGCTCTTGACCGTCATCATCAAGACGCTGTTCTTCCCGCTCGCCAACAAGTCCTACCGCTCGATGAGCAAGATGAAGAAGCTGCAGCCCGAGATGCTGAAGCTCCGCGAGCGCTTCGGCGACGACAAGCAGCGCATGAACCAGGAAATGATGGCGCTTTATAAGCGCGAGAAGGCCAACCCGGCTTCAGGCTGCCTGCCCATGCTGGTCCAGATCCCGGTGTTCTTCGCCCTCTACAAGGTGCTGTTCGTTTCCATCGAGATGCGCCACGCGCCCTTCTATGGCTGGATCCATGACTTGTCGGCGCCCGACCCTACCACCATCTTTAACCTGTTCGGCCTCATTCCGTGGGATCCCACGTCGCTGCTTCCCGCCATCCTGCACATCGGTGTCTGGCCGCTGGTCATGGGCATCACCATGTTCCTGCAACAGAAGCTCAACCCGCAGCCGGCCGATCCGATGCAGGCCAAGATTTTCATGTTCCTGCCCATCATCTTCACGTTCATGCTGGCCGGCTTCCCGGCCGGCCTGGTGATCTACTGGGCGTGGAACAACCTGTTGTCGATCATCCAACAGTGGGTGATCATGAAGAGGGCGGGGGCGACCTGAACCCGCCTCCGGCCGGGAAAGGGGAGAACGTGAGCGCCCTCGAAGCCCCCATCGGTGAGCAGCAGAGCGCCGACGACACGATGGAGTTCGGCCGCTGGCTGTTCGCCCAGGATTGCCGGTTCCTGCTCGGAGCCGCCAACCTTGATCAGGTGCCCGACACCGGCCTGCCCGAAATCGCCTTCGCGGGGCGTTCCAACGTCGGCAAGTCGAGCCTGATCAACGCGCTGACCGGGCGCAAGGCGCTGGCCAAGACGTCCAACACGCCGGGGCGCACGCAGGAGATCAACTTCTTCGTGCTGGGCTGCCGGTTGATGATCACCGACTTGCCCGGCTACGGCTTCGCCCAGGCGCCGAAAGCCAAGGTCGCCCGTTGGACCGGACTGGCCGACGCCTATCTCAGGGGCCGGCCCCTGCTGCGCCGGGCCTGCCTGCTGATCGACGCCCGCCACGGCATCAAGGACGTCGACCGCGCGGTGATGAAGCAGTTGGACGCCGCCGCCGTGTCGTACCAGGCCGTGCTGACCAAGTGCGACAAGCTGACCGCCGCCGAGTTGCAGACCTGCCTTGAGCGGGTGGCCAAGGAAGTCGCCACCCACACCGCCGCCCACCCCCGCGTCTTCGCCACCAGCGCCCGCGACGGCATCGAGATCGCCGAACTGCGCGCCGCCCTGGCGGCCCTGGCGGCACCCAATCCCATCCCGTCAGATCGGATCGAGTGAGCACTATGAGCAACAAACCGGACGTTTCGATGGAAACCTATCTGGAGCAGGCCAAGACGCTGTCGGAGGCGCTGCCCTATATGCGCCGCCATTCGGGCGAAACCTTCGTCATCAAGTACGGCGGCCACGCCATGGGCGACGAGACCTACGCCCAGCTTTTCGCCCGCGACGTCGTGCTCCTGAAGCAGGTGGGCATCAACCCGATCGTCGTGCACGGCGGCGGGCCGCAGATCGGCGACATGCTGGAGCGCCTCAAGATCAAGAGCGAGTTCGTCGAGGGCCTGAGGGTAACCGACCAGGCCACCGTCGAGATCGTCGAAATGGTCCTGTCCGGTTCCATCAACAAGCAGATCGTCACCCACATCAACGGGGCCGGCGGCCTGGCGGTGGGGCTTTCGGGCAAGGACGGGAACCTGATCAGGGCCGAGAAGCTGCGCCGCACCGTGCGCGATACTGATTCCAACATCGAGCGCATCCTCGACCTCGGGCTGGTCGGCGAGCCGAAGGAAATTTCGCCCGACATCCTCGACGTCTTCGAGCAGTCGGACATCATTCCGGTGATCGCACCGATCGGCGTCGGCCCCAACGGCGAGACGCTGAACATCAACGCCGACACCGTCGCCGGCGCCATCGCCGCGGCGGTCGGCGCCGTGCGCCTGATCATGCTGACCGACGTCGTCGGCGTGCTCGGCAAGGACGGCAACCTGATCCCTGAGTTGACGCTGGCCCAGGCCAAGGATCTGATCAAGACCGGCGTCATTTCCGGCGGCATGATCCCCAAGATCAAGACCTGCATGTCGGCGGTCGAAGAGGGAGTCGCCGGCGCCGTCATCGTCGACGGCCGGGTGCCACACGCCATCCTGCTGGAGATCTTCACCGACCACGGTGCCGGAACGCTGATCGTTCCCGAGTGAAGCCAGCGCGGCCGGCCCTTATCCCTTGCCGGCGATCTGGTTGAAGAATTCCAGCTGCCAGGCCATCTCGTCGGTGGTCAGCGGAAAGCCGCCGCCAGGTCTCGGCTTGAGGACGTCGGCCGGGGCGATCCGGCAGAGCTTGTTCTGCAAGGGGGCGAGCATCCGCTCGGACACGCCCGCCTTCCAGGCCAGGGCAACGATTCCCTTGGCGCTCTGCATGTCGACGATCTTGTGGGCGACCGTGAAGGGGATGCCGGCCAGCACCGCCAGCGCGGCCAGCACGAAGGCGTCGTCGCCTTCCTCCAAGGCATCGAGCACGACCAGCGAATCCAGGCCGCCGGCCTGTTGCAGGCTTAGCGCGGCATCGAGCGGTCTGCCGATCTCGATCAAGGTCCTTTTCCACCGGGGCATCGGCGCGTCGACGCCATTGGCCGTGAAGAGAGCGTTCCCGCCACGCGACCTCGGCGCCTCCGGCGAATCGAGGCGACGGCCCACTTCGGCGCGCAATAGGGCGAAAGTCTCCTTGTCGAAATCCTCCCGCTCCATGAGAGTCTTGAGCAGGCTGTCGGCGACGAAGCGGGCAATGCGCAGCGCGGTGCCGCCCGGCAGCCCAGGGCGGCGGATCAGGGGGCCGTGCCAGCCCTCGACCCCCGGCGCCCGTTCAAGGATCCAGTCCAGCGTATCCTCTCGGATCTGGGCACTGGCGTTGGTCAGCAGGACGCCGACCGCCTCGACGTCGCCGGTTCTGGCCACCGCGTCGGCCACCACGCCGGCCAGTTGATCGCGCCTGGCGATAGCTGCCAGCGCCCCCTTGACCGGCGATTCGGAGACGATGGCCACCAGATCCTCGTCGGTGAGGACCGGCGAGTTTTCGAGGATCGGCCCGGCGACGACGATTTCCGAATCGCGGGCCAAGCGGTTGATCACTTCAGGAGGGGCGTGAGCGACGTCCTTGAGTGCGTCGGCGACGATGCTGCGAACCCGCACCACCTGATCGCGGGCCAGCAGATCCAGCGCCTCGTATATCAGGTGGCCGAGCTTGGTGGCCTCCCCCTCGCTCAGCCCGGGGAGGATGCCGGCGATCTTCCCGGCCAGCCGGGAACGTACCGAATCGTCGCTGTCCGCGGCCAGTTGGAGATCGGCTTTGCGCGGCGTCGCCACGTTGCCAGCCAACGCCTGGCGAACCTGCGGCGACGGGTCGCCGGCCAGGAAAAAAAGAATTTCGGGCATGACGTCGGGACGCGCCGCCAGGGCCTGGCGCACCGCCGGGTCCTCGTGGCTCGCCATGCGCTTGGCGTCTTCGTAGGAAATACGCTTCTGAGCGACCACCTTCGTCAAGTCCGGCGGATCAAGCGCCGGCGCCCCTCCTGTTGATCGACGGCGCTTTCTAACCCCGTCTTGTGGGCGGCTCAGCCATTTCGAATCCGCCCTTGCCCCGCCGCTTGACCGAATACATTGCCACGTCGGCGCGGGCAAGCAGTTCGTCGAGAGTTTCCTTTGCCGCCGGGTCGTACACGGCGACGCCGACCGAGATGCCCAACGGATTCTCGACGCCTTGCGAGAAGCGGTGCAGCCGCAAGCTCGCCTCGATCAATCGCCGCGCCCGGACTTCGGCCACTTCGGTACCGATGCCGTCCAGCCACATAACGAATTCATCGCCGCCGATACGCGCGATCATGTCGCCCGGGCGGGAATGTTCGAGCAGCAGGTCGCGAACCGCCACCAGCGCCTCGTCGCCATGCTGATGGCCGTGACGGTCGTTGACCGCCTTGAAGTTGTCGAGATCGACATAGTAGAGCGCCGCGCTGGTCCGGGCATGTTCCAGGCGGCGCAGTCGCCGGGGCATCTCGTCGTCATAGAACGCCCGGCGGTTGAGCAGGCCGGTCAGCGCGTCGGTCCGAGACAGCCGCACGATCCGTTCGTGGTTGTTGATCTGTTCGATGGCAATGCCCAGTTGGTCGGCGATGTCGCCTACCAGAAGCCGCTCGTCGTCACTCCAGTCGGTCAGGCCGCCGGCCTTGCACAGGCACACACCGCCGTTGACGGCGGCTCGATAGTCGGTCACCGCGCCAAGCACGCGCCACGGCCCGATTTCCCGCTCCAGCGTGATGTCGGCGTCGTCGATGTCGGCCAGGATCGCCTCCATGTCGGCGGAAGGCAGCCCCTCGGTTTCGCCGAACTCGGCGGCCAGCGTATAGGCGCCGGGAGCAGCCATGCGAAAGACCCGGCACCCCGACGCGCCGAGGGCGCGCGCGGCCGAAGCGGCGGCGGCGGTCAGCATGTTCTCCGGTTCCACCTCGTTGCGGATCGCCTGGATGACATAGTGAAGGATCTGCTCGCGATGGCGGGCGCGCATCAGCGCCGCCTCGCGCTCGCGCTCGCGGGTGATGTCGCGGCAGACGCCGCGCGCGCCCAGCCACGTGCCGTCGGCGGCGTGCAGTGGCCGGCACGACACGGCGACGCAAGCCAGGGTGTCGTCGCTGCGTCGCATCCACAGTTCGACGCCGTCGAGCGGCTGATCGCTCTGGAACGGAAACGGCCGATAGGCTGCGGCATCGACCACCAACTCGGCCGGGCGCTGGCCGATCAACTCGTCGGCGGCATAGCCCAGCGCGCTTTGCGAGGACACGAAGACAAAAGCGCCGTCCGGACCCACTTCCCAGGCAAAATCGGACGACACCTCGACCAGATCCTTGTAGCGCTGGCGCGATTCGATCAGGGCCGGCCTCAGGTTGTGCTCCATTGTCACGTCCCGGAGCAGGACAAGAAGGGCGTCGCCGCGGGCGCGGGGCATGACGGTAAGATCGAGGACGACCTGGCCCTCATTGACCGGAAGCTCCATCATCTCGGCGACGATGGAGCCGCCCGCCATCGCCCGCTGGATCAATGCGGTGAGGGGAGGCGGCTCGCCTTGCAGCAGAATGGACGCGAACTCCCGGCCCGCCCGGTTGGCAGCGATGACGGTGCCTTCCGGCGTCACCAGAAGGGCTCCGCCGGGGTAGCCGTCAAGCCACTTGGCATTCCCGGCGGCGTCGCCGCCATCGGCCGGCGGCGTCCTGTCATCAATCGCGCTCATCGCCGGCCCCGAAACAGATCGGCCTTGGGCAGCGGGTCGAAATCCTTGATCGAGGTTGACGGCTGACCAAACAAAAAGCCCTGCACGTAGTTGACACCGCACTCGCGCACGAAGGCCAGGGCGTCCTCCTTGTCGATCATCTCGGCGATGGTTTCCACGCCCAGTGTCCGGCACAACGTCGCAAGGGCGGTCAGGAAAGCCCTGCCCTTCTTGCCTCGCCGGGCGTTGCGAATGGCGCTGCCGTCGAGCTTCACCACATCGACGTCGAGCGCGCCCAGATATTGGAAACTGGCGGCGCCGGCCCCGAAGTCGTCGAGGCAGACATGATGGCCGACCTGGCGCAGCCCCTGGATGAACGTGTTGGCGGTCTCGAGATCAGTCATGCGCGACGATTCGGTGATCTCGAACAGAAGCTTGTCGCGCACCCAGGCGTTTTCCCTGAGCTTCGCGTAGAGCGCCGAGACATACCGCTCGGACCCCACGGAATGGCCGGAAACGTTGATGGCAATGGGGAAACGATTGGTGTTGCGCGGAAAGCGGTCGAGCCAGTCAATGGCCTTCTGGACGATGGCCAGGTCGAAATCGGTGATGAGGCCGGTTTCTTCGGCGAAGGCGATTTGCTGATAGGGCGAGTCGGTTGCCGCCGCCCCGGCGAAGCGGGCCAGGGCCTCGTAATGGTGGATGACGCCGCTGTTAACGTCGATGATCGGCTGGAAAGCCAAGTTGAAGGAGCGATCGGCCACCATGCGTTTGAATGACTCGACGGAGTGGGTGGCCTCGTTCATCAGCGAGGAAAGGTTGCTCGACAGGCTCTTGATAGTGAAGGCACCACCCTTCGATTCGCGAAAGCGGTTGACCACATAGAGCAGGCTTCGCGCCATATCCTCTTCGCTGACGGCCGTAGCGCCAATCTCCACCGTCGCCGTCTCGACGGCCAAGCCTGCGCCTTCGGGGTCCACCTCGCGAATGACGTCGGTCAGTTCCCGTTCAAATGCCAGAACGCTGACGTCGCTGCGATGAAGCAGGCCATACCGGCCGTCGGCGATCCGTCCCGCCGTGTCGCCATCGACGGAATGCGCCCGGAAGCAGGCTCCGACGGTCGACATCAGGGCCTGGTCGGACGCCTCGTCCAGCCGGGCCCGCAAGTTCTGGAGGTCATCCATGGTGACCAGCGTCATCCGGACGTCGGCGCCACCCGCCCGCAAACGGCTCGCCCGCGCCGCCACGACGCTGGCGAATTCCCCGCCGTCGAACAGCCCGGTGCCCTGGTCTCGGGTCACCGCCGCCGTTTCGCCGCTGCCACCGGTCAGCCTCAATGCCAGGAAGAAGTGGCCGTCGAATTCATCCAGGCGGTAGCCGGCGACGGAAAACGGCGGCGTCACCCCCAGCTTTCCATGCAGACGAAGAGCCAGGTGGTCGGTGCGTCCGCGCTGCTCGGCGATCTTGAGGATTTGGCGGAACAGCACATGGTCCTGCGCGGCAAGGTTGTCTTCGAACCGACTGCCGACGAGGTCCTCCGGCGGCCGGCCGAGGAAGGGTTGGGTGACCCCGCCGGCGAAAACGATGGTGCCCCCGGCGTCGAGTTCGAGCAGCAGATCGCCCCAGCAGAACGCCAATGCCACGAAGCGATCGCGCTCCGATTTGAGGCGCGAGATCTGCGAGGACTCACCGTGCGCGAGGCTGCTTGCGGCCGCCATATTGCGTGTATTCCCCTTGTGCCTCATGAATTTAGCCGCGATGCGCCGGCCGACGCCAGCGGAAAAACCGCCGCCGTCCGGCGCCATCTGCATAACTTCCTCCCCCCCCGGCTGCGGTTCCGCGGACGGGAAAAAGCCTTGCCGGCCGGCCAAGTCCGCCCCACTGTAGGGAAATGGTCGGTTCGCTGCCTTCCGATTTTCCGCCGCCCTCGCGCGCGGGCGTTGCCGTCGGCGAGGGCGGCGTCTGGATCTTCGATCTGGACAACACCCTCTATCCGGCGGTGGACAGCCTATTCGTGCACGTTAGCCAGCGCATCCGGGACTATATCGGCCGCTTTCTTGACCTCGATTCCGAGGCCGCGTTTCGGCTCCAGAAGGATTATTTCGTGCGCTACGGGACGTCGTTGCGCGGCATGATGATCGAACACGCCATGGATCCGGTGCCTTTCCTGGCCTACGTCCACGACGTCGATCTCGCCATGATCGCCCCCAACCCCCGGCTGGATGCCGCCCTGACGCGCCTGCGTGGACGCAAGCTGATCTTCACCAACGCGTCCTCGGATCACGCCGAGCGCGTGCTGGATCGGTTGGGCGTCGCCCGCCATTTCGACGCCATATTCGACATCGCCGACGGCGACTTCGTGCCGAAGCCGGAATCGGCGCCTTATGCCGCCCTGGTCAGCCGGCATGTGCCGAAACCGGCCGCCGCCGTCATGATCGACGACATCGCCCGCAACCTGGCGCCGGCGGCGGCGCTCGGCATGACCACGGTATGGCTGCGCAACGATACCGACTGGGGCCGTACCGGCGCCGCCGACGGCCATGTGCATCATGTGGCGGACGACCTCATCGCCTGGCTGGAAGGCGTGGCCGTGGAGACCTTTCACCGTTCCGCCTGAAACGCCGCCCTCCGCTGGCCGTTGTTGACAGACGCCGGCCACTTGACCATGTTCGGGGGCCTATCGTTCCCTTGTTCAGACCATTGTTGGACACCCATGACCATCAGCAATCTGCAGCCGATCATCGACGCCGCCTGGGAAGCCCGTGACTCCATCACGCTGACCACCAAAGGAGAGATCCGCGACGCCGTCGAGGCGGCGCTCGACCTTCTGGATTCGGGCAAGGCCCGCGTCGCCGAAAAACGGGACGGCACCTGGCAGGTCAACCAGTGGCTGAAGAAGGCGGTGCTGTTGTCGTTTCGCTTGAACGACATGGCCGTCATCCCCGGCGGCCCGGGCAAGGCCCAATGGTACGACAAGGTCGCCTCGAAGTTCGAGGGCTGGGACGAGGCGCGCTTCCGCGCCGCCGGCTTCCGCGCCGTGCCCCACTGCGTGGTCCGCCGCTCCGCCTACATCGCGCCGGGCGCGGTGCTGTTGCCCTGTTTCGTCAACCTGGGCGCCTATGTCGATTCGGGCACCATGGTCGACACCTGGGCCACCGTCGGTTCCTGCGCCCAGATCGGCAAGAACTGTCACATCTCGGGCGGCGCCGGCATCGGCGGCGTACTGGAGCCGTTGCAGGCCGGCCCCGTCATCATCGAGGACAACTGCTTCATCGGCGCCCGTTCCGAAGTGGCCGAGGGAGTAATCCTGGGCGAGGGGTCGGTGCTTTCCATGGGCGTTTATCTCGGCGCCTCGACCCGCATCGTCGATCGCGCCACCGGCGAGATCCACATGGGCCGCGTGCCTCCCTATTCGGTGGTGGTTTCCGGCACCATGCCGGGCAAGCCACTGCCCGACGGCTCGCCGGGGCCGGGGCTTTATTGCGCCGTCATCGTCAAGAAAGTCGACGAGAGAACCCGCTCCAAGACCTCGATCAACGAACTGCTCAGGGAATAGCCGCCCACCGTGGCCACCCGCCTCGACCCCATCGAGATCACCCGCGCCCTGGTGCGTTGCCCCAGCGTGACGCCGAACGACGCCGGGGCGCTGGCGGTGCTTGAGGGCGCTTTGGTTCCGCTGGGTTTTACCTGCCATCGGCTGAAGTTCTCGCAGGCTGGCACACCCGACGTCGAAAACCTCTATGCCCGCCTCGGGACCGGCCGGCCCCATTTCTGCTTTGCCGGGCACACCGACGTGGTGCCGCCGGGCGATGTTGCCGCGTGGTCGGCCGGCCCCTTCGCCGGCGACGTCGTCGGCGGCCGGCTGATCGGCCGCGGCACGGTGGACATGAAGGGCGCCATCGGCGCCTTCGTGGCGGCCGCGGCAGCCTTCCTGGAGGATCGCCGGAACGGCTTCGAAGGCTCGATCAGCCTGCTGATCACCGGCGACGAGGAAGGCCCGGCCGTCAACGGCACGGTCAAGGTCCTGGACTGGATGAAGGCGAAGGGCGAGATCCCCGACCACTGTCTGGTCGGCGAGCCGACCAACCGCGAGGCGTTGGGCGAAACCGTCAAGATCGGCCGGCGCGGCAGTCTCAACGGCGCGCTGACCGTCTACGGCACCCAGGGCCACGTCGCCTATCCGCAGCACTTCGACAACCCCATCCGCCGCCTCATGCGGATGCTGACCGCCATCACTGACCTGCCCCTCGACGACGGCACCGCCCATTTCGAACCGTCGCGCGCCGAGGTCACCTCGATCGACGTCGGCAACCCGACCACCAATCTGATCCCCAGCAAGGTGACGGCGCGATTCAACGTGCGTTTCAACGACCGGCATTCTGGCGAATCGCTGAAGACCTGGATCGGCCAGCGCTGCACCGAGGTGGGCGGGCGGCACGACCTGGCCTTCGAGGTGTCCGGCGAATCCTTCCTGTGCCCGCCCGGGCCATGGACCGACCGCCTGGTGGCGGCGATCCGCGAGGCGACCGGACAGACACCGAAACTGGATACCGGCGGCGGCACCTCCGACGCCCGCTTCATCAGGACCCTGTGCCCGGTGGCCGAGTTCGGCCTTTCCGCCACCACGGCACACAAGGTGGACGAAGCGGTGCCGGTGGCCGACCTGCAAGGCCTGACCGACGTCTACCGCCACCTGCTCGCCGGCTATTTCGCGGATCCTCCGTGCCCAGCGTGAGCGAAATCCTGCGGGCCCTTTACGGGGCGTACCGCCTGGCCCGCTTCGATGCCGGCGGCATGACCTTCCTCGACGCCACACCCGGTGGTTTCTGGAAATCCTTCTTCGCCGCCGTCATCGTACTGCCGCTTTATCTGCTGCTGCTGGCCGTCCGCCTGCAAAGCGATCTCGCCGAAGGAACGCCGGCCCGCTTCCTGGCCATCGAGCTGATCGCCTACGTCATCGGCTGGGTGATCTACCCGCTGGTCATGGCGACGGTGGCACGCCTGATCGACCGCGAAAGGCACTACGTCCGCTACATCGTCGCCTACAACTGGGCCTCGGTGTGGCAGAACGTGCTTTATCTGCCGGTCGCCATCCTGTCGGTGGCCGGCCTGCTGAGCGGAGGCGTCGGCAGCTTCATCGCGCTGGCCGCGCTCACTGCCGTCCTCGTCTATGCCTGGTTCGTGGCGCGCACCGCGCTCGGCCTTCCCGGCCTCCACGCCGTGCCCCTGGTAGGGCTCGACATCGTGCTCGGCCTCATGCTCAACGGCTTCGCCGACAGCCTGATCTAGCCGTCAGTAGAAGACCTCGGTCAGATAGAGGCCGCAGGCCGGCGCCGTCGGCCCCGCCGCAGCGCGATCACGCGCCGCCAGAATACGCGTGACGTCCTCGGCGCTCCACTTTCCCTCGCCCACCCGTTTCAGCGTTCCCACTATGTTGCGCACCTGATGATGCAGGAACGAGCGCGCCCTGGCCGCCACTCGGATCTCCTCGCCGTCGCGTACAACCTCGATGGCGGAAAGCGTCTTCACCGGCGAATCGGCCTGGCACTCGGCAGCCCGGAACGAGCTGAAGTCGTGGCGGCCGACCAGCCCCTGGGCCGCCGCGTGCATGGCGGCGGCATCCAGCGGCACCGGAACCCACCAGGCGCGGCCGCGATCGAGCACCAGCGGGGCCCGCCGGTTGGCGATGCGATAGAGATAGGCCCGGCCGACCGCCGAAAAGCGGGCGTGGAAATCGCCCGCCACCCGCTCGGCGGCCAGCACCGCCACCGCTGCCGGCCGCAAATGGAAGTTGATGGCGTCGCGCACAGTATCGGGTTCGGCCTCGCGAACAAGGTCGAAATGCACCACCTGGCCCAAGGCATGGACGCCGGCGTCGGTTCGCCCGGCGGCGAACGTGGTGATCCGCTCGCCGCAGAACCGCTCGATTGCCTCCTCGATGACCTGCTGGACGGCGAGCCCGTTCTCCTGGCGCTGCCAACCAACGAAGTCGGCGCCGTCGTATTCGACGATAAGCCGGTAGCGGGGCATCGGCGGCGTTCCCTTAAGGCCCTAGGGCAGCCGCGAACCGGCGGGCACGGCAAAACCGCGCAGGAAGGCGGCTGTGTCGGTCGGCGCCTTGCCTTCGCGCTGAACCCGTTCCAGGCGGAGCGCGCCCTCGCCGCAGGCGACGGTCAGCGCTCCGTCCATTACGGTTCCCGGCGGCTGGCCGGCGCCGGGCAGCACGCGGGCCGCCAGGACCTTGACCCGGCTTCCGGCGACCTCGCACCAGGCACCTGGCGACGGCTGGAAGGCGCGCACGCAGCGCTCCAGGTCAGCGGCGGGCAGCCGCCAGTCGAGCCGGCTTTCCTCCCGCTCCAGCTTGGCGGCATAGGTCGCCCCCTCGGCCGGCTGGGGCTTGGACACGATCCGCCCCTCGGCCAGCCCGGCCAGCCCCTCGACGGCGAGGCGCGCGCCGACCTCGGCCAAGGCGTCGTGCAGCGTTCCGGCGGTGGTGTCCGGGGTGATCGGCACGCGTTGGGTCAGCAGGATGGGGCCGGTGTCGAGGCCCTCGTCCATGCGCATAAGGGTGATGCCGGTTTCGGCGTCGCCGGCCAGGATCGCCCGCTGGATGGGGGCGGCGCCCCGCCAGCGGGGCAACAGCGAGGCATGGACGTTGAGGCATCCGAGCCGGGGCGCCTCGATCACCCGTTTCGGCAGGATCAGTCCGTAGGCGGCGGTCACGGCGGCATCGGCTTCCAGCGCCACGAAGGCGTCCTGATCGGCCTCGCTTTTCCTGAAGCTGACCGGCGTGCGCACGGCCAAGCCCCGCTCGGCGGCGAAGGCGTGGACCGGGGCCGGCCTTTCCTGGTGCCCGCGGCCGGCGGGGCGGGGCGGCTGCGCGTAAACGCAGGCGATTTCGTGGCCGGCCTCCATCAGCGCGCCCAGAACCGGCACGGCGAAATCGGGACTGCCCATGAAGACCACACGGAGACGCGGCATGAATCGTAGCTCGCCAGTTGCCATCGCAGGCTTCCTGTAAGCACAGCCGACGGCCGCTTGGCAAGGATTAGCGCAGGCGGTGGTGGCCTTCAGTCGATGAGGCTGACGTAATGGTGCCGATCGGTCAGGCAGCGGCTGACCCGCCATTCCACCGGCTTGCGGTCGATGCTCATGGCCAGGCGGGCGATTTCCTGCAACGGATGGCCGGGCCGGATGCCCAGCAGCTTGGCCTCGCGCTCGGTGGCGGCGACGGCCCGCAGATATTCCTCGGCCTGATAGATGGTGATGCCGTAGCGTTCTTCGTAAAGTTCGTAGAGGGTGTTGGGCAGGCCGTCCCGCGATATCTTGACCAGACCGCTGAACTTCTTGGCCGACAGCGAAATCCGCTCGACGATGGTGGGCAGGCCGCCGATGTCGCGGATGCGGTCGATCTGGATCACCTGGTTGCCGGGCCTCAGATCCAGCCTCTCTTCCTCTTCGCGGGTGGCGCGCCGGGTCGCGCACGACAGCACCCGGCTGCTCGGCAGCTGGCGCGAGCCGTCCTTGCCGATCAGATGGAAGAAGTGGAACAGCGCGCGGTGCGGGTTGTGGGTGGCAACAAAGGTTCCCCGCCCCTGCTGGCGCACCAGCAGATTCTGCACCGTCAGTTCGTCGAGCGCCTTGCGCACGGTACCCTGGCTGACGCCGTAGCGGGCGGCCAGCTCGAACTCGCTGGGCAGCTTGTCGCCGGGCCGCCAATCGCCGCCGATGAGCTGCTGGATGATCGAATCCTTGATCTGCTTGTAAAGGGGCCGGAAATCGACGTCGTCGCCCGGACGGACTACTTCCCGGCCCCGATTCGCCGCCCCGTTCGCAACGCTTTCAGCCATTCCAGCCTCTCCGCGGGATGCCGGCGGGCTTGCCCGTGCATTCCATTCCCGTAAACAACCTTATGTTCTATAGTCTTATATAAGATATATCCTTTGGCATTGACAGGGGCACGTCAAGCTCAATAGTTTTGCTCCTCGTCATTCGTATGTATTATCCAAGCCAAGGGAGGACACCGTGGCAGCTCCAGATTTCCTGGTTCATGACTCCGCCGATACCGTCGGCGTGGTCGTCGTGGAGGGTGTCACCGCCGGTCAGCAGTTGACCGGCTGGGTGATGGACACCGACAAGACCATCAAGATCAAGGCCCTCAACCCCATCCCGTTGGGACACAAGGTGGCGCTCGCCGTCATCAAGAAGGGCGATACCGTCATCAAATACGACAACGACATCGGCAAGGCCGTGGCCGACATCGACAAGGGCGGGCACGTTCACGTTCACAACACCAAGACGAAGAGGTGGTAACCATGAAGAAACCAACTTTCTGGGGATACCGCCGCGAGAATGGCCGGGTCGGCGTCCGCAATCACGTCGTCATCCTGCCGCTGGACGATCTGTCGAACGCCGCCTGCGAGGCGGTCGCCAACAACATCAAGGGCACGATGGCCCTGCCGCACCATTATGGCCGGCTGCAGTTCGGTGAAGACCTCGAACTGCATTTCCGCACCATGATCGGAACCGGCGCCAACCCGAACGTGGCCGCCGTGGTCGTCATCGGCATCGAGCCGCTGTGGACCCAGCGCATCGTCGACGGCGTCCGGGCGACCGGCAAGCCGTGCGAAGGCTTCGCCATCGAGAAGAACGGCGACATCGCCACCATCGCCGCCGCTTCGCGCAAGGCCAAGGAATACGTTCAGTGGGCCAGCGAGCTGACCCGCGCCGAATGCCCCGTTAAAGACCTGTGGGTTTCGGTCAAGTGCGGCGAATCCGACACCACTTCGGGCTTGGCTTCCAACCCGACGGTCGGCAACCTGATCGACAAGATGGACGCCTGGGGCGCCACCACCTGCTTCGGCGAAACCTCGGAGATCACCGGGGCCGAGCAGGTTTGTGCCACTCGTGGCAAGACCCCCGCGATCGGCAAGAAGTTCCTCAAGACCTGGAACGACTACAACGAGTTCATCCTGTCCGTGAAAACGGACGACCTTTCCGACTCGCAGCCGACCAAGGGCAACATTGAAGGCGGCCTTACCACCATCGAGGAAAAGGCCTTCGGCAACCTCCAGAAGATCGGCAAGAAGGCCAAGTACATCGAGATCCTGCAGCCGGGCGAGACCCCGACGAAGGGCCCAGGCCTCTATTTCATGGACACCTCCTCGGCCGCCGCCGAGTGCGTGACCCTGCAAGCCGCCGCCGGCTACGTGGTGCACCTGTTCCCGACGGGACAGGGCAACATCATCGGCAATCCGATCGAACCGGTGATCAAGCTCAGCGCCAATCCGCGCACCGTGCGCACCATGAGCGAGCACATCGACGTCGACGTCTCCGGCATCCTGCGCCGCGAAATGAACCTTGATCAGGCCGGCGACAAGCTGATCGACATGACGATTAGAACCGCCAACGGCCGCCTGACGGCGGCCGAGGCCCTAGGCCATCGCGAGTTCGTCATGACTAAGCTGTACCGCAGCGCCTAAACAAGACAATATGGACGGGCCGCTTCTCGCAAGAGAGCGGCCCGAACCACATAAGGCACTCGCGCAAAGAACGACAGGGAAGTGCATCAATCAGGAGAAGACCATGAAAATCTTCGGCAAGATCGCGTTGACGACGGCGGCCGCAGCGGTCGCTCTGACGTTTGGACTGGCCGGCGCCGCCTTGGCGGAATTTCCCGAAAAGCCGGTGAACTACATCATCGCCTTCAAGCCGGGCGGCGAATCCGACGTCACGGCCCGCTTCCAGCAGCCCTTCTACAAGAAGATATTCGGCCAAGACTTGGTGATGTCCTACAAGGACGGGGGCGGCGGTGCGGTCGCCTGGGCCCAGCTCAACACCATCGCCGGCGACGGCTACACCATCATGGGCACCAACCTGCCCCATATCGTGCTGCAGCCGGCCCAGAAAGACGTCGGCTACACCACCGACGAGATGACCAACATCCACATGTTCCACTATACGCCTGACGCCATCGTGGTGAAGGACGACAGCGAGTTCAAGACGGTGAAGGACCTGATCGACTTCGCCAAGGCCAATCCCGGCAAGGTGACGCTCTCGGGTTCGGCCAAGGGAAGTTCCAACCACTTGGCCCAGGTCACCTTCGATCGTCTGGCCGGCGTCAAGACCACCTATGTCGCCTTTGCCGGCACGGCGCCTTCATCCACTGCCCTTCTCGGTGGGCAGGTCACGGCGTCGTGGGGCTATACGACGGTTCCTCCGCAGTATGCGGGAACGCGCATGCTGGCGGTCGCCATGGAAAAGCGGCACCCCAATTTCCCCGACGTGCCGACCTTCAAGGAATTGGGCTTTGACATGGTCAGCGGCGCCTATCGCGGCATTGCGGTGCCCAAGTCGACGCCTGAGGAAATCCGCGTCAAGCTGGGCCAAATGTTCCAGAAGATCAACGACGACCCCGCCTTCATCAAGCAGATGGAAGACAACGGCTTCGCCATGGTCAATGCCCCTTATGGCCCCGAGCTGACCAAGTTCATGACCAAGATGAAGGGCGAAATCCTGACCTCGGCCAAGGAAGCCGGCCTCATCAAATAGACACCGTTTGCCCAAACGATAACATCCCGGGCGCTCCGGCCACGCGTAAGGCCCGGAGCGCCCTATAACGGGAGGAGATGACGGGGTGCGTTTATGAGTGGATTCGATTTCTTCCTGGCGGCGATCAGTCCCTATCACATCAGCATCGCCCTCGGCGGGGTGATCGCGGGAACTGTCATTGGCGCCCTGCCGGGCCTGACCGCGACCATGGCCATTGCCGTTCTGGTTCCGCTGACTTTTTCCATGGAACCGGCCTCCGCATTGATTCTGATGGGCGCCATCTATACCGGCGCTATCTACGGCGGCGCCTATTCGGCCATCCTGCTGAAGACGCCGGGCACGCCGTCGGCCATCGCCACCACCTTCGACGGCTACCCGATGGCCAAGC
Organism: Rhodospirillales bacterium; assembly: GCA_014859895.1. Taxonomy (GTDB): domain Bacteria; phylum Pseudomonadota; class Alphaproteobacteria; order Rhodospirillales; family Shumkoniaceae; genus Shumkonia. The sequence continues at coordinate 85,003 of JACZKS010000159.1, forward strand.
GGGGGGACGGCGATCTGGCGGTAACGCTGGCCTGCCTGTCCTCGGTGGTCGGTGGATTGATCGGCGCCGCCTTCCTTCTCGGGCTGGCGCCGCCGCTCGCCAACATCGCGCTGGCCTTCGGGCCGGTCGAATATTTCTGGCTGGCCATCTTCGGATTGTCACTGATTTCGGCGCTCTCCGAAGGCCACCTGTTGAAGAGCCTGATCGGCGGTACCTTCGGCATGCTGCTGACCACCATCGGCGTCGCCGAGGTCAGCGCCGACATCCGCTACACCTTCGGCAGCCACACCCTGATCGGCGGCATCGAACCGGTGTCGGCGCTGATCGGGCTCTATTGCGTTCCCGTGCTCATCGATCTGGTCGCCACTCCTGGACGCCACCTGAAAGTGACGGCTGAAACCCGTGGTTTCAGGCTGCCCGAGGCTTTGCGCCTGGCATGGCGCCACAAAATCAATCTCGTCCGCAGCTCTGTGATCGGCACCTTGGTCGGCATCCTGCCCGGCGCCGGCGGCTCCATCGCCGGGCTGGTCGCCTATTCCGAGGCCCGCCGCTCGTCCAAGCGCACCGAGCATTTCGGTACCGGTGAACCGGAGGGACTGGAGGCCAGCGAATCGGCCAACAACGCCACCGTCGGCGGCGGTTTCATCCCCACCCTGGTGCTGGGCATCCCGGGGACACCGCCCGACGCCGTTATTCTCGGCGCCCTGCTCGTCCAGGGCATCCGCACCGGCCCCAAGCTGTTCCTCGAGGGTGAGGGCTCGATCGTCTACACCTTCATTTACGGCCTGTTCATCGCCACCCTGCTGATGCTGCCGACGGGCCTGCTCATTGGACGCTACGCCTATCGGTTCATCATCACCTTTCCCAAGGCATTGCTCGTTCCGACCGTCGCCTTCATGACGATCATCGGTACCTACGCCATCCGCAACAACATGTCCGATGTGGTCATCATGATCGCCCTGGGTGCCGTCGGCTGGATCCTCGACCGCTACGGCTTCAAGCCGTCGCCGATCGTGCTCGGCCTCATCCTCAGCCGCATCGCCGAGCAGGGGTTCGTGCAGGGATGGACCATCGGCACCGCCCGCGGTGACGTCCTGGCCGAGTTTTTCGCCAGGCCGATCTCGATGGGGATCATCGTCTTTATCGCGGTGTCGCTGTTCTACCCGGTGATCGCCAAACGCTGGAGACTTTACGAGGAGGCCAAGAATGCCCGCGAAAACTGAACGCGACACCCCAGGCATCGTCCTGGCCGCCGGCTTCATCCTGATCGCAGCGGTGTTCCTTTACGACTCGCGAAATCTTCTCGACCCCGACTCCTACGTGTTCCCGGCGGCGATCTGCGTCGTGATGATCACCCTCTCGATCGTCTTCATCGTCATCAACCTGGTCAAACCGCAACCGGACAGGGAGGCTTCACAGTCACCGGGGTCAACTGCGCGGCGTGTCAGCTTGGTTGTTGTCATGCTGGCCAGCGCCTTCGTTATGCCTTACACCGGCTTCGTTCTTGCCGGGTTCGGTGTTTTTGCGGCTTTGACGATGCTGGCCATGTTCGAGCCATGGAACCCCAAGCGTGCGGCGCTCTACGCCGGGGTCGGCGTTGCCATTGTCATCGGCTTCTACGTGACGTTCGCCAAGGTCTTCCTGGTGCCGTTGCCGGAAACGCCGTTCCTCTGATTGCCGGCGGTTCCGGCGGCTCTTCCGCCCCCCGAGGCCTTGTTCATACCGGCCTCGGGCGAGCGGAAAGCCGTTGGCTTACTTCTTGTACCAGGGGCAGTACTCGGGAGACGCCTTCGCGCCGTCGAACTCGCCCTTGGAGTTGGCGTACTGCGTGTAGACGACCGAGCCGTCCGGCGCGCACCACGGATCGAGAAACGTTCCGGCCTTACGGGTCTCCCCCGAACTGGCGCAACCGGCAACCAAAACTGCCGCCAACGCGGCAACGACGAAACCCAGTTTCATTTTTTACCCCCTTCTCAAAACAGCAAAAAAACGGGCCGTGCCTCTCTAGGTATGGGGACGACGGCGCTCCGGCAAGGGGGGCGCCGTCAAAACCCCGGCCCCGACGGCTTCTTCGTCGATGGACAGATTCGTCCCGGATTGTGGCAAAAGGATGAGAGCGTCGGCGCCCGGGAAACGCCGGCCGCTCGCGCGCCTAGCCGATCAGGTTCCCCTGGTTGTCGAAGGCGAAGGGCTTGCCTTCTCCCAGGACGGAGAACGTATTCGGCTTCGCCTCGATCTCATCGAGATAGGTCTCCGACATCTGGATCTTGTGCAGCTTCTTGGTGTTCTTGATGCGCACGATGCGCAGCTTCTCAAGCTCGAGTCCAACGCAGGTCTGGATGGCCACGGCAATGGCCTGCCTGTCGGAGTTGACCACCATCGGCATGCGCGCTCCTTCGAGGTTGCGCGCCGTGATGCCGTTGGTATAGGTCGAGCCCAGGTCCATCTTGTTGAAGACCCGAAGCGTGATCAGGTCGGCCACGCCCATGCCGGCGACGTTGCCATGCGATTCCTCTGAGATGTCGCGGATGATGATGCGCTTGAGCGGCAGCGCCACGAAACCCGGAAGCCCCGAGGAAGCCCGCCCGGTGACCGTCGGGTCCATGCCCTGGCCGCTGATGTTCTTGCCGATCTCGTCGACGATCAGGACGTCGATGGACGACATCAGGAGCTTGCCCATGATGTCCTTGGCCTGGATCAGCAACTCCTTTTCGCGCGCCACCATCTTCTCGGGCGGGATGGCCTCGATGACCGCCAGGCCGTCGTAGGCGTTCTCGACCAGGCCAAGGGCGAAGACCACCGGCAGTACCTTCAACTGTGCCGTCGCCGCCTTGGGAATGATGTCGGCGAAGCGGGTGAACCCCAGAGAATGAAACATGGTGGCGCCGTGATGCTTGCCCAGCCCGATAACCATCATCTTGCAGAGCCCGCTTTCGTAGTCGCCCTTGTAGTTGGAATGTGGCTTGATCTTGTTGAGGATGACGATGCCGTCGGCGCCGTGGGCATGCTTGTCACAGTAAAGCGGGACGCCCTCGACCGATGTGGTCTCGACAACCTCCATGCTGGACAGGATCGGCGCGCCGACGCTGGCCTCGGTGATGCCGTAGCCTTCGAGCAGGCTCTTCTGGCCGTCCGCCGTGCCGCCGCCGTGGCTACCCATGGCCGGCACCAGGAACGGCTCGGCCCCCCAGGCCTTGAGCTCGGCAACGACGGTTTTCAGAATCTCGACGGCGTGCGGGATGCCGCGGCTACCCGCCGTGATGGCGATGCGTTTGCCCTTCACGTCCGGCCGCGCCGGCAATGCGGCCAGGGTGCGCTCGACGGCCTGCTTGACGTCGGTGACGGCCTCACTGGGGAAACGCTGCTCGACGGGAAGCATCCGCGGCAATGGATAGTTCTCGCCGGCCGGCAGCGAAAGTTCGACCTTGTCCAGTTTCACGGTGGCATGGCTCCATGCATAAGGGTTCGACGCGGCCGTCGCCGACGGCGTCAGGTTTCCCGGGGGGAGCGACATCCTAGCGGATTCACCCGTGACCTTCGAGAATTTGCGGGCGGGAGAGGAAAGTTTTTTCGGCTCAGCCGACCGTGGCGCCATTCAGTTTTTTGCTCTTCACCAGCTTGCGCAGGATCATGCCGCGCTTGAGCGCCGAGATGCGATCGACGAATAGCACCCCGTCCAGGTGATCGATCTCGTGCTGGATACAGGTACCGAGCAGGCCGTCGGCCTCGATCTCCCGCATCTCTCCCGTCTCGTCGAGGTAGCGCACCCGCACGCGGGCCGGCCGGCATACCTCGGCATAATGCTCGGGCAGCGACAGGCAGCCCTCTTCGCGGACCTCGTCGTCGTCGGACACCCAGATGATTTCGGGATTGGCCATGCACAGCGGCGCCCGCGAGCGGCCTTCACCGTCATCGTCTTCCTCGCCGTGCGGCGCGGCGACGACGATGACCCTTTTCAATACCCCCACCTGCGGGGCCGCCAAGCCAATGCCGTCGGCCGCTTTCATGGTCTCCAGCATGTCGTCCATCAGCCGGCGCACCGCGCCGTCGACGGCGGGCACGGACCGGCTCAGCGACTTGAGGCGGGGATCGGGGGCGATCAGGATGGGAAGAACGGACATGGGGCTCCGGCTTTGATTGGCATCGCAATATTCGGAGCACATATGGCCGATTCCCGCCGCCGTCAAGTCGCTGACTTGCCGCCTAGCGCGGTCGCTGCACGCGCACCCGGTAGCTCAGCGTCGCCTTTCCGCCGGCCGGAACGCCGACGGTCCAGGTCGCCTCGCTGCCCGAGAAGTCCTCATGGGCTTTGCTTTCCGTGACAATCGTGGCAGCACCCTGGAACCTCTCGACAAGGCGCACCGTCACCGCCTCGGCCTTGGCGTTGGAAAGCGCGATCTGCTGTTCCGTCTCGAAGGCGCGCTCGGGCAGGCCATCGGTGGTGAACGCGCCTTGGCGGTACTGGATGCCGATGTCCGTCGCCTCGCCCAGGTTGAGCGTCACCTCCTCACCGGCCGCCGTATGGGCGATCGACTGCTCGCCGGTGAACTGGATGCGCCCCTGGGAATCGCGTTCGTACACCCGCACCAGCCCGGCCGGCAGCGGCAACCCCAGCCCCGCCTCGCGGGCGTTGGCGAATTTCAGGGTGACGGCGGGCCGGTAGGTCGCCGGCGCCGCACCGCCGCGGACAGGAATCTCGGTGATCCAGCGTTCCCGGACGTATTGGCGGGCCACCGGCACCGCCGCGGCCGACAGCAGGGCGACCTGCTTGCTCTGGTTGTTGGCGAGCGTCACCTTGCCGGGCAGGGCGTAGAGATGGACGTCGCCAACCGCTTCGCGGCGCATGGCGTCTTCGGCCGGGGCGGCAGCCATCATGTTGGCGCCCTTGAAGGTGGCCAGCGGCCGTTCGCTCTCGCGCCGCACGTTGCCAGCGATCATCTGCACGTCGGCGTCGGAAAACGCGATGCCGGTGGCGTTCGACAGGGACGCCCAGGCGCCCAGCGACAGCGTCTTGCCGGCGGCATCCAGCTCGGCGGCATAGTCGGCCCGCCAGCTCAACCCCTCGGTCAGGTAGGTGAGTTCGAGCGGCGCCTGGCCGGCGACGGCGCTGTCCGCCTCGATCAGGAGCGTCGGCTGCGCCCTGAGACCGGCCGGCACGGTGTCGAAGACCAGGCGGCCGGGCACGGTGATTTCGATGCGATCGCCGATCTTGAGCACCGGCCCGTTGCCGACGGCAAGCACGGTGGCGGTCTCGACCATTTCTTCTCCGGTGTCGGGCCGCGTGCGGATGACGCGCACCGTCTTGCCCACCGAGCGCTCGAGCAGGGCCTGGGGCGACAGCAAATCGAATTCGAAATTGCGCTCGAGGACCTTGACGCCGTCGCCCACCCGCAACAGCGCGCTGGATGGCACCATGCGGGCGCTCACCCCCTCGAAAGCCAGGCTGTTGGCGCCCTTGGCCAGGTCCACGGTCCGTCGGTCGGTGACGAGGCCGAAACCGTCGGCGTACAGGGTGACGGCAAGGCCGGAACGGCTGGCCGGCAGAACCGCCGTCTCGTCGGCCGCCGCCGTGGCCGCCATCAGGGCGGCGCCGGCCAGGGCCAGAAGGGAGATCCGCATGGTAATCCTCCGTGTTGTCGCGGCATGCCTTGAAACGCGGGTTTGCGTTTCCCACCCCGCTTCGGCAAGCTGTCCTCGGGGAGGATATCTGAGCCTATGGAAAATTCTGTCTTTATTTTGGCCGTCGGTGTGGCCGTTGCCGTCCTGGCGGCGATTTTCATCTTCGTGCTGCTGCGCGGCGAGCGGGCCCGCGCGGAAAGCGCCGCCCACATGGCGCAGTTGGCCGACAGCGCGGTCCGGCTGGCTGCCCAGCAGGCCGAACTCACCGGCCGCCTTCAGCAGACCCAGAGCGGCATCAACGAACGGCTCGATGGCCTGTCAAAGCGCTTGGGCGACGGATTGGCCGAACAGACCGAGAAAACCGGCGAGACGCTCAAGGACTTGCAGACCAGGCTGGCCGTCATCGACCGCGCCCAGCAGAACATCACCGACCTTTCCCAGCAGGTGGTCGGGCTGCAGGATATCCTATCCAACAAGCAGGCGCGCGGTGCCTTCGGCGAAATCCAGTTGCAGGACATCGTGACCGCCGCCCTGCCGCCATCCGCCTTCGCCCTGCAAGTGACCTTGAGCAGCGGGGCACGGGTCGACTGCCTGCTCCACCTACCCAACCCGCCCGGCGCCATCGCGATTGACGCCAAATTCCCGCTGGAAAGCTACCAAGCCCTGCGCGACGCGCGTGACGACGCGGCCCAGGTGCTGGCCCGCCGGACTTTCAGCGCTGACGTGTTGAGACACGTGCGCGATATCGCCGAGAAGTACATCGTGCCCGGCGAGACGGCGGAATCGGCCCTGATGTTCCTGCCCTCGGAAGCCGTCTACGCCGAACTGCACGCCAATTTCCGCAACGTCATCGAGGATTCGTTCCGCCGCCGGGTATGGATCGTGTCGCCGACGACCCTGATGGCGACATTGAATACCGTCCGCGCCGTGCTGAAGGACGCCCGCATGCGCGAGCAGGCCGGAGTCATCCAGGCCGAGGTGCAGAAGTTGCTCGACGACGTGGGCAGGCTTGACGAACGGGTGGGCCGGCTCAACCGCCACTTCGACCAGACGGTCGAGGACATCCGCCAGATCCGGATCACCACCGACAAGGTCACCAAACGGGCCGAGCGCATCGATGAGATCCAGCTCGGTCCCGATTCGCCGGCCGGCGATCTGCCGCCTCCGGCGCCGCTTCCGATCATCGACGACGTCGCCCCGCAGTGAGGGGGATTTTGGCGCGCCGCCAGGACGCCGCCGTGATAGCATCGATGACAAATCCGTCGTCGAATTTGGGGGGACTTGATGGATATTTCGGGATTTTCGATCTTCGTCGTCGTCGTGCTGATCCTCGTCATGATCATCGTCCTGCTCGGGGTCAAGGCCGTCACGCAGGGCTACGAGTACACGGTGGAACGGTTCGGCCGCTATACCCGCACGCTCAAGCCCGGCCTCCATCTGATCATTCCCATGGTGGATCGCATCGGCTCCAAACTGAACATGATGGAGCAGGTTCTCGACGTCCCGACCCAAGAGATCATCACGCGTGACAACGCAATGGTTTCGGTCGACGGCGTCGTCTTCTATCAGGTGCTCGACGCCGCCGCGGCCGCCTACGAGGTCCGCCAATTGGAATTCGCCGTCCTCAACCTGACGATGACCAACATCCGCACGGTCATGGGATCGATGGACTTGGACGAACTTCTATCGCAGCGCGACCAGATCAACGCGCGGCTGCTCAACGTGGTCGACGAGGCGACCAGCCCCTGGGGCATCAAGGTGACGCGCATCGAGATCAAGGACATCTCGCCGCCCCGCGACCTGATCGATTCGATGGCCCGCCAGATGAAGGCCGAGCGGGACAAGCGGGCCGCCATCCTGGTCGCCGAGGGCGAGCGGCAAGCCGCCATCCTCAAGGCCGAGGGCGACAAACAGTCGGCCATCCTGCAGGCCGAGGGCCGGCGCGAGGCCGCCTATCGCGACGCCGAAGCCCGCGAACGCGAGGCCGAGGCCGAGGCCAAGGCAACGGCCATGGTTTCCGCGGCAATCGCCAAAGGCAACGTGCAGGCCATCAACTACTTCGTCGCCCAGAAATACACCGATGCCCTGCAAAGCATCGCCTCCGCCAAAAACCAGAAGGTCATCTTCCTGCCGCTCGAGGCGACCAGCCTGATCGGCACCGTCGGCGGCATCGCCGAGATCGCCAGGGAAGCCTTCGGCGGCAAGGGCGGAACACCGGCCGCCGAGTCGGCGGGCGGCCCGTGGACGAAGAAGGATTAGGGGCGCAGGAAGGCCATGGCATTCTTCTCCGAGATCAGCTTCTGGCACTGGTTCATCCTGGGCATCGTCCTCACCATCGTGGAGGTGGCGGCGCCGGGGGTGGTGTTCCTGTGGCTGGGCATCGCCGCCGGGGTCACCGGGCTGATCATGCTGGCCGTCGACGGCCTGACTTGGCAAATCCAGACGCTCCTCTTCGCCGGGCTCTCGCTCGTCAGCGTTGTTTCCGGACGCCTATGGCTGCGCCGCCACCCGACGGCGACGGATCACCCGACGCTCAACCGGCGGGGCGAACAGCACATCGGCCGCGTCTTCACGCTGGACGCCCCGATCGTCAACGGCGTCGGCAAGATCCGGGTCAACGACGCCACCTGGAAGGTGACCGGCGAGGATCTGCCGACCGGTACCCGCGTCAAGGTCATCGCCGCCGAAGGCACCATCCTGCGCGTCGAGCCCGGTTGAAGTCGGCCTATTCAAGCCGAGCGTGAATAGGAAACCCGTTTCAGCAGTCTAAGGGGGGTGGCGGGCGTTCGGCGCGCGGCAACGTGGTTGTTCGCTCGGATGAAGCCCGTCATCCCCCCCTTCAGGCACAACCGCTGAGGCGAGACCCATGAGCGATCTTCCCAATTCCCGAAAGGCAGAGCGGACGGCAGGCGGCATCGGCCGGCGGACGCTGTTGGGTTCGGCCGCCACGGCGATGCTTGCCGGCCTTCTGCCGCCCGTTGCCACCGCCTGGGCGCAGGCGCCGCAGGGGCTGCGGTTCGGCCCGGCCCGGCCCTACAGCTTCGATGCCCTGACCGAGCGGGCAAAGCAACGGGCCGCCAAGCCGTACGAAGCGCCTCGCCGGCCGGCACCGGACATCGTGAGCCGGATCGTCTATGAGGTTCACGGCAAGATCCGCTTCCGCCCTGAGGATGCCCTTTACGCCGAGGGTCCGGGGGCCTACCCGGCCACCTTCTTTCACCTGGGCAACTATTTTCCGACCGCCGTCGCCATGCATGCCGTCGACGGCGAGGAGGCGCGCGAGATCCGCTATTCGCCCGACAACTTCGACATGCCGGAGGACAGCATCGCCCGCGGGCTGCCGCCCGACGCCGGGTTCGCCGGGTTCAGGCTGCATGAATCGCGCGAGCGGGACGACTGGCGGACCCAGGACTGGGTAGCCTTTCTCGGCGCCTCGTACTTCCGCGCCATCGGGGAGTTGGGGCAGTACGGGCTGTCGGCCCGCGGCATCGCCATCGACACGGCGACGCCGACTCCCGAGGAGTTTCCCCAGTTCGTCGAATTCTACATCGCGCCGGCCAAGGACGCCGAGGCCCCGGTCGTCATCGACGCGCTGCTCGACGGGCCGAGCATCGCCGGCGCCTATCGCTTCGCCATCCAGCGCACCGAGGGCGTCGTCATGGACATCGAAGCCCGGCTGTTTCTGCGCCGCGACGTCGGACGGCTTGGCATCGCGCCCCTGACCTCGATGTTCTGGTACGCCGAATACGGCAGAGGCCGGACGCTTGACTGGCGCCCCGAAATTCACGACTCCGACGGCCTGGCGATGTGGACGGGCTCCGGCGAGAGGATTTGGCGCCCACTCAACAATCCGCCGGTGACCACGACGTCGACCTTCGCCGACGACAACCCGCGCGGTTTCGGGCTTCTGCAACGCGACCGCGATTTCGCGCGCTACCTGGATGGCGTCCGCTACGACCGCCGCCCCAGCCTTTGGGTCGAGCCGCTGGACAACTGGGGGAAGGGCACCGTGCAATGCGTCGAGATCCCGACCGATGACGAGATTCATGACAACATCGGCGTGTTTTGGACCCCTGCCGAGCCGGCGCGGGCCGGGCAGTCCCACACCCTGCGCTATCGCCTGCACTGGCTGGGCGAAGAACCGTATCCGGCCGAGAACGTGGCACATGCGGTTGCGACCCGCATGGGTCGCGGCGGCGAGCCGGGAAAGCCTCGACCCAAGGGCGTTTACAAGTTCGCTGTCGAGTTCGCCGGCGGGCCGCTGGAAGACTTCGAATCGGAGTTGAAGCCGGAAGCCGTCGTCGAGGCCTCGCGCGGCCAAGTCTCTCATGTTTTCATGACCGCGCTGCCGGAAATCGGCCGCTGGCAATGTCAGTTCGACTTGGCGGCGGAAGGCTCTGCGCCGGTCGAACTCAGGGTTCACCTGCGCGTCGGCGACAACGCCGCCAGCGAAACCTGGCTTTATCAATTCCACCCCAGCCAGGCGTGATAATTTCGGATAATTTCGGGGACAATATAATTTCGGGGACAGTATATTTAATTCGCACGACGCTGCGACTATTCGCGGTGGGGAGCGCAGTCGAATTAAATATACTGTCCCCGAAATTATTATACTGTCCCCGAAATTAGAACAGCGCCAGGACGGTGCCAAGGGCGGCGGCCAGCGGCGCCACCAGCCAGGGCGGCAGGCGCAGCACGGCGAGCGCCCCGAAGGCGGCCAGCAGCAACACGAAGTCGGCCGCCCCGTGGATGGTGCCGGTCCATACCGGGTCGTAGAGCACGGCGACCAGCAGGCCGACCACGGAGGCGTTCACCCCCATCAGCGCCGACTGCACGCCGGGCCGGGCGCGCAGCGCGTTCCAGAAGGGCAGCGCGCCGACCAGCAGAAGAAAGGACGGCAGGAAGATGGCCAGGAGACAGAGCAGCGCCAGGACGACGCCGCCCCCGGGGCGCATCACCACCCCCAGATAGGCCGAGATCGAAAAGAGCGGCCCCGGCAGCGCCTGGGCAGCACCGTAGCCGGCCAGGAAGGTGTCGGTATCGACCCAGCCCGGCGGCACGACATGGGCCTGGAGCAGCGGCAGCAGGACGTGGCCGCCGCCGAACACCAGCGAACCAGCCCGAAAGAAGCTGTCGAAAACGGTGAGCGCGTGGCTTTGCAGCACCGACACCGCGATCGGCAGTCCGGCCAGCAGCACGAAAAAGAGGGCCAGCGCCGCCACCCCGGTGCGCCGGCCGATGGTCAGCGTCAGGACTCCGTCCCCGGCCGCGCCGCCCTTGAGGATCAGCCAGCCGAGCACGGCGCCGATGCCGATCACCATCAGTTGGCCGAACGGTCCCGGCCATGCCAGCACCAGGATGGCGGCGACGACGGCGAACCCCTGGCGGGTGCGATCGGGACACAGCGTTCGGGCCATGCCCCACACCGCCTGGGCGACCACCGCCACCGCCATGACCTTGAGCCCCTTGAGCCAGCCGGTACCCAGCGCGTCGCCCGCTTCCACCATGCCGTAGGCGAAGGCGAGCATGAGCAGGGCGGAAGGCAGGGTGAAGCCGATCCAGGCCGCCAGGACGCCGGGAAGGCCGGCCTTGATCAGGCCGATGCCCATGCCGACCTGGCTGCTGCTCGGCCCCGGCAGGAACTGGCAAAGCGCCACCAGGTCGACGTAGGTCCGCTCGTCCAGCCAGCGGCGGCGGACGACGAACTCGTCGCGGAAATAGCCGAGATGGGCGACCGGCCCGCCGAAACACTGGCAGCCCAGCTTGAGAAAGGTACGGAATACCCCGAAGGCGCCGACAGGCTGTGCCATGGCCGGCTGTTCTCCCGTGCTCACGACACCGGCCGGCGGTCCCTGAGGGCCGCGTTGAGCGTGCCGTCGTCCAGATAATCCAATTCGCCGCCGACCGGCACGCCATGGGCCAATCCCGAGACGATCACGCCGGCGCCGGCCAGCCGCTCGGCGATGTAGTGAGCCGTGGTTTGGCCCTCGACGGTGACGCCGGTGGCCAGAATCACCTCTTTCACCTCGGACCGGTCGGCCCGTTCGACGAGCTTGGGGATGCGCAGTTCCTCTGGACCGATGCCGTCCAAAGCCGACAGAGCGCCGCCCAACACGTGATAGCGGCCGCGGAAGGAAGCGGTGCGTTCCAGTGCCCACAGGCCGGCAACGTCCTCGACCACGCAGATCAGCGAGGGATCGCGCCTGGGGTCGGTGCACAGGCGGCAGGGATCGACGGAATCAAGGTTGCCGCATTCGGAACAGGCCCGAACGCTGACGGCGGCGTCGGCCATGGCCCGGGCCAGCGGACCCATCAAGGCCTCGCGCCGCTTCAGCAGGTAAAGCACGGCACGCCGGGCCGAGCGCGGGCCCAACCCCGGCAGCTTGGCCATCAGCTGTATCAAATGCTCGATATCGGACGTGACCATCGGGGGTCGCCCCGCCTCGCGGCCCGGCCGCTCAGAACGGCAGCTGGAAGCCGGGCGGCAGTTGCAGGCCGCCTGTCAACTGCGCCATCTCTTCGGCGACATGGGCCTCGACCTTGGCCTTGGCGTCGTTGAAGGCGGCGACCACCAGATCCTCGACCACCTCGACGTCGCGGCTGGCGAACAGCGACGGGTCGATCTTCACCCGCCGCGCCTGGGCCTTGCCCGACAGCGTCACCTCGACCATGCCGCCGCCGGCCACGCCGGTTTTCTCGATCTGCCCCAGCTTTTCCTGCAACTCGGCCATGCGGGCCTGCACTTCCTGGGCCTTTCTCATCATCTCGCCGAGGTTTTTCATGAATTCGTCGTCTCCGGCTGCTATCGATGCGTCGGGTCCAGTGTATAACAGTTGGGGAAACCCGAGTCATGCAGCACCAGAACCTGATCGTCTTCGACATCGAGACCGTGCCCGATACCGAGGCGGTGGTGAACCTGACCGGGTTCGAGGATCGCGACGTGGCGGCGAGGCGCGCCGAGCTGGAGCGCTACCACCTGGCCATCACCGACGGCAGGAACGCCTTTCCCCGCCAGCCTTTCCACCGAGTGGTGGCGATCAGTTTTCTTAGGGCCGAGATCGAGCGTAGCGGCGCCGGCGAAACCTACTATTTGCAGGAGCTGCGCTCGGGCGGCACCGAGAAGTCGGACGAGAAGGAGCTGGTCGCCGGCTTCTTCCAGTTCGTCGAGCGCCACAAGCCGCGCCTGGTTTCCTTCAACGGACGCACCTTCGACCTGCCGGTGCTGAAGTACCGGGCGATGAAGCACGGCATCGCCGCCCGTTTCCTCTACGCGTCGGGCGACAAGTGGAACAGCTATACCAGCCGCTACGCCGCCGACTGGCACTGCGACCTGCTGGAGGTGCTGTCCGATTTCGGGGCCTCGGCCCGCGTGCGCCTGGACGAGGTCTGCGCGGTGATGGGCTTTCCCGGCAAGTTCGGCATCGAGGGCAGCCGGGTGGCCGACCTTTTCGATGGCGGAAAGATCAAGGACATCCGCGACTACTGCGAGACCGACGTGCTCAACACCTACTTGGTCTACTTGCGCCATCAGCTGCACACCGGCACGCTCGCGCCGGACAGCTACAACCGCGCCGTCGCCGACCTCGTCGAGCTGATCAAGGTGGAAGGGGAAGAGAGGCCCCACCTCATGGGGTTCCTCGAAGCCTGGGGCCGGGCCTCGGACAATACCTTCGTGCTGTAAGGGACGGCCTCAGTCCGCTTCGTCGGCGTCCGGCTCGGCCGGGGCGTCGAGGGCGGCCTCGAAGGCGCCGCGGGCGGGCGTGCCGCCGACGTTGCGCACCGCCTCGATCTCGGCCCCGGGGAAGGTTTCCATGACCGCCTGAACCAGCGGATGCTGGGCCGCTTCCGAGCGGCGTGAGGCCTCGGCCTTTTCGTCCTGCTGGCGGAGCGTCGGCTGGCCGGCCTCGCGCGATACCGTCACCACCCAGCGCCTGGTCGTGCGGGCATTGAGAAATCGCGAAAGGTCGTGGGCCATTTCGCCGGGCGCGTGTTCGCCGGGGCGGAATTCGATGCGCCCCTGCTCGAAGCGCACCAAGTGCAGGTTCGAAATCAGGTTGGCGTGGAGGATCATCTCGCGGTCGGCCAAGGTCAGGGCGACGACATCGGCGAAGGTGGCCGGATCGGACTTCTGAGGGTCGGGCTGGACGGCACCCTGCGGCAGGGGATCGAGGCCGGCACTGGCCTGCCCGCCGATAGCCGCGGCGCGTGGCCGGTCGGACGTGGAAGGCATCGACGGTACCGCCTGGGAAGCCGTCGCCGCGGGCGCGCCGCCCCCCCCACCCGACGGCGAGCCGCCGGTACGTGCCGGAGCGGCGCCCGAGCCGCCCAGCGATGCCACTGCCTCGGCCGGACTCGGCAGGTCGGCCGCGAAGACGAGGCGCACCAGGACCATTTCGGCCGCCTGCAAGGGCGACGGTGCGTGGCGAACCTCAGCCAATCCCTTGAGCAGCATCTGCCAGGCCCGGGTCAGTACCGCCATTGACAGCGCCTCGGCCATCGCCCGGCCACGCACCCGCTCGGCCTCGGGCATACCCGGATCGTCGGCCGCCTCGGGCACCAGCTTGACGCGGGTCAGCCAATGGACGAGTTCGAGCATGTCCTCGACGATCACCGCCGGGTCGGCCCCGCCGGCATAAAGGTCGGCCAGGATGTCGAGGCCGGCCCGCGCGTCGCCCCGCATCGCCGCCTCCAGCAGGTCGAAGGTACGGGTGCGATCGACCAGCCCGATCATGGTCCGCACTTCGTCCTCGCCGACCGCGCCGGCGCAATGGGCGATGGCTTGGTCCAGCAGGCTCAAGCCGTCACGCACGCTGCCGTCGGCGGCCCTGGCGATCAGCTGCAGCGCGCCGGGCGCCACCGACACGTTTTCCTTCTCGGCGATGCCGGCGAAGTGGGCGGCAAGCGTCTTGGCATCGACCCGGCGCAGGTCGAAGCGCTGGCAGCGCGACAGCACCGTCACCGGCACCTTGCGCACCTCGGTGGTGGCGAAGATGAACTTGACGTGGGCGGGCGGCTCTTCCAGCGTCTTCAATAGCGCGTTGAAGGCGTTCTTCGACAGCATGTGTACTTCGTCGATGATGTAGATCTTGGCGCGCGCCGAGGTCGGCCGGTACTGGACGCTGTCGATCACCTCGCGGATATCATCGACGCCGGTACGGCTGGCGGCGTCCATCTCCATCACGTCCATGTGGCGGTCTTCGGCGATGGCCTTGCAATGAACGCATTCGCCGCAGGGATCGATGGTCGGGCCGCCGGTGCCATCGCGCCCGATGCAGTTGAGCGCCCGGGCGATCAGGCGGGCCGTCGTCGTCTTGCCGATGCCGCGCACGCCGGTGAGGATGAAGGCGTGCGCCAGGCGCCCGGTCTTCATGGCGTTGGTCAGCGTGCGGACCATCGCCTCCTGGCCGATCAGCTCGGAAAACGTGGTCGGCCGATACTTGCGGGCCAGCACCCGGTAGGGCGCCGCTTTCGCGTCGGCCGGGGCGGCGGAAGAGGGGGGAGCGGGCTGTCCGGGGTTCAGCTGATCGTCCATCGGGTGCCGGGATCGACTGTGGCTCGCGACAACGGAAAAAGCCGCGCGAAAAAGGGTGGGAGACTGGACGAACGACCCGGGCCGAAACTCGTTACGGCTGCTTCCTTCCGGACCTGACCGGGTTGGCGAGGAGCCCGTCCGTTGCCAGCCTCCCAGGCGCACTATAGCAGTTGGGGGGGCACCCCGCGCAAGGCCGAATGCGGCAGGCGCCTCAGGGCTGGCGGATCGCCTCGACGATGATCAATCCGGGGGTGCCGGCGATGCCGCCGAGAAGCCGACCGGTCCAACCGTCGGCGAAGGAATAATAGCCGTCCCTGACCGGCACGAACGCCAGTTCGCGCGTCTGGCCGGGCGGCAGGTCGATCGAGGACAGCACCGTTCCCGGTTCGGCCGCCTGCTCGGCGGGCCCCAGCGACTTCACGGCGATGGCCTGGAAAAAACCCGGCGCACTGAAAGCGTGGGCCACGTCGTCAGCGTTTTCCAGCTTCAGCACGTAGGGACGGCCCTGGCGCAGGGTAATGACGAGGGGGGCGAACTCGTTCTGGCGGAAGCGGAGGGTGCGGGTCACGGCCAATGACCAGTCGACGGTGGCGACCGTCGGGGTCCCGCCGGTCTCCATGCCGTCACCCGCCGTGCAAGCGGAAAGCAGGACGACCAGACCGACGGTCAGCACCTCTGTCGCGCGCATAGCCTCCCCCAATACTGTCGACCGCCTCGGATTCTGCGGTGCGGCCGGCAAAAAGGCAATGCCCTCCGCCTTGCCATTGCGCGGACATTCCGGGTGTGCAAGGTTTCGCGCCATGACAAGCACCATTTTCTACACCGGCTCCCGGCTGGATCGCGTCGACGCCATGCGCGACGACACCGAGTGGGTTGCCGCCTGTCGGGCCGATCCCAAGTGCCGCGTCCTGCCGGTCTGGCGCGACCGCAGCCTGGTCGGCGTCGCCACTGAACCCTGCCTGTGCTGGCTGAACGGCGCGGCGGCAAAGTCCGTCCTGGGGCGGGCCGCCGAGGTCATCCTGTTGGGTCTTGACGGCGACGTCAGCTATTTCGCCGCCGACCTTTCCGCCCTTGAGGAACCAGACGCCGTCGCACTTTGCGGCGAGGCGCGGTTCGCCGATCTGCGCCAGTTGGCCGCCGACATCGATCCCCACGACGCCTCGCTGCTGGCCCATGCCCGCGGTATGGCGCACTGGCACCGGCGGCACCGTTTCTGCGGCATCTGCGGCAGCCCGACCAAGGCCAGCGACGCCGGCCACATGCGCCGATGCACCAATCCCGCCTGCGCCCAGCCGCATTTTCCGCGCACCGACCCGGCGGTGATCATGCTGGTCACCCGTCCCGGCCCCGACGGCGGATCGTGCCTGCTCGCCCACAAGGCCGGGTTCCTGCCCGGCATGTATTCGACCCTGGCCGGCTTCGTCGAGCCGGGCGAAAGCCTGGAGGAGGCGGTGGCCCGGGAAGTGATGGAGGAAGCCGGCGTCGCCGTCGCCGACGTCCGCTATCGGGCCTCGCAGCCGTGGCCGTTCCCGGCCTCGCTGATGCTGGGTTATCGGGCCGTCGCCGTCACCGACGCCATCACGGTCAACCCCCGCGAGCTGGTGGACGCCTTCTGGTTCACCAAGGACGACATCGCCCGCATGGGCGAAACCGGCAAGCGGCTGCCACGCCCCGATTCCATCGCGCTGTGGCTGATCCGCGAGTGGCTGGAGGAAACGGCGGGCTGAAACCCGCCGCGGCCCGATTCAGTCGCTGTTATTGTTGCTGTTCTGCAGCCGGTAGGGATGGGCCGGATAGGTGCCGAGGATCTTCACCTCGCGGGTGAAGAAGGCCAGCTCCTCCATGGCGAGCCGCACGCTGCGGTGCTCGGGGTGGCCTTCGATGTCGGCATAGAACTGGGCGGCCACGAACTGGTGGCCGGCCATGTAGCTTTCCAGCTTGGTCATGTTGACGCCGTTGGTGGCGAACCCGCCCAGCGCCTTGAACAAAGCCGCCGGCACGTTGCGCACCCGGAAGATGAAACTGGTCAGGCACGGCCCCGCCTTGGGGTGCGGCACGATGGCGTCGCGCGACATGATGACGAAGCGCGTGGTGTTGTGGTCGTCGTCCTCGATGCCGGCCTTGAGCGAAACAAGGCCGTTGATCTCGCCGGCCAGTTCCGAGGCGATCACCGCCTGCGTCTTGTCGCCCCGCTTGGCGATCTGCTGGGCGGCGCCGGCGGTATCGACGCTGACCACCGGTTCGATGCCGAGTTCGGCGATGAACTTGCGGCACTGATTCAGCGCATGGATGTGGCTGTGCACGTGGGTGATGTCGGTAAGGCGCGCCCCCTCGATGGCCAGCAGGTGATGGTCGATCGGTTGGAAATGCTCGCCGATGATGTGCAGGCCGGAATTGGGCATCAAGTGGTGGATGTCGGCCACCCGCCCGGCGATGGAGTTTTCAATGGGAATCATCGCCAGCGCCGCCCTGCCTTCACGCAACGCCGCAAAGGTGTCCTCGAACGAGCGGCAGGGCAGGGTGTCCATTTCGGGCCGCGTGGTCCGGCAGGCCAGATCGGAATAGGCGCCAGGCATGCCCTGGAAGGCGATAATCTTCTGCGAGTCGTTTTTCATGTGAAGTCCATTCAGGAACGAGGAGGACGGCGCCCCGGGGCCAGCATCCCGCGCGCCCGTTCAAGATCGGCCGGAGTATCGACACCGAGCGGCACCGTGTCAACGAGGGCCACGTCGATGCGCATGCCGTGCTCCAGCGCGCGGAGTTGTTCCAATCGTTCGCGCGCCTCGAGGATTCCCTGCGGCAGCTTGACGAAGCGCTCCAGCGCCTCTCGCCGATAGGCGTAAAGCCCGATGTGGTGATAGAGCGGTCCGTCGCCGGCCGGCACGGTGGCGCGGCTGAAATAGTGGGCGCGCCCGACCGTCTGGCCGGCGGCCAGGCCGATCACCGCCTTGACCACGTTGGGATTGGTGCGATCGCCGGGCTCGGCGATAACGGCGGCCAGTGTGGCGATATCGACGGCCGGATCGTCGAGCGGCCGCAACGAGGCCCGCACCGCACTGGCCTCGATGGTGGGCAGGTCGCCCTGGACATTGACGACGGCGTCGTGGCGGCCGTCGGGGTCGGCCTTCTGCAAGGCCTCGAACACCCGATCCGACCCCGAGGGGTGGTCGGGCCGGGTCAGCACCGCGGTGCCGCCGGCCGCCCGGATGGCGTCGGCGATTTCGGGCTCGGCGCAGGCGACGATGACGGGGCCGACGTCGGCCTCGACGCCGCGCCGCCAGACGTGGACGATCATCGGTTCGCCGTGGATGTCGGCCAGCGGCTTACCCGGCAAGCGTGTCGATTGCATGCGGGCCGGGATGACGACGATGGGATTGGCCGGTGACGTCATGGGAACACCATCCGCAAGGGTGATTTTGCCTCAATTCAATGGCAGTCCTGCCGCCGCCGCACCATATACCGCCCCAGACCGCCCCGGGAACACCTTTTCCGCGGGAGCGGTTGCATGGGTGCGGTTATTGAGGCTAAGTTTCCCGCGCGTCGGGTGCGGAGCCAACAAACAAGGGTTGTTTGATGGGATTCACTTTTCTTCAGAAATTTGGCGCTGCGCTGCTGGTCACCGTGTGGCTGGTGTGGGGCAGCAACATGATCGGCAACATGGTCATTCCGGTGCGGGACCCCCCGCCATCCAGCGGGACTCCGACCGCTGCCGCGACACCGTCCGGGGCCGCCCAGGCCAAGGACGCCCCCATCGAGGACATCCAGCCCCTGCTGGCATCCGCCGCCGTCGATCAGGGCGAGACGCTGTTCAAGAAATGCACCGCCTGCCACACCGGTGAGAAGGGAGGAGCCAACAAGGTCGGCCCCAATCTGTGGGGTGTGGTCGGCGGCCCCAAGGCCCATTCCGAGGCGTTCAGCTATTCGAACGCGCTCAAAGCAAAGGGCGGCGAATGGAGCTACGAGGACCTCAACCATTTCATCGCCAATCCCAAGGGCTTCGCGCCGGGCACCAAGATGACCTACGCCGGCCTGAAGAAGGCCGAGGAACGCGCCGCCCTCATCGCCTATCTGCGCACCCTCGACGATTCGCCGGCGCCCCTTCCATGACCGCAGCCCCCCGCCCGCAAGTCGACCTTTTGGCGCTGGCCGGGCGGTTGGCCGACGCCGCCGGCGCCGTCGCCATGCGGTACTTCCGGGGGGCGCTCGCCGTCGACGCCAAGGCCGATGCCTCGCCGGTCACCGTCGCCGACCGCGAGGCTGAAATGGCCATGCGCTCGATCATCGAGGCCGAGTGCCCGGAACATGGCATCTTCGGCGAAGAGCATGGCCGGGCCCGCCTGGACGCCGAGTACGTGTGGGTGCTCGATCCCATCGACGGCACCAAGTCCTTCGTCATCGGCAAGCCGCTGTTCGGCAACCTGATCGCGCTCCTGCACCGGGGGCGGCCGTTGGTGGGCATCATCAACTGCCCGGCCCTGAACGAGCGCTGGGTCGGAATGACCGGCCGGCCGACCACGCTGAACGGCAAGCCGGTCAGGACCCGCGCCGCCGCCGCGCCGGCCGCCGCTTGGCTGGCAACGACGACGCCCGAAATGTTCGCGGGCGCCGATGCCGATGCCTTCGCCCGCCTGAGGAAAGGCGTGCGCCATGCCGTCTACGGGGGCGATTGCCATTCCTACGGCCTGCTGGCCTCGGGAACTTTGGACCTGGTGGCCGAGGCCAAAATGCAGCCCTACGACTACATGGCGCTGGTGCCGGTGATCGAAGGGGCGGGCGGCGTCGTCACCGACTGGCAGGGCGCGCCGCTGACCATCGAGTCGGACGGCCGGGTGCTGGCCGCCGGGGATGCGGCACTGCATGCCGCCGCGGGGCGGCTTCTTGCGGGTTGACGGGAAACAGCCGAAAGTTGCTCGCCCTCCAATCATGGGAAGCCTTATGCAACTGCTCGCCGCCTTCGTCGCCCTCCTCATCGCCGCCCCGCTCGCGGCCGGCGCCGCGGAACCGATCAAAAGGCACGGCATCGCCATGCACGGGGAACCCAAGTACAGCCCCAACTTCACCCATTTCGACTACGTCAATCCTGGCGCCCCCAAGGGCGGCACCCTACGCCTCGACGGCGTATCGGGCACGTTCGACACCTTCAATCCCTACAACGACAAGGGGACGGCGGCCAGCGCCGTCGGCTTGGCCTTCGATACCCTGATGGTGGCAAGCGCCGACGAACCGTTCACTAGGTACGGCCTGCTCGCTGAATCCTTTGAAGTGCCGGAGGATCGATCCTGGATCGTCTTTCACCTGCGCCCGGAGGCGCACTGGCATGACGGCCAACCGATCACCGCTGAGGACGTCGAATTTTCCTTCCGTACGCTGGTCGAGAAGGGCGCGCCGCTGTACCGGTTCTATTACCAGAGCGTGACCGACATCGCCGTACTCGACGAGCGAACCATCAAGTTCACGTTCGCACCCGGCGACAATCGCGAGCTGCCCCTGATCCTCGGCGAGATGCCGGTGCTGCCGAAACACTACTGGAAGGACCGCGACTTCACCGCGGCGATCCTTGAGCCGCCGCTGGGCAGCGGCCCCTACAAGGTTTCCCGATTTGAGATCGGTCGCTTCGTCGATGTCGAGCGAGTCAAGGATTACTGGGGGAGAGACCTGCCGGTCATGCGAGGCCAGTACAACTATGACAGCATCCGGTTCGTCTATTTTCGCGACCGCACGGTCACCCGGGAGGCCCTGAAGGCAGGGCGAATCGACTTTTTCTCCGAGAATTCGGCCAAGGAATGGGCCATAGCCTACGATGTCGACGCGGTGCGCGGCGGGTTTCTTAAGAAGGAGAGATTCCTCGACAAGAGCAGCGGCGGCATGCAGGCGTTCTACATGAACACCCGACGGCCGATCTTCAGCGACCGCCGGGTGCGTCAGGCGCTTGCTTACGCCTTCGATTTCCAGTGGACGAACAAGGCCATCTACTACGGCCAATACGAGCAGCCGGCGAGCTATTTCGCGCCGACCGAACTGGCGGCCTCGGGTCTGCCGCAAGGCGAGGAACTGAAGATTCTGGAACGCTATCGCGGTCGCGTGCCCGACGAGGTCTTCACCGAGGTCTACACGGTGCCGAAAACCGATGGCAGCGGTTGGCCACGCGAGAACCTGAAGACCGCCTTCGCGATACTGGCCGAGGCCGGCTGGGTCGTGCGCGACCTCAAGCTGGTCAATGCCGAAACCGGCCAGCCGTTCAGCTTCGAGTTCCTCTATGGCGATCAGGCGCAGGAGCGCGTGCTGCTGCCATTCGTGCACAACCTGAAGCGCCTGGGTATCGACGTGCGGCTGCGCCTGGTCGACACGGCGCAGTACATCAACCGGTTCCGCGCCACGGATTTCGACATGATGATCCTCAACAACGCCCAGTCGCTGTCGCCGGGCAACGAGCAGCGCGAATACTGGGGTTCGGAGGCGGCCGATCGGCCAGGCAGCCGCAATATCGCCGGCATCAAGGACCCGGCAATCGACGAGTTGATCGATCTGGTGATCGCGGCGCCAACCCGCGAGAGCCTGATCCAGCGGACGCGGGCGCTCGACCGCGTCCTGCTGTGGGGGCACTACGTCATCCCCCAGCTCATCGCGCCACACGACCGCTTCCTGTTCTGGGACAAGTTCGGCCGTCCCACGGTCACGCCGCTGAACGGGCCCAGCCCGTATTACTGGTGGATCGATCCCGAAAAGGACCGGACGCTGGCCGAACGGCGCCGCCAGGATCAAACGGAGGAGTAAACCCCGATGCTGGCCTATATCCTGCGCCGTCTGCTGCTGATTGTTCCAACCCTGTTCGGCATCATGGTCGTCAACTTCGCCATCGTGCAGGTGGTGCCAGGCGGCCCCGTCGAACAGGTGATCGCGCAGTTGACCGGGCAGGGCGGGGCCGCGGCCAGCCGGATCAGCCGCGCCAGCAGCGACCTGGCACCCGGCGCGCCGTCGCGTGGCGGCGGGGGCAGCAGCGAGCAGAGCCGGTATCGCGGTGCCCAAGGCCTCGATCCGGAATTCATCAAGTCCCTGGAACGTCAATACGGCCTCGACAAGCCGGCCGGCGAGCGTTTTTGGCTGATGATGAAGAGCTATGTGGCGTTCGATTTTGGGGAGAGCTATTTCCGCGGTCGGCCGGTGGTCGAAGTGGTGCTGGAAAAGATGCCGGTGTCAATTTCGCTCGGGGTGTGGACGACGCTGCTCACCTACCTGATTTCGATTCCCCTCGGCATTGCGAAGGCCCGGCGCGACGGTGCGCCGTTCGACGTCTGGACCAGCGGCGCCATCATCGTCGGCTACGCGGTGCCGTCATTCCTGTTCGCGGTCTTGCTGATCATCGTCTTCGCCGGCGGCACCTATCTCGACTGGTTTCCGCTGCGCGGACTGACCTCGGACAACTGGGAGACCCTGAGCTGGCCGGCCCGCATCGCCGATTACCTCTGGCATATCACGCTGCCCGTCATCGCCATGTCGATCGGCGGCTTCGCCACGCTGACGATGCTGACCAAGAACTCTTTCCTCGATCAGATCAACCAGCAATACGTGACGACCGCCCGCTCGAAGGGCCTGACCGAGCGCCGGGTGCTTTACGGCCACGTCTTCAGAAACGCCATGCTGATCGTCATTGCCGGGTTTCCGGGAGCGTTCGTCTCGATCCTGTTCACTTCGTCGCTGCTGATCGAGGTGATCTTCTCGCTCGACGGGCTCGGTCTGCTCGGTTTCGAGGCGGCGCTCAATCGCGACTACCCGATCATGTTCGGCACGCTTTTCTTCTTCTCGCTCCTCGGCCTGCTGATGAAACTGATCGGCGACATCACCTATACCATTGTCGATCCTCGCATCGACTTTGAACGGCGCGGAGCCTAGCGCCATGAACGCCGCCGCCCCCGCCGTATCCCGGTCGCGCCTTTCCCCGATCACCCGGCGACGACTGCACAATTTCCGCGCCAACCGCCGCGGCTTCTGGTCGCTGTGGATCTTCCTCGCCATTTTCGTGGTCAGCCTGTGCGCCGAATTCGTCGCCAACGACAAGCCGTTCCTGGTCTACTTCGACGGCTCCATCTACGCGCCGATCTTCAAGGCCTACCCCGAGACCACGTTCGGAGGCGACTTCGAAACGGCGGCCGACTACAAGGACCCTTACGTGCGCGGCCTTATCGACGCCAAAGGTTGGATGATCTGGCCACTGATCAAGTACGATCACCAGACCGTCGCCTGGGACCTGCCGGTGCCCGCCCCGTCCCCACCCAGCGCCGAGCACTGGCTGGGGACCGACGACCAGGCCCGCGACGTCGTCGCTCGGCTGATCTACGGCTTTCGTATCTCGGTGCTGTTCGGCCTGGTGCTGGCGATCGGTTCCACGGTGGTCGGTGTTGCGGCCGGCGCCGTGCAGGGCTATTTCGGCGGCTGGACCGATCTGCTGTTCCAGCGCTTCATCGAGATCTGGTCCGGCCTGCCGACGCTTTATCTGCTGATCATCCTGGCCAGCGTCGTTGAACCCAATTTCTGGTGGCTGCTCGGCATCATGCTGCTGTTTTCCTGGATGGCGTTGGTCGACGTGGTGCGTGCCGAGTTCCTGCGGGCCCGCAATTTCGATTACGTACGCGCCGCCCGCGCCTTGGGCGTGTCGAACCTCAAAATCATGTTCAAGCACATCCTGCCCAACGCCATGGTGGCAACCATGACTTTCCTGCCGTTCATCCTGGCGGGTTCTGTCACCACGCTGACGGCGCTTGATTTCATCGGCTTCGGCTTGCCGGCCGGCTCGGCCTCGCTGGGCGAACTGTTGGCCCAAGGCAAAGCCAACCTGCAGGCCCCGTGGTTGGGGCTCACCGGCTTCTTTTCGATCGCCGTCATGCTGAGCCTCCTGATCTTCATCGGGGAAGCCGTGCGCGACGCCTTCGACCCCCGCAAGGTCTTCGCCGCCCCACCCGCCAAGGAAGATGCCGCCGGCCGCCTGGCCACAACCGAGAACGCAAAGGCCGCCTCATGAGCCCGCTGCTCGACGTCACCGACCTCCACACCTCGTTCGGCCGCGGCGAGCGCGAGGTCAAGGCCTTGCGCGGCATCTCGTTTTCCGTGAACAAGGGCGAAAGCATCGCCCTGGTCGGCGAGAGCGGCTCGGGCAAGTCGGTGACGGCGCTGTCGGTCCTCCAGCTGCTGCCCTATCCGCAGGCCCACCATCCCGAAGGCAGCGTCGTCTTCGCCGGCGAGGAACTGCTGGGGGCCGGCCGGGCCCGCCTGCGGGCGCTGCGCGGCAACCGCATCGCCATGATCTTCCAGGAGCCGCTGTCCTCGCTCAACCCGCTGCACAGCATCGAGCGGCAGATCAGCGAGGTGCTGTTCGTCCACAAGATGATGAGCCGGCGCCAGGCCCGCGAGCGGGTCGAGGAGCTGTTGCGCCTGGTCGGCCTGGAGGAAGGGATCGCCCGCCTCGACGCCCTGCCCCATGAATTCTCGGGCGGCCAGCAGCAGCGCGTCATGATCGCCATGGCGCTGGCCAACGAGCCCGATCTTTTGATCGCCGACGAGCCGACCACCGCGCTCGACGTCACCGTGCAAGCCCAGATCCTCAAGCTGCTGAGGGACCTTCAAGGCAAGCTCGGCATGGCGCTGCTGCTGATCACCCACGACCTGGGGATCGTGCACCACATGGCCGAGCGGGTGTGCGTGATGAACGACGGAGAGATCGTCGAACAGGGGAAGGCAGAAGACATCTTCTCGCGCCCGACCCACCCCTATACGCAGCGCCTTCTCGCCGCCGAGCCTTCCGGGCGGCCGCAGCCAGCCGACGGCAAGGCGGCCGAGATCATGCGGGCCGAGGATTCCCGCGTATGGTTCCCCGTGCGCAAGGGCCTGCTCCGGCGCACCGTCGATCACGTCAAGGCGGTGGACGGCATTACCTTGACCGTGCGGGCCGGCCAGACCCTGGGCGTGGTCGGCGAAAGCGGCTCGGGCAAGAGCACGCTGGGCCGCGCCCTGCTGCGCCTGGAAAAGAGCGAGGGTTCCATCCTTTTTCACGGCGAGGAATTGCAGGGTCGTTCGTGGAAGGCGTTGCGGCCGTTGCGCAAGCGCATGCAGATGGTGTTCCAGGACCCTTACGGCAGCCTGAGTCCGCGTCTTTCGATCGGCCAGATCATCGAGGAGGGCCTGCTGGTGCATGGCCTCGGCGGGTCGGGGGACGAGCGCCGCGCCCTGATCGGCCAGGCGCTCGAGGAAGTGGGCCTCAAGGCCGACATGCAGGACCGCTATCCCCACGAATTCTCGGGCGGCCAGCGCCAGCGCATCTCGATCGCCCGCGCGCTGGCGCTGCGGCCCGAGTTCATCGTCCTCGACGAACCGACCAGCGCTCTCGACATGTCGGTGCAGGCCCAGATCGTCGACCTGCTGCGCGACCTGCAAAGGCGCCACGGCATCGCCTACGTGTTCATCAGCCACGATCTCAAGGTGGTGCGCGCGCTGGCCCACGACATCATCGTCATGCGCCGCGGCCGGGTGGTCGAATCGGGACGGGCGGACGCCGTGTTCGCCGATCCCAAGCAGCCCTACACGCGCGCCCTGATGGCCGCCGCCTTCGATCTCAAGGCGGATGACAGCGGCATCGTCGCCACCTAAAGTCGCCTCCGACCGAAATCACAAGACGGGGGGGGAACGCCGCGTGGCCATCCTGTTCATGAGCACCGAGGCCGGCGATGCCGAGGACTATCTGCCGCTGCTGAAGGGTCATTTGCCCGACCAGGACATCCGGGTGTGGCCCGGCGCCGTCGGCGATCCGGCCGACACCGAGATTGCCGTCATCGCGGTGCCGGAGCCCGGCGTGCTGGCCGGGCTGCCCAACCTCAAGGCGGTGCTGTCCCTGTGGGCCGGGGTCGATTCCCTGCTCCGCGATCCCACCTTTCCCCGCCACATCCCGCTGGCCCGCATGGTCGACCCGCTGCTCGGTGTCGACATGACCCACTTCGCCATCCACTGGGTGCTACATTTCCACCGCGGGCTGCATCGCTACGCCGGCTTTCAGCGAAAGGCCGAGTGGCAGCCGGTGGACTATCCCGAGGCGGCGGAAAGAAGGGTCGGGATCATGGGCCTGGGAGTGCTGGGCAGAGACGCCGCCCTCAAACTCGCCGCCCTGGGATTCGCGGTGGCCGGCTGGGACGCCCTCCCCAAGTCGCTGGACGGCGTCGAAACCTTCGCCGGGTCCGATCGATTGGCGGATTTTCTAGGGCGTACCGAGATCCTGGTCGTGCTGTTGCCGCTGACCCCCGAGACCCAGGGCATCATCAACGCCAAGACCCTGGCGGCGCTGCCCCCGGGCGCCTTCCTGATCAGCCTGGCCAGGGGCGGCCACATCATCGACGCCGACCTGCTCGCCACCCTCGATTCGGGCCGCCTGTCGATGGCCCTGCTCGATGCCTTCCGTCACGAGCCGCTGCCGGCGGACCACCCCTTCTGGCACCACCCCGGGATCATCGTCACGCCGCACGTCGCCAGCAAGACGACGCCGCGCACGGCGGCGGCCGAAATCGCCATCGACGTCAGGCGCCTGCTGGCCGGCGACATGCCGCGCCACCTGGTGGACGTGACGCGCGGATATTAAAGGGACCTTAGAAGCCCCAGCCGTAGCCGAGAGCGAGCAGGGCGCCACCCACAACGATGCGGTAAAGGACGAAAGGTGTGAACGTCGAGCGCTTGAGCCAGGCCATCAGCAAGGAGATGGCGACCAGCGCCGCCACGAAGCTGAGGAACCCAGCCATGATGGCGCCGCCGGTGACGGGGCTGCCCAGTCTCATCAGCAGCACGGCGTCGAAGACGACGAGACCGAGAAGGGCCGGAATGGACAGCAGCATCGAGAAGCGCGCGGCGTCGACCCGCTCGAACCCCAGCAGACGGGCGGCCGACATGGTGACGACCGCGCGGCCCACCCCAGGCAGCAGGGCCGCCACCTGAGCAATGCCGATGACCACGGCGTCGCTGAGCGCCAAATGTTCGACCCGGCGGATGGTCATGCCGGCGTGGTCGGTCAGGAAAAGGACGATGCCGAAGCCCAGCATCGACCAGCCCACCACCCGCAAGCCGCCGATGCCGTCCGGCATATAGCGGTCGAAAAGGAATACGGCGACGGCGATGGGGACGGTGGCGATCGCCAACTGGAAGGCCAAGCGCGCCCCGGCGGCGGCCCCGCGCCGGCCGGCGAAATAACGGAAGATCCCCACCGCCATCGCCCACAGGTCACGCCACAGGTAGGCCGCGACGGCACAAAGCACGCCCAAGTGAACGGCCAGATCGATGGCCGGTCCGCGGTCCAGCCACCCCGCCAACGGGGGGACTACCGCCAGATCGGCTGACGAGCCGACCGGGAGGAACTCCGTGACCCCTTTTGCGAGGGCCATTACCGCAACATGTAGAATATCCACGGCCTTCATGCCCCGACATGTTGCGGATTTATAGCATTACGCGCGATTCCCCCCAAGCCTCATTTGGCTTAGGCGACGCGCGCGGCACGGCGAAGGCCTCGCCTAGCGGGGAAGGACGCTGGCCCCCATCAGGTATTCGTCGACGGCGCGGGCGCATTGGCGTCCCTCGCGGATGGCCCATACCACCAGGGACTGGCCGCGCCGCATGTCGCCGGCGGTGAACACCTTGTCGACGCTGGTGCGATAGTCCTGGGTGTTGGCGTCGACATTGCCCCGCGCGTTGAGGCCGATGCCGATTTCCTTGAGCATGCCCTCGTGGACCGGGTGGACGAAGCCCATGGCCAGCAACACGAGGTCGGCCTTGACCACGAAGGTGCTGCCCGGCACCTCTTCCATGACCATGCGGCCGCTGTCGTCCTTGCGCCATTCGACGCGGACCGCCTCCAGGCCGGTGACGCGGTCGTCCTCGCCCAGGAACCGCTTGGTGGCCACCGTCCACTCGCGGCGGCAGCCTTCCTCCTGGGAGGACGAGGTCATCAGCTTCAACGGCCAGTTGGGCCACGTCATCAGCTTGTTTTCCTGGGCCGGCGGCTGCGGCAGGATCTCGAACTGGGTCACCCAGCGGGCGCCCTGGCGGATCGAGGTGCCGATGCAGTCCGACCCGGTATCGCCGCCGCCCAGTACGATCACCCGCTTGTCCTGGGCGGTGATGGGCGCCAGGTTGCGCAGGTATTCGTGGGCGATCCGCTTGTTCTGCTGGATCAGGAACTCCATCGCGAAGTGGATGCCCTTGAGTTCGCGGCCCGGCACCGGCAGGTCGCGCGGCCGCTCGGAACCGCCGGCCAGCACCACCGCGTCATAGTCCTTGAGCAGCTGCTCGGCCGGAAAGCTCACGCCCACGTGGACGCCGGGCAGGAAGCGCACACCCTCGGCCTGCATCTGGCCCATGCGGCGGTCGATCAGCCGCTTGTTCATCTTGAAGTCGGGAATGCCGTAGCGCAGCAGGCCGCCGGCCCTGGCGTTCTTCTCGAAGACGATGACGCGATGGCCGGCGCGGGCCAGCTGCTGGGCGCAGGCCATGCCGGCCGGTCCGGAACCGACGACGGCCACCCGCTTGCCGGAACGGTGGGTGGGGATCTGCGGCCGCACCCAGCCTTCCTTCCAGGCCTTATCGACGATCGAACATTCGATGGTCTTGATGGTGACCGGCTCGCTGTTGAGGTTCAGCGTACAGGCCTGCTCGCACGGCGCCGGGCAAACCCGGCCGGTGAATTCCGGGAAGTTGTTGGTCGAGTGCAGGATGTCGGAGGCCTCACGCCACCGGTTCCGGTACACCAGGTCGTTCCACTCGGGGATGATGTTGTTGACGGGACATCCCGTGTGACAGAAGGGGATGCCGCAATCCATGCAGCGCGCGCCCTGCCGGCTGGCGTCGCTGTCCGCCATCGGGAGGATGAATTCCTCGAAATGGCGGATGCGATCGCTGGCCGGTTCGTAGGCATGGTCCTGCCGTCGAAACTCGACAAATCCTGTTGGCTTACCCATGAGTGATCATTTCTCCTGGGGGCTGTCGCCCGCCCTCTCTCTCGGCCGCAACCCTCCCATTTTGATCTTCTGGAGCGCCTCCCGGTAATCGGTGGGCAGCACCTTGACGAACTTGGGCAGGCAGTCCTCCCAATGGGTCAGGATCTCGCGGGCGCGCTCGCTGCCGGTATAGTTCAAATGACGCTTGAGGATCCACTTCAGGCGCGGCGCATCGTCGCCCAGCATGTCGGCGAACAGGTGCTCGCGGCTGATGGTATCGGGCAGCATCTCGTCTTCGGGAATCGGCTCCAAGGTCACCATCTCGGTGTTGCAGCGGCGCTCGAAGGTGCCGTCCTCGTCGAAGACGTAGGCGATGCCGCCGCTCATGCCGGCGGCGAAGTTGCGGCCGGTCTTGCCGAGAACGACGGCGACGCCGCCCGTCATGTATTCGCAGCCGTGGTCGCCGACGCCCTCGACCACCGCGATGGCGCCCGAGTTGCGCACGCAGAACCGCTCGCCGGCGACGCCGCGGAAATAGCATTCACCGGAGATCGCCCCGTAGAGGACGGTATTGCCGATGATGATATTGTCCTCCGGCTTAAGCCGGCTGTCGGAAGGCGGACGCACCACCAACCGGCCGCCGCTTAGGCCCTTGCCGACATAGTCGTTGGCGTCGCCCTCGAGCTCGATGGTCACGCCCTGGGCCAGCCACGCGCCGAAACTCTGGCCGGCCGTGCCCTTCGCCTTGACGACGATGGTATCGTCGGCCAGGCCCTTGTGGCCGTACCGCTTCGCCACTTCGCCCGACAGCATGGCGCCGATCGTGCGGTTGACGTTGCGCACGACCGTCTCGACGATCACCGGCTCGCGGTTTTCCAAGGCCGGCATGGCCTTCTCGATCAGGTGCCGGTCGAGGGCGCCTTCCAGCTGGTGGTCCTGGTCCTCGCACTTGTAGCGGGCGACTTCGGGACCGGCCTCGGGGTAGTGCAGCACACGCCCAAGGTCGAGGCCGTGGGCCTTCCAGTGGTCGGAAGCCTTGCGGGTATCCAGGCGGTCGACGCGGCCGATCATTTCGTTGACGGTGCGGAAGCCCATCATCGCCATGATCTCGCGCATTTCCTCGGCGATGAAGACCAGGAAATTGACCACGTGCTCGGGCTTGCCGATGAACCGCTTGCGCAGGTTCGGGTCCTGGGTGGCGATGCCGGTCGGGCAGGTGTTCAGGTGGCACTTACGCATCATCAGACAGCCCTGGCTGATCAGGGCGCCGGTGGCGAAGCCGAACTGGTCGGCGCCGAGCAGGGCGCCGATGGCGACGTCCCGGCCGCTCCTCAAGCCCCCGTCCACCTGCACGGCAATGCGGCCGCGCAGGTTGTTGAGCACCAGCGTCTGCTGGGTCTCGGCCAGGCCAACCTCCCACGGGCTGCCGGCATGCATGATCGAGGTCAGCGGACTGGCGCCGGTGCCGCCCTCGTGGCCGGAAATCAGCACGCCGTCGGCCTTCGCCTTGGCGACGCCGGCGGCCACCGTGCCTACCCCCACCTCGGAGACCAGCTTGACGCTGACCGTACCCTGCGGGTTGACGTTCTTGAGATCGAAAATGAGCTGTTTCAGATCCTCGATCGAATAGATGTCGTGGTGCGGCGGCGGCGAGATCAGCCCGACGCCCGGCGTCGAATGGCGGACATGGGCGATCGTCGAGTCGACCTTGTGGCCGGGCAGCTGCCCACCCTCGCCGGGCTTGGCGCCCTGCGCCATCTTGATCTGCATGTCGTCGGCGTTGACCAGGTATTCGGCGGTCACGCCGAAGCGCCCCGAGGCCACCTGTTTGATGGCCGAGCGCAGAGAATCGCCGTTGGCCAGCGTCTGGAAGCGCTCGGGCTCCTCGCCGCCCTCGCCGGTGTTGGACCGGCCACCCAGCCGGTTCATGGCGATGGCCAGCGTGGTGTGGGCCTCGTAGGAAATCGACCCGAACGACATGGCGCCGGTGCAGAAGCGCTTGACGATCTCGGACACCGGCTCGACCTCGTCGAGCGGCACCGGCTTATCGGCCGGCTTCAACTCAAGCAGCCCGCGCAGGTTCATCAGGCGCTGGCTCTGCTGGTTCACCAGGTCGGCGTATTCGCGATACAGCGCGCGATCGTTGGCGCGCACCGCGTACTGGAGCTTGGAGATGGTCTCCGGCGTCCAGATATGGTCCTCGCCGCGCAGGCGGAAGGCCATTTCGCCGCCGGCATCCAGAGCATCCTTGAGGATGCTGGCATTGCCATAGGCGTCACGATGACGACGCACCGTTTCCTCGGCGATTTCTGCCAGACCGATGCCGCCGATGCGCGACGCGGTGCCGGTGAAATAGGCGTCGACGAAGTCCTGCGACAGCCCGACGGCGTCGAAGATCTGGGCCCCGCAATAGGACTGGAAGGTCGAGATGCCCATCTTCGACATCACCTTCAACATGCCCTTCTCGATGGCCTTGACGTAGTGGTGGTGGATCTCCTCCTCGTCGATGGTGTCCGGCAGCTCCGGCCGCAGGGCCGACAGCGTCTCGAACGCCAGGTAGGGGTTGATCGCCTCGGCGCCGTAGCCGCCCAGCAGACAGAAGTCGTGGACTTGGCGGGCTTCGCCGGTTTCCACCACCAACCCCACCTCGGTGCGCAGCCCCTCGCGGATGAGGTGGTGGTGCACCGCGGCGACGGCCAGCAGCGACGGAATGGCAACGTGGTCGGCGTCCATCAGGCGGTCCGACAGAATGATAATGTTGTAGCCGGCCAGCACCTTGTTCTGGGCGTCCAGGCAGACCCGCCGCACCGCCTCTTCCATGCCGGGAGCACCGAGATCGGCCAGATAGCAGATGTCGACGGTGTAGGTGCGGAAAGCGTTGTCCACCTTTTCGTGGATGTGGCGGATCCTTTCCAGGTCGACGTTAGATAGAACCGGCGACCTCACCTCCAGGCGCTTGTGGGCGCCGCCGCTTTCCAGGTCGAGCAGATTGGGCCGGGGGCCGATCAGCGACACCAGCGACATGACCAACTGCTCGCGGATGGGATCGATGGGCGGGTTGGTCACCTGCGCGAAGTTCTGCTGGAAGTAGTCGAACAGGGACTTCGAGCGGAGCGACAGCACAGCCAGCGGGATGTCGCGTCCCATCGAGCCGACCGGGTCCTGGCCGCCCATCGCCATCGGCGCCAGGAAGAACTTAATGTCCTCCTGCGAATAGCCAAAGGCCTGCTGGCGGTCCAGCAGGACGCCGGCATCGGGAGCCATCGCCGCCACTTCGGTCGGCAGGTCCTCGACATGGATCTGGGTGGACTTGAGCCATTGCAGGTAAGGCTTGGCCGAGGCCAGCTGGTCCTTGATCTCGTCGTCGTCGACGATGCGGCCCTGCTCGAGGTCGATCAGGAACATCTTGCCCGGCTGCAACCGCCACTTCTTGACGATCCGCTCCTCGGGCACCGGCAGCACGCCGACCTCGGAGGCCATGATCACCTTGTCGTCGTCGGTCACCACATAGCGGGCAGGCCTGAGGCCGTTGCGGTCCAGCGTGGCGCCGATATGGCGGCCGTCGGTGAAGGCGACGGCGGCAGGCCCGTCCCACGGCTCGATGAGGGCCGCGTAGTATTCGTAGAAGGCCTTGCGCTTCTTGCTCATCAGCGGGTTGTTGTCCCACGCCTCGGGAATCATCAGCATCATGGCGTGGGCCAGCGAATAGCCGCCGGCGACCAGCAGTTCGAGGGAGTTGTCGAAGGTGGCCGAGTCCGAGTTGCCGTCGCCGATCAGCGGCCACAGCTTCGCTAGGTCGTCGCCCAGGATCTCCGACTTCATGTTGTGGCGCCGGGCCAGCATCCAGTTGATGTTGCCGCGAAGCGTATTGATCTCGCCGTTGTGGCAGAGGTAGCGGAACGGTTGCGCCAGTTCCCACGACGGGAAGGTGTTGGTCGAAAACCGCTGGTGGACCAAGGCCAGGGCTGACTCGAAGCGCTCGTCCTTGAGATCGGGATAGAAGACGTCGATGGCATTGGCCATCAGCATGCCCTTGTAGAGCACCGTGCGCGACGAGAAGCTGGGAATGTAGAGGCGCGATTCGGAGCGGTTCTCCTCGTAGTCCCAGATGGCGTGGTGGGCCTGCTTGCGGGAAACGAAAAGCTTGCGCTCGAAAGCGTCCTGGTCAGGACAGTTCTTGCCGCGGGCAACGAAGACCTGGCGGATGTAGGGCTGGTTGCGCTTGACGCTGTGGCCCAGGCAGGAAGGATCGATCGGCACGTCGCGCCAACCCAGCACTTTCTGGCCCTCGGCCTCGAACACACGCTTGATGGTGGCCTCGTGGCGGGCCCGGGTCGCGGCGTTCTGACTCAAAAACAGCATGCCGACGGCATACTCGCCGGCCGGCGGCAACTCGAAGCCGAGCTTGGCGCACTCCTCGCGGAAGAAGCGGTCCGGGATCTGCGTCAGGATGCCGGCACCGTCACTGGCCTTGGGGTCGGCCCCGACCGCGCCCCGGTGGTCGAGGTTGACCAGGATCTGCAGACCGTCGCTGACGATGGTGTGGCTCTTGCGATTTTTAATGTCGACGACGAACCCGACGCCGCACGAATCATGCTCGTTGCGGGGATCATACAGCCCTTGTCTTTCGGGGTAGCCGGAAAAAGTCATCGCGCTCACTCCGTTTCGTCCACTGCCGGCGGTGCTCTTTACATGTGTCGGTCGATTCCACCAAGCCAAAAATCGCGCTTCGATCGATTCCCGTGCGCGGCCTTCGCCACTTGCCCAGGGTGCCGCCTTCCGGAAACTCAGGCTCGACCTTCCGGGAGCATTCCGGTCGCTGTCTGGCGTCGGTTGTTCGAAAAGGCGGCTTCGGCCCAGAGGGTTCCTCCCGCACAACGCACCTGGCCGGCGGGCCCTCATCGACAGATGGTATCATCACCATTGATTTAAAGGGAAGGCGGCCATCACATTTTCAGGTTGGGTATGGCCTTCGGTCGATCAATCGGCGCGACGCCCGCCGGCCGGCCGTTGGTTTGAGGAATGCTCCCTGGCGATCCGTTCCAATCCGTCGCGCATCGCGTCCAACTGCCCGTGATGTTCGCTCTGGACCGTGCCCAAGGCTTCGCTCTTCTTCTGGAGCTCGGCGATACGGTCGGTCGCGTCGTCCAGTTTCCGCTCCAGCGCGCCCACCTTTGCCGAACAGCCGTCAATCGCTTCGCGCAGGCTTCGCAAATGGGTCTCCAGGAATTGCTGGTTCTGGCGTTCGATTCGCCTGACCACGTCATTGACGAACCACAGCGCCGCCAGCGCGACCAGCAGCGCAATGACGCCGAAGACGGTTCCGATTCCTTCCATCAGACCCCCACCACCCGCCGGCTGGCGGACACCGGGTGATTGAACAGGAAAAAGCCGGGTCGGACAAGTCCGACCCGGCTTTGGAACCCTGCCGTCGCCTGAAGCGAGCGGTCAGTCGGCGGGACGGATCGCGGCCGCGCGGACCTTGTCGTCGACCTGGGCTTCGAACTGCTGGAAGTTCTTGGCGAAGCGGCGGGTCAGGTCGCGGGCGGTGGCGTCATAGGCCGCCTTGTCCTTCCAGGTGTTGCGAGCCGACAGGATCTCGGCCGGCACGTCCGGGCAGGACTGGGGAACGAGGACGCCGAAGTTCGGGTCCTTGGTCATCGGCACGCCATCCAGTTTGCCGTCCAGGATGGCATTCACCATGGCCCGGGTATGAGCGATCTTGATGCGCGCGCCGACGCCGACGCCGCCGCCGCTCCAACCGGTGTTGACCAGCCAGCAGGAGGCCTTGTGCTCGGCCATCTTTTTGCCGAGCAGATCGGCATAGACGGTGGGATTGCGCGGCAGGAAGGGAGCGCCGAAACAGGTCGAGAAGACGTCCTGCGGCTCCTTCACCCCCGCCTCGGTGCCGGCCAGTTTGGCGGTGTAACCCGACAGGAAGTGATACATCGCCTGCTCGGGCGTGAGCTTGCTCACCGGCGGCATGACGCCGAAGGCGTCGCAGGTCAGCATGACGATGTTCTTCGGGTGATTGCCGACCCCGGTGGGCGAAGCGTTGGGAATATGCGACAGCGGATAGGATGCCCGGGTGTTTTCGGTCAACGAGCCGTCGTCGAGGTCGAGACGACGCTCGTCCATATCCATCATCACGTTCTCGAGGATGGTGCCGAATCGCCTGGTCGTCGCGTAGATCTCGGGCTCCGCCTTGGCGCTGAGATTGATGACCTTGGCGTAGCAGCCGTGCTCGAAGTTGAAGACGCCCTTCGGTCCCCAGCCATGCTCGTCGTCACCGATCAGCGTCCGCGAACTGTCGGCCGACAGCGTGGTCTTGCCGGTCCCGGACAGGCCGAAGAAAATGGCGGTCTCGCCGTTCGGCCCCTGATTGGCCGAGCAGTGCATGGGCAGGATGCCCTTTGCCGGCAGCATGTAGTTGAGGATGCTGAAGATCGACTTCTTGATCTCGCCGGCATAGCTGGTGCCGCCGATAAGGACGAGGCGTTTGGCGAAATTGACGACAATGAACACGCCCGAACGGGTGCCATCAGTCTCCGGCTCCGCGTGGAAGCGAGGGGCCTGAATGACGGTGAACTCCGGCTTGAACGTCTTGATGTCCTCGCGAGATGCCCAGAAGAACATGTTGCGGGCGAACAGGTTGTGCCAAGCGGTTTCGGTAATCACCCGAATCGGGAAGCGCAGTTCGGGGTCGGCCACCGCGAAGCAGTCCTGGATAAAGATGTCCCGCCCCTGGAGATAGGCGAGCATGCGGCGGTGCAAGCCGTCGAACTGCGCCTCGGTCATTGGGCGGTTGACGTTGCCCCACCAGACCGACTCCCGGTTCTCCGGCTCGTCGACGACGAACTTGTCGTTGGGGGAGCGTCCGGTGTGGTGGCCGGTTCGGGTGACCAGCGCCCCGCCATGGGCAAGGGTGGCCTCGCCGCGGCGGACGGCCTGTTCATAAAGGGCGGGCGTCGGGAAATTCCAGAACGCCATGCCGAAGTTCTGAATGCCGTGGTTCTTTAAGCCGTAAGGGCTGACGAAAGGTCCAAATTCCTGCACTGTTTCTTTCTCCTGATCTTGAGGGGGAATCCCTGCGCCCCAAGCGTCATTTTTCGTTGGCCGTCTCCCCAAAGGGAAGGCCGGCGCCGCTGAGTCCTTGCTGCAATGTCAAATTTCTTGTTCTTCGGTGAACGTCTCAGCCCAGCCAGCCGCCGATGACGGCCAGCCTGCGCAAGTTCGGTCCCGGCTATTTACGCAAAATCTCGGGACAATGCATCAGAAATATCATGTCAGCCGATAAAAAATGCCAGAACGCGTTCCAGCCTTGGAAACCGCCCCCATCGGCCATGCCGCTCGGCCATACCACAAGGGTATTGATTCCGCTATAATTTCGCCACAAACACACCATCCATATCGCGTTTACGCGCTTGTCCCAATCGTCCGAAGAGCCCTTGGGATCGGCACCGATCGCAGAGAGGGGGCTGCCATGCCGCATACCGTTGCCTTGGTCGATGACGACCGCAACATCCTGACCTCGGTCTCCATGGCCTTGGAGGCGGAGGGATTCATCGTGCACACCTACCGTGACGGCTACGAGGCGCTGGACGGAATCGAACGCCGGCCGGTCGACCTGGCGGTGCTCGACATCAAGATGCCGCGCATGAACGGCATGGAACTGCTGGAGCGACTCCGCCAGAAAGGCGGCCTGCCGGTCATCTTCCTGACCTCCAAGGACGACGAGATCGACGAGATGCTGGGCCTCAGGATGGGAGCGGACGATTACATCAAGAAGCCGTTCTCACAGCGTCTCCTTATCGAGCGCATCCGCGCCGTCCTGCGCCGCTTCGACAGCGAGGAAACGCCGGCCGGCAACGGCGAGGACTGCTTCGAGCGCGGGCCGCTGAACATGGACGCGGTGCGCCACATGTGCACGTGGCACGACCGGCCGGTCAACCTGACCGTCACCGAGTTCCTGCTTCTCCAGGCCCTGGCGAGACGGCCCGGTCACGTCAAGACCCGCGATCAACTGATCGACGCCGCCTACGGCGAGAACATCTACGTCGACGATCGGACCATCGACAGCCACATCAAGCGGCTGCGCAAGAAGTTCAAGGATATCGACCCCGAATTCACCGAGATCGAAACCCTCTACGGCGTCGGCTATCGCTACCGGCAAGGTTGACGAGACCGTGGCATCCTGGGGGACGGACAGCACCAGACCGCGCCGACGGGCCATTTCGCCCATCACCGGACGGATCCTGGCCCTCAACCTCGTGGCGCTCGGCGTTCTGGTGGCGGGATTGCTGTACCTGGGCGAGTATCGCAAAAACCTGATCGCCGCCGAACTGGTCGCTCTCGGCAAACAGGCCGAGATGTCGGCGGCCGCCATCGGCGAAGGAGCGGTCATTACCGGTTCGTCGGAACCGGCCCTCGGCCATCAGATCCTGTCGCCCACAGACGCCCGACAGATGGTCCGCCGCCTGGTCGAACCGACCGCGACCCGGGCCCGCCTGTTCGGCGCCGACGGCGTGCTCATCGTCGACAGCCGCATGCTTTTCGGACCAGGCGGAATGGTCCAGGTCGAGGAACTGCCGCCACCCGACGACAAGTCCGGCGTCATCGAGTCGCTGCTTGCCACCTACGATTTCCTCGTCACCCTCATCCCCGGCTTCGAACCGCTGCCCGAATACCACGAGAATTCCATCCAACAGGCCGCCGACTACTCCGAGGTTGTCGGCGCACTCAACGGCGACCTGACCCGCGCCGTGCGAACCACCGATCGCGGCATGATCCTTACCGCCGCCGCGCCGGTTCAGCGTTACAAGCAGGTCTTGGGCGCCCTTATGCTGTCGACCGATTCGCGGGGCATCGACAACGCCCTTTACGACGTGCGACTCGACATCCTCAAGGTGTTCGCCGTAGCGCTCAGCGTCACCGTGCTGCTGTCGCTGTATCTGGCCAGCACCATCGCCCGGCCGATCCGCCGCCTTGCCGACGCCGCGGAAAGCGTGCGCCACGCCCGCAACCGCAGCGTCGTCATCCCCACCTTCCCCGGTCGCGACGACGAGATCGGCGAACTGGCGCAGGTGCTGAACGAGATGACAGAGGCGCTGTGGCAACGCATGGACGCCATCGAGGGATTCGCCGCCGATGTCGCGCACGAGATCAAGAATCCGCTGACCAGTCTTCATTCGGCGGTCGAGACGATATCCCGGGTGAACGATCCCGCCCAGCAGCGCAAGTTGATGGGAATCATCCAGGACGACGTCCGCCGCCTGGACCGGCTGATCAGCGACATTTCCGACGCTTCGCGCCTGGACGCGGAATTGTCGCGGGCCGAGTTGGAGACCGTCAACCTGAGCGGCCTTCTGGGCGTAGTGGTCGACATCCAGCAGGCGACCGGCGGCGGCGGACCGGATATCGCGCTCGACATTCCGAACGGCCGCAAGTTCCAGGTCAGGGGAATCGAGGGGCGGCTGGTCCAGGTATTCCGCAACCTGATCGCCAATGCCGTGTCGTTCAGCCCGCCCGGCGGCAAGATCGCCGTGCATGCGGAAGAGCGGCCCGATGCCGTCGAGATCGAGATCATCGACGAGGGGCCCGGCATCCCGGCAGGCAAGGAGCGCGACATCTTCGAGCGATTCTATTCGGAACGCCCGGCCGGCGAGAAGTTCGGCACTCACTCCGGCCTCGGGCTCAGCATCTCCAAGCAGATCGTCGAGGCACACGGCGGCCAAATCCGGGCCGAAAATCGTCTCGACGAGGCGGGCAAGACGCTGGGTGCCCGCTTTGTCGTATGGCTGCCAACCCTTTGACGACGGACACCCAGGCCGCGTCAGACGATTGACAGCGCCATGCGCTGGTCCCACCCTGCGAGCCCATGGAACAGGTTCATGCCTCCTGCGTCGCCATGGACGGCTTAGGTGTGCTCATCCGCGGGAAGGCGGGAAGCGGCAAGTCGGATCTGGCGGCGCGCCTCATCGACCAGGACGGCCGTCTTGTCGCCGATGACCGGGTGGATCTGGCGGCACGCGAAGGCGCCCTCATTGCCAGCGCTCCCGCCGCCATTGCCGGCCTCCTGGAAGTGCGCGGCGTCGGCATCCTGCGCATGGCCCACCTGACGGAAGCGACGATAGGCCTCATCGTCGACATGGTCGGCCCGGACGACGTCGAACGGGTTCCCGAACCCGCTTTTTGTGACTATATGGGAGTCGTCGTCCCGCTCTTGCGGATATGGCCATTCGAACCGTCGGCCGCCGCCAAGGTACGCTTCGCCGTGGCGGCGCTGAAAGGGTCGGTATCGTGGGTTTCATGATCCAAGGAAAGACCGGACGTGCCCGCTTCAGTCAATGACCGTCGGGCGACGCCCGCCCGCGATCGGGCCAAGACGCGCGACGTGCTGCTGGTCACCGGCATGTCGGGGGCCGGCAAGACGTCGACATTGAAGGCGCTGGAGGATCTCGGCTACGAAGCGGTCGACAATCTGCCGCTGTCGCTCTTAAGCAATCTTGTGTTGCCGAGCCAGCGCTCGCTTGACGCCCACGAATTCCAAAGGGCGCTGGCCATCGGCATCGACATCCGCACCCGCGACTTCGGCGCCGAGACGTTCGCGCGCGAACTCGGCCGGCTGCGGGACGACGGCGACCTATCGGTGAAGGTGCTGTTCCTGGACTGCGACGACGACGAACTGAGCCGGCGCTACGTCGAAACCCGGCACCGCCATCCGCTGGCCCTCGACCGCCCGGTCCAGGACGGCATCGCCCACGAACGGCAGCTCCTGGCCCCGACGCGCGAAGCCAGCGACCTCGTCATCGACACCACGCGCCTGCCGCTGGGCGACCTCAAGCGCCTTCTCGAAGGGCATTTCGGCCTTGGCGACAAGCCGGCGCTGTCGGTTTTCGTCACCTCGTTTGCCTTCCGCCAAGGCATCCCGCGCGAGGCCGATCTCGTTTTCGACGTTCGCTTCCTGGCCAATCCCCATTATGATCCCACACTGCGGCCGCTGACCGGACGCGACGCCACGGTCGCCGAATTCATTACCGGGGACACCGACTTCGCCGGATTCTTCGGGAATCTTTGTCGGCTTCTCGGGCCTCTGCTGCCGCGCTACGTGGCGGAAGGAAAGAGCTATCTGACGATCGCCATCGGCTGTACCGGCGGCCGGCACCGTTCGGTGTTCGTGGCCGAACGGCTGGCGAAATGGCTGGAAGAGCAGGGGATCGGCGTCCACCTGAGTCATCGGGAGATCGACCTTAAGGCCGGTCATCGAAAACTGGACGTTCCGGCCAAGGCGTAATAAGGAAGTACGGCAACTCGGATGCAAGGACCGCTCGACACATGATCGGAATGGTGCTCGTGACCCACGGTCGGCTGGCCGAAGAGCTGGTGGCGGCGTTGGAACATGTGGTTGGCCCGCAGACCAATGTGGCCGCCATCGGTATCGGCCCCGACGACGACATGGAGGAGCGCCGCACCCAGATCATGGAAAGCGCGGTGAAGGCCGACGAGGGCGAAGGCGTGGTCGTGTTGACCGACATGTTCGGCGGCACGCCATCCAACCTGGCCATCTCCATCATGGACAAGACGCACGTCGAGGTGATTGCCGGCGTCAACCTGCCGATGCTCATCAAACTGGCCAGCGTGCGCACCAGCGAACCGCTGTCCAAGGCGGTGGTCAGCGCCCAGGAGGCAGGCCGCAAGTACATCAATATCGCCTCGCAATTGCTGACCCAGGAAAAGTCATGACCAACCGGCGGCCGAGCCCCGGACCGCAGGACGAGGCGTTCATCGTCAACCCGGTGGTCATCCGCAACGAGCGCGGCCTGCATGCCCGGGCCGCCAGCAAATTCGTCAAGCTGGTCACCGGCTTCGAGGCCGACGTCACCGTGACCAAAGGATGCCAGACCGTGTCCGGCCATTCCATCCTCGGCCTGATGATGCTGGCGGCGGGACCGGGCAGCGAGATCGTCATCGCCACCCGCGGCCCCGAGGCGGCCGAGGCCGCCGCCGCCCTGTGCGGCCTGGTCGAAGCCAAGTTCGAGGAATAGGGGCCGCGGATCGCCGCACGATGGCTGGAAAGACAACCAAGGAGAAGCATCTCAAGGGGCTGGGGGTATCTTCGGGAATCGGTATCGGCATTGCCCAGGTGCGCGATGACGGCGCCGTCCGCATTCCCCATTACCGCATCGCGGGGCGCGACGTCGAAGCCGAGCGCAGCCGGTTCCGCGACGCCATCGCCCGGACCCGCCGGCAGATCCGCAAGCTCCAGGACAAGGCCCGCGAAATCCCCGGTTCGGCCAGCGACGAAATCGTCATGCTGTTCGACGCCTACCTGCAAATGCTGGCGGATTCACGCCTGGTGCGGGGCGTCGACAGCCGGATCGCCTCCCGGCGGCTCAACGCCGAGGCCGCTGTCGAAGCCGAAATCGCCGCCATCGGCGAGAGCTTCATGGCCATCGGCGACGCCTACATCACCGCCCGCATCGCCGACATCCGCGACATCGGCTCGCGCCTCATCCGCAACCTGACCCGGGCGCCGGAGAGGCCGGTCTCGGGGCTGCCCAAAGGCAGCATCGTGGTGAGCAGCGAACTGACCCCGGCCGACACCGCCCGCCTGCAACCGCACCGCATCGCCGGCGCGGTGGCGGTCCTCGGCGGCGCCGAGGGCCATACCGCCATCATGGCCCGCGCCCTTTCGATCCCCACCGTGCTGGGCGTGTCCAACCTGCTGAAATACGTGCGCACCGGCGATACCCTGGTCATCGACGGCACAAACGGCCACATCGTCGTCAACCCGACGCCCGCCACGCTTGCCGTCTATGTCAAGCGCCGCGAGGAGCGGGCCGCCGAAAAGCGCCTGCTGGTGCGCCTGCGCCGCCAACCAGCCGTGACGCGCAACGGCACCGCCATCACGCTCCAGGCCAACGTCGAACTGCCCATCGAGATGGGCATGGTCAAGCAGTCCGGCGCCATCGGCATCGGCCTTTTGCGCACCGAGTTCATGTTCATGAACCGCGACGACATCCCCGGCGAGGAGGACCAGTACCAGGCTCTACGCGAGATCGTCGAGGCGATGAACGGCCGGCCGGTAACCATCCGCACGCTGGACATCGGCGGCGAGAAGATTTCCGACACCCTGGTCGGCAACTTCGGGCCGAGTGTCGCTTCGCCCCTGGGGCTGCGCGGCATCCGCCTGTCGCTGTCCCGGGTCGATATCCTGGAAGCCCAGTTCCGGGCCATTCTGCGCGCCGCGGCGCACGGGCCGATCCGCATCCTGCTGCCGATGGTGACGACCTGCTCGGAGGTCCGCCGGGCCCGCAGCCAGCTGGAACGGGTGGCCCGCCGGCTGAAGCGCGAAGGGGTGCGGATTCCGCGTCCGCTGCCGCCCTGCGGCGTGATGATCGAGGTGCCCGCCGCCGCGCTGGCCGCCGACGCGCTGAGCCGGCTCAGCGATTTCTTCGCCATCGGGACCAACGACCTGATCATGTACACGCTGGCCACGGACCGCGCCGACGAGCAGGTGGCGCCCCTTTTCGATCCGCTGCATCCCGCCGTGCTCCGCCTGATGCAAGGATCGGCGGAAGCGGCCTTGCGGGCCGGCATCCCGGTCAGCATCTGCGGCGAGATGGCGGGCGACCCCCGCTTCACCGCGCTGCTGTTGGGCCTCGGCTTTCGCAACCTGTCGATGGCGCCGGCCAACGTACCCCGGGTCAAGAAGTGCATTCGCGCGCTGGACCTCGACGCCGCCACCCAGCGGGCCCGGATCATCATGGACCAGGTCGACAGCGGGCGCATTGCCGCCCTGCTCGACGATTTCAACGCCCTGGCCTGAGCGCCGGCACGCTTCTTTACTTGAAAATCATATAAAGATTTCTTTATAACCTTCATCCTCCGTCGTCCCACCATCGGGATGGGCCGGCTCGCGCGATCAACAGGTTGGAGTGATTCCCCATGGGTTCCGTTGACTACACCGTCGCCGACATCAAGCTGGCCGATTGGGGCCGCAAGGAAATCGACCTCGCCGAAACCGAAATGCCCGGGCTGATGGCGGTGCGCGAGGAATACGCCGGCCAGCAGCCGCTCAAGGGCGCGCGCATCGCCGGGTCGCTG
The DNA here is from genome assembly GCA_014859895.1 of Rhodospirillales bacterium. Lineage (GTDB taxonomy): Bacteria > Pseudomonadota > Alphaproteobacteria > Rhodospirillales > Shumkoniaceae > Shumkonia. The sequence continues at coordinate 128,218 of JACZKS010000159.1, forward strand.
CACATGACCATCCAGACGGCGGTGCTGATCGAATCGCTGAAGGCCCTGGGCGCCGACGTCCGCTGGGCGTCGTGCAACATTTATTCGACCCAGGATCACGCGGCGGCGGCGATTGCGGCCACCGGCACCCCGGTCTTCGCCTATAAGGGCGAGTCGCTTCCCGAATACTGGGACTTCACCCATCGCATCTTCGAATGGGCGGACGGCGGCACCCCCAACATGATCCTGGACGATGGCGGCGACGCCACCCTTCTGGTCCATCTCGGCATGCAGGCGGAAAAGGACGCCTCCGTCCTCAAGGCTCCCGGTAATGAGGAAGAGGAAGTGCTGTTCGCCGCCATCAAGAAGCGCCTCGCCGAAAAGCCGGGCTGGTACAGCACCCTGGCCAAGGCCATCCGCGGCGTCACCGAGGAAACCACCACCGGCGTGCACCGCCTCTACCAGATGGCGGAGGAGGGACGGCTGCAGTTCCCGGCCATCAACGTCAACGACTCGGTCACCAAGTCGAAATTCGACAACAAATACGGCTGCCGCGAAAGCCTGGTCGACGGCATCCGGCGGGCCACCGACGTGATGATGGCGGGCAAGGTCGCGGTGGTCGCCGGCTATGGCGACGTCGGCAAGGGATCGGCCGAGAGCCTGCGCAGCGCCGGCTGCCGCATCCTGGTCACCGAGGTCGACCCCATCTGCGCCCTGCAGGCGGCGATGGAAGGCTACGAGGTGGTGACCATGGAACAGGCGGCACCCAAGGGCGACATCTTCGTCACCTGCACGGGCAACGTCGACGTCATCACGCTGGAGCACATGCGGGCCATGAAGGACCGCGCCATCGTCTGCAACATCGGCCACTTCGATTCCGAGATCCAGGTGGCGAGCCTGCGCAATTTCAAGTGGAACCCCGTCAAGCCGCAAGTCGACGAGATCGAGTTCCCCGACGGCAAGCGCATCATCCTTTTGGCCGAGGGGCGCCTGGTGAACCTGGGCTGCGCCACCGGCCACCCCAGCTTCGTGATGAGCGCGTCGTTCACCAACCAGGTCCTGGCCCAGATCGAGCTGTGGGCCAACCTCGGCAAGTACGAACGGCAGGTCTACGTGCTGCCCAAGGCGCTGGACGAGAAGGTGGCCACGCTCCATCTGGCTAAGCTCGGCGTCTCGCTGACCACACTCACGCCGCGCCAGGCCAAGTACATCGGCGTGGCGGAGGCAGGTCCCTTCAAGCCGGATTATTACCGCTACTGACACGGACCGGCGGGCCGGCGCGACGGGGGGCCGCGAGAAGGATTCAATAACACGGGAGAATGCTCTAAGATCGCGCCCGTGCCGATTGATCCTTCCCCTCGTTCCGGGCGCCGCCCGGTCAGCCCGGCCTGATGGACGCCGGGATCGCCTTCGCGCTCGGCGCGGCAGCCTTGGGCGTGCTTGTCACGCCAATCACGATCTGGCAGGGGCGGCGCCTGTCCCGCCGGCGGCGCGAAGCGCGGGCTCGCGAAGCCGATGCCCGTGCCGCCTGGGACATCGTTGCCGCCTCACCCGACGGCTTCCTGATCTGGGAGATGGCGAGCGGCGCGGTCAGGGTTTCCAGCCGGCTCGCCGTGCTGCTCAACCTGGCCAGCGGCGTGGAGAGCGGCTACGAAGAGGTCCTCGGCCGCTTTGCCGCCGAAGGCGCCGCCCGGCTGGCCCAGGCCGTCGACATCCTGCGCCGCGACGGCACCGGCTTCGGCATGGTGCTACCGGTCATCGGCAGGAACCGCCAGGTTCAGGTCAGTGGCGTGCGCGCCTTTAGCACCAACGGCGACGTCGCCGCCGACGTTCTGTGGATCAGGGACGCCGGCGGCCCCACCCCGCGCGCCGCCGCGCCCGTCGCCGATGCCGACGGCTTCAAGGCCCTGTGCGAAGCCCTGCCGTTCCCGGTGTGGTTGCGCGGACCCGATCGCGAGATCGCCTTCGCCAATCCGGCGGCGAACGCCCAGAGCGCTTCGGGATCGCCACCTACCGTTGAGATCACCGAGGTTCCCCTGGCCCCCGGCCGCGGAACGGCGGGCTTCGCCCTGCCGGCCGCCGCCGGCACCGAGGGCCGACGGGTGTCGGAGGAATGGGCGAGGATCCTGGATGTCCTGCCGGTCGGCGTCGCCGCGTTCGGGTCGGATACCCGTCTCGATTTCCACAATGCCACTTTCACCCGGCTGTGGCGCCTCGACGACCACGCGCTGGCCGGCCGGCCGCGCCTGGGCCAACTGCTCGACCACCTTCGGGAACACCGCCTGCTCCCCGAAGTCCCCGACTATCGGGCCTTCCGCGAAGAGCAGGTCGCCCTGTTCCGTCAGGTCACCCAGCCGTTGGTCAGCCTCATGCACCTGCCCGACGGCCGCACGGTGCGCCGGGTTTGCGCCCCGCACCCCACCGGCGGCCTAGTCTTCGCCTACGAGGACCTCTCCGAGCGCCTATCGCTCGAACGCTCGATCAACGAACTCGGCGCGGTGCAGCGCGAAACCCTGGACAACCTCTTCGAGGCGGTGGCGGTGTTCGGCGGCGACGGCCGGCTCAAGCTCAACAACCCCGCCTTTGTCCATCTGTGGGAATTGGACGGCAAGGCCATCGCCGAGGGCATCCACGTCGCCGATTTCGCGCTCGGCATGAACGCCCGCCTCGAGGAGAGCGCCGGCGGCAGCCGGCCCGTCGTCACCGCGGCCAAGCTGATGAAACGCGAGCCCGGCGGCGGGCGGCTCACGCGGACCGACGGCAGCGTCATCGAGTACGCCACAGTGCCGTTGCCCGACGGGGCCGTGCTGCTGAGCTTCCTCAACGTCACCGACAGCGCCCAGGTGGAGGCGGCGCTGCGCCAGCGGGCCGAGGCCCTGGACGAAGCCAACCGGCTGAAGTCGGCGTTCATCGCCAACGTGTCCTACGAGATCCGCACGCCGCTGACCACCCTCATCGGCTTCGCCGAGATCCTGGCCGAAGAGTATTTCGGCGAACTCAACCGTCGCCAGAAGGAATACTGCCAGGGCATCCTCGAAACCTCGCAGAACCTGATGACCGTGGTCAGCGACACCCTCGATCTGGCCAGCATCGAGGCCGGCATCATGTCGCTGGAACTGGACGCCGTCGACGTCCACGGCCTGCTCGTCGGGACGCTGAAGCTGGTCCGCGAGCGCTCGCGGCTCAAGAGTCTCAAGGTGGAATTCGATTGCCCGCCCGACATCGGCTGGATCGTCGCCGACGGCCGCCGGCTGCGCCAGGTATTCTTCAACCTGATGAGCAACGCGGTGCGGTTCGCGCCGGCCCGCGGCCGCGTCGGCCTGACCGCCCGCAAGGCGAACGACGAGGTGGTGATCTCGATCAGCGACACCGGCCCGGGCATGAACGAGGAACAGATCCGCCGCGCCGTCCAGCCGTTCGGCCGTGGCGCCGACCCCGAGATCGACGGCCGCGGCGCCGGTCTGGGCCTGTCGCTGGTCACCCGCTTCGTCGAGCTCCACGCCGGGCGGGTCGAGATCCGCTCCGCCCCCGGCCGCGGAACCACGGTAATCTGCCGGCTGCCCACCGGGGCGACCCGGGCCGAGACCTGAGCCCTGGCCGATGGCTTCGATCCGCATTCCGAATGCCGCCGATTGGACTTGGAAACCGGCCCGCCGACCGGGTAAGAATGGCGCCGTCCGATTCCGCGCCCGGCCCGGGATCGGCCGTCGTCCGGAGATGCCGTTCCTGATGTCCCTCGCCGAACGCCCGACCCGCCTTTTGCACCTGGACCTGCCCGACGAAGCGGCGACCGAGGCCCTGGCCGCCGCCCTGGCGGCGGCAGCGCGCCCGGGCGACGTGCTGGCCCTTGAAGGCGATCTCGGGACCGGCAAGACGGTGTTCGCCCGCGCCTTCATCCGGGCGTGCGGCAACGGCCTGGAAGAGGTGCCGAGCCCGACTTTCACGTTGGTGCAGACGTACGATCTCCCCGGCGGCGCCATCTATCATTTCGATCTCTTTCGCCTGACCGACCCCGAGGAAGCCTACGAGCTGGCCATCGAGGAAGCCTTCGCCGACGGCATTTCGCTGATCGAGTGGCCGGACCGCCTGGGCCCGCTGCTGCCTCCCGGCCGCCTGGAGATCGCGCTCGATGCCGGCTCCGGACCGACGGCGCGGCGGGTGACGCTCACCGGCGCCGCCGACTGGGGCCAACGCTTGAAGGAGGCCGGCCTTGCCTGACACCACCCGCCCCACCGATCGCGAGGCCGTCATCCGGGCATTCCTGGCCGCCCATGGCTGGGACCGGGCGAAGCGCGCGCCGCTGGCCGGCGACGCCTCTTTCCGCCGCTACGAACGCCTGCGGCGGGGCGACGAGGGCGTCCTCTTGATGGACGCACCGCCGCCGAAGGAAGACGTGCGGCCGTTCGCCCGGTTGGCGCGCCATCTCGGCACGCTGGGGCTCAGCGCGCCGGCCATCCTGGCCGAGGATGGCGCCGCCGGCCTGCTGCTGATCGAGGATTTCGGGGACGCCACCTTCACCCGCATCCTGGCCGAAGGTGGCGACGAGCAGACCCTTTACGAAATGGCCGTCGACATCCTCGTCCACCTCCACCGCCTGGCCCCCGAGGCCGCCGTGCCGGCTGGGCTTAAGCCCTATGACGACGAGACTCTGCTCGCCGAGGCGTTCCTGCTGACCGACTGGTACATGCCCCGGGTGATGGGACGCCAAACCCCGGCGGCGGTGCGCCACGCCTATGGCCAAGCCTGGCTGGAGGCCTTCGCCGTCGTACGGGCCCAGCCCCGCACCCTGGTGCTCCGGGACTATCACGTCGACAACCTGATGGTGCTGGAGGGCCGCCCCGGCGTCGCCGCCTGCGGGCTGCTCGATTTCCAGGACGCCCTGGCGGGGCCGGCCGCCTATGACTTGATGTCGCTGCTGGAAGACGCCCGGCGCGACATCGACCCCGCGCTCGCCGACGCCATGCGGCGGCGCTATGCCGCCGCCTTTCCCGATCTCGACCGGCCGGCCTGCGACGCCGCCTTCGCCGTCCTCGCGGCACAGCGCCACGCCAAGGTGATCGGCATCTTCACCCGGCTTTGCCTGCGCGACGGCAAGCCCCGCTATCTGGGCCACATTCCCCGCCTGTGGCGGCTTCTGGAGCGCGCGCTCGACCACCCGAACCTGGCGCCTGTCGCCGACTGGTTCGCCCGCAACATTCCATCGGAAAGAAGAGAGAAACCGTCATGCCCGCCGGTGGCAGCCTGAAGAACGATCCACGCAAGCAACGCAAGGAGGTGGCGCCCAGCCACCCCAACCTGCCGGAACGCGCCATGATCCTGGCCGCCGGCTTCGGTACACGCATGCGACCGATCACCGAGACCCTGCCCAAGCCCCTGATCCAGGTGGGCGGACGGGCGCTCATCGACTACAGCCTTGATCGCCTGGACGAGGAAGGGCTGCGCACGGTGATCATCAATGTCCACCACCTCGGCCAATTGATCGAAAGCCACGTCAAACGGCGCAAGTCGCCCGAGATCGTGTTTTCCCGCGAGCCCGAGATCCTCGAAACCGGGGGCGGCATCGCCAACGCCCTGCCGCTCCTGGGCGACAAGCCGTTCCTGGTGATCAATGCCGACGTCATGTGGCTCAATGGCCCCCATTCGGCCCTGCACCGCATGGCCGAGACCTGGGACGAATCGCGGATGGACGGCCTGCTGCTCCTGCACTCCACCGTCGAGGCGTATGGCTATACCGGCATGGGCGATTTCAACGTCGATCCCGCCGGCGTGCTCAACCCCAGGCCCGAGCGCGAGCTGTCACCCTTCCTTTTCACCGGCATCCAGATCCTCCATCCGCGCCTGTTCGAGGACGCGCCCGAGGGGCGGTTCCCGCTGAACGTCCTTTACAATCGCGCCATGGAAAAGCGCCGGCTTTACGGCGTGATCCATGACGGCGAGTGGTTCCACGTCGGCACCCCCGAGGGGTTGGCCGACGCCGAGGCTTACATGCAGGAAAGGTATCCGGGGGTGAAGCGCCGGTGACCGAACGGGGCGTCCCGAGCGAGGGCGGCAGACCGCCGGCGGTCTTCACCATTCCCGCCGGGACGCCCTTCGTCGACGCCCTGGCCGCCGGACTCATCGCGCGAATCGGCGGCGGCCCGGAGGATCTGGCCGCCGCCGTCGTCCTTCTGCCCACCCGCCGGGCCTGCCGGGCGCTTGCCGACGCCTTTCTCAGGCTGACCGGCGGCCGGCCGACGCTGCTGCCCCGCATGCGGCCGTTGGGCGACCTCGACGAGGACGAACTCGCGATCGCCGGCGCCTTCGACCTGCTGGCGGAAATGCCGCCCGATGACGGCGCCGCCATCGGCGACGACATCCCGCCCGCCCTTTCCGGCCTGCGCCGCCAGATCCTGCTGACCCGGCTGGTCATGGCGCTCTCCGGCCGCGACACCTCGGCCGAGCAGGCGGCGCGGCTGGCCGCGGAACTGGGCCGGCTGCTCGATCAGGTCTTGACCGAGCGCCTGGATTTCGGCGCCCTGGCCGGGCTGGTCCCCGACGAGTTGGCCCACCACTGGCAGATCACGCTCGAATTCCTGGCCATCCTGAGCGAGCAGTGGCCGAAGGTGCTGACCGCCGAGGAAGTCATCGACGCGGCCGAGCGCCGCAACCGCCTGCTTGCCGCCCAGGCCTTGGCCTGGCAACGCCATCCGCCGGCCGGGCCGGTGATCGCCGCCGGTTCGACCGGCAGCATCCCGGCCACCGCCGACCTGCTCAAGGTGGTGGCGGAACTGCCCCAGGGCTGCGTCGTCCTGCCCGGGCTCGACACCGAGATGGACGAGGAAACCCGCCAAGCCCTCGATCCCACCCACCCGCAGTACGGCATGGTACGGCTGCTGACCCACCTGGGGCTTTCCGCCGAGGCGGTGAAACCATGGCCGCCGGCAGATTTGCCACATCCGGCAGATGCGGCGGAACGCCGCCGGCTGATCCAGGTCGCGCTCCGGCCGGCCGGACTGACCGACCGCTGGCGCCGGCAGGCGCCGTTTTCCGCCACGGCGCTGGACGGCGTTTCGCGCATCGACTGCCCGGGCCCGCGCGAGGAGGCCGGAGTCATCGCGCTCGTACTGCGCGAAGCCCTGGAAACGCCGGGACGCACCGCCGCCCTGATCACCCCCGACCGCTTGCTGGCCCGGCGCGTCGCCGCCGAACTGCGGCGCTGGGACATCGACGTCGACGATTCGGCCGGCGCGCCGCTCGCCCACACGCCGCCGGTGGCCTTCCTGCGCCTGGTGCTGGACATGGTCGCCGAGGACTTCGCGCCGGTCGCCACGCTGGCCGCCCTCAAGCATCCTCTAGCCGCCGGCGACCGCCGCCCGGCCGCCTTCCGGGCCGCCGTCCGCGCCCTCGAGATCGCCGCCCTGCGCGGTCCCCGGCCGGCCGGCGGCATCAACGGCCTGCGC
>JACZKS010000160.1 GCA_014859895.1 Rhodospirillales bacterium
TAACTTCGCGAGCCCCCCGATGCTTTCGATCCCCAGCCTTCCCCACGCGATTGTTCTCGGACTGATCGGCCTCCTGATCTGGGCCGTGATCTGCGATTTCACGTCGCTGCGCATTCCCAACCGCCTGCCGCTCGCCGTCGCCTTGCTGTTCGCCGCCTATGCGACGGCCGCTCCCGGCGCCGTCGACTGGCTGGGCGGCCTGCTGATGGCGATGATAGTCTTCGTCGTCGCCACCGTGCTGTTCCATTTCCGGGTGATGGGCGGCGGCGACGTCAAACTGATGGCCGCCGTCGCCCTATGGGCCGGCCCGCAAGGCATCCTCGGGTTTCTGTTGATCACCAGCCTGGTCGGCGGCCTGTTGGCCCTGATCGCCATCACGCCGTTGCGCTTCGTTTTCGCCGAAGCCGTTGCCGCCCTGGGCGGAGCCAAGGCGGTACGCGGCGCCTTCCGGGGCGTCGTGCCCTATGGCATCGCCATCGCCGCCGGCGGCCTGTTCGTCGCCTCTTCCCTGATGGGGGCATGAGTCGGCCCGCCGGGAGACCCCGCCATGAGCGCGCGCACCGTACTTTTGATCCTGCTGGCCATCGTCACCGCCGCCTTCACCGCGTTTTACGCCCGCAACTGGATGCAGGCCCAGCGCGTCGCCATCCTCGCCTCGGGTGCGCAGCCGGCGGCCGTGCAGGCGGCACCCGCCGCCCTGGTGCTGGTTACCAACAAGGCATTGCCGGCCGGCAGCTTCCTCAAGGCCGAGCACCTGAAGTGGCAGGCGTGGCCGGAAGACGGCGTCATCGACAGCTACGCCGTCAAAGGTGAGCGTGAGGAAAAGGATTTCGTTGGCGCCGTCGTCCGTACGGCCATCGCCGTCGGCGAGCCCCTGACCGACGCCCGCGTTGTCCATCCCGGCGATCGCGGTTTTCTTGCCGCCGTGTTGGAGCCGGGCAAGCGTGCCGTCTCGGTGCCGGTCAACGCCACCACCGGCATCTCCGGCTTCATCTTTCCCGGCGATTGGGTCGACGTCATCCTGACCGTGCGCTTCCGTACCGAGGAAGAGGAAGGCAAGGGCGAGACACGCTATTTCAGCGAAACCCTGCTGACCGACGTGCGGGTGCTGGGCGTCGACCAAGCCGTCGAGAACACCAAGGGCGAACCTGCCGTCGCCAAGACGGCGACGCTGGAGGTCGATCCCAAGCAGGCCGAGAAGATCGCCATCGGCCTCGAGATGGGCGGCCTGTCCTTGAGCCTGCACAGCCTGGCCCGCGAGCAGGACCCCTTTTCGGAGATCGCCCGCGCCATTGGCGCCGATCCCGTGGAGACCGTGCCCGCCCGCAGCTACACCATGGACCATGACGTCTATTACATGCGCGACGCCATGGCCGCCCCTCGCAAGGGCAAAGGTAAACCGCAGATCAACGTGCTGCGCGGCAGCAAGGCCGAAGCGGCGGCGTTCTGAGGGAAGGAAGACACCATGCGTCGATTCCACCACCCAGCCCGCCACGCCGTCATCGGCGGCCTCGTGATCCTCCTGGCAGCGGGACAAGCCTCCTTACCAGCCAGTGGCGCCGAGATTGTCGCCGCCGCTGCCACCACCCTTCAACTGGAGGCCAACCGGGGCCGCCTTGTCCGACTCGATCACGCGGCGGCAACGGTGTTCATCGCCAACCCCGACGTCGCCGACATTCAGGTGAAATCGCCGACCCTCATCTATCTCATGGGCAAGAAGGCCGGCCAGACGACGCTCTTCGCAGTGGATGCCGCCGAGGCCGTCCTCGCCAACATCGAGATTTCGGTGACCCACAATCTCGAACGCCTGCGCAAAACGGTGCGCGACCTCCATCCCGAGGCCGACATTCAGGTTAGCAGCATCGATGGCGCCATCATCATCGACGGCATCGTCGAAACGGCGGCCGCCGCTGAGAACGTGCGCCGAGTGGCCGTAAATTTCGCCGGAACCCCGGAGGCGGTCATCAACCGCCTGGCCGTCACCGCCCCCAGCCAGATCAATCTGCGGGTCCGAGTCGCCGAGGTATCGCGCGATATCGACAAGCAGCTGGGCATCAACTGGAACGCTATTGGTTCCATCGGCGGCCTGTCCATCGGACTCGTCACCGCCAACCCGTTTGCCGCCAACATTACCACGCAGACGCTCAGCCTCGGCGCCAACATCGGCAAGAACTGGGACCTCAATACCGTGGTCGATGCCATGGAGGGAGAGGGGTTGGTCAAGGTCCTGGCCGAGCCAAATCTGACGGCGCTGTCCGGGGAGACGGCGAGTTTCCTGGCCGGCGGCGAGTTCCCCATGCTGGTACCTGAAAACGACCGGGTCGTCATCCAGTTCAAGAAGTTCGGCGTCTCGCTGGCCTTCACCCCTACTCTCGTCGGCAAGGATCGCATCAACTTGCATGTCCGGCCCGAGGTCAGCCAGCTTTCCAATTCCAACGCCGTCACGCTTGCCGGCTTCGAAATCCCCTCGCTGGTTACCCGCCGGGCGGAGACTACCGTCGAACTGGGTAGCGGCCAGAGCTTCGCCATCGCCGGCCTGTTGCAGAACAATGTTAGCCACAACATCAACAAATTCCCCGGCCTTGGCGACATCCCGGTGTTGGGCGGACTGTTCCGCTCCGACCGTTTCCAGCGTGAGGAAAGCGAACTGGTGATCCTGGTGACCCCCTATATCGTCCAGCCGACCAGCAAGGCCAAGCTGCTGGCGGCGCCCACCGACGGCTTCGCGCCCCCTGACGACAAGCAGCGATACCTTTACGGCGGCGTCCACCGACGCAACCCGCAGGTCGGGCCGAGCCGTACCGTTACCTCCGACGGCTCGACGCTGATCGGACCCGTCGGCTTCCAGTTAGACTAAGGAGGCGATGTTGACCCCCCGGACCCCGCTACTCCGCCTCCTGTCGACCGCCCTCGGCGTCGCTTCGGCCCTGGCCCTGACCGGCGGCTGCGAGGCCACCTTCTACGAGGACTGGTCCGCCATACCGTCCGCGAAGGAGGCGAAGGTGGCCCCCGTACGCTATTCCCACGCCATCCGCTTCATGCCCGAATCGGCGCGCCTGGAAGGGCTCGAACGTGATCGCCTGGACGAGTTCCTGGCCCGGATGCATGCCGGCCCGACCGACACCGTGCTGGTCGTCGGTGCCGGCGGCGGTCCGTTGGCCAGCCGCCGGCTGGAAACGGTGTCGGCCTACCTGGCTCACTTGGCGATGCGGTCGCGCACAGCCGGCGAGGGCGTGGAGGCCACCGTGCCGGACGCGGTATCGGTGGTCGTTGAGCGCTACACCGTCACCCTGCCGGCGTGTCCTGACTGGAGCGACAGGCCCGGCCGCACATGGAACAACACGGTCAGCCGCGATTGGGGATGCGCCACCGCTACCAATCTCGGCTTGATGCTCGTCAACCCGGGCGACCTCGTCACTGGCCGCACCCCCGGCCCGATGGATGGCGAGTTCTCCGTCCTGGCGATCCAACGCTATCGCGCCGGCGAGACACGGATCCTCGCGCCCGAAGACGTCGGCACAATTGAAAGCCAACAGAAGACCAGCAGTGGAGGCGGCCAATGAACGCCATGTCCGCCGCCCACTCCCATTCCGCAGCCGCCCCGCGCGAGCGCGATCCTTTCGCCGCCTTCGTCGCCGACGAGGTGACCCGCGCCGCCCTGATGCGCATCGCCGCCGAGCGGGGATGGCCGGATTCCCACGTCCTGCGGGGCGGCGCCCTCGAAGCGGTGGAGATCCTGTCGCGCATGCCGACACCGCGGCTGATCGTGCTCGATCTTTCCGACTCGGTGGACCCGATCCTCGACGTCACCCAGATGGCCAACGTCTGCGAGCAGGAAACGCGGCTCGTCGCCCTGGGTCGGACCAACGACATCGGCCTTTTCCGCGAATTGATCGAGCTCGGCGTCGATGACTACCTGCTGAAGCCGATCTCCGCCGAACTTCTCGCCGCCGCCGTCGACAAGGTCGCCAAGCCTGCCGCCCAGGCGGATGGCGCGCCACGTGTCGGCCGGCTGATCTGCGTGACCGGCGCCCGGGGTGGGGCGGGGGCGACCTCGATCGCCGTCAACACCGCTTGGCTGATCGCAAACGAGCAGGACATGCGGGTCGCCCTGGTCGATTTCGACCTGCACTTCGGCACCGCGGCCCTGACCCTCGATATCGAGCCGGGCAAGGGTTTCGCCGATGCGCTGGAAAACCCCGAACGCATCGATGGTCTTTTCATGGAACGGACCATGGTGCGCGCCGGCAACAACCTGTTCGTACTCGCCGCGGATCATGCGCTGGAGCGCGACTGCGCCCTTGGCGCCTCGGCGGTCAATCCTTTGCTGGCCCGCCTGCGGACCGACTTCGACTGCGTTGTGGTCGACCTGCCGCGCCGCACCGCGCTGGACGTGCCGGAAATCGTCGCCGCCGCAGATGCGGTGGTGATCGCCACCGACCTGACCCTGGCCGGCATGCGCGACGCCCTGCGCCTGGTCGACTTCGTCAAGACGCAGAAGGCCGGCATCGACGTCCGACTGGTCGTCAACCGTGTCGGCCAAAGCAAGAAGGCCGAGATGACGGCCGCCGACTTCGAGCGCAACGTCGAGGCACGTGTCGCGCTTTCCCTGCCGTTCGATCCGGCCCCGGCCGCCAAGAGCGCCCGCCTGGGGCGTCCGCTGGCGGCGGTGGCGCCGAAATGCCGATTCGTCGCCGGGCTACGTGGCCTCGCCCGCCAACTGTCGGGGTATCAGCCGGCCGGCAAGGCGCCGCTGTGGCGCCGCCTGATGCGACGGAGCGCCTGATGCTCGGACAGCGCCAAGCCCTGGCTCACCTCGCTCCGGCGCCCAAGGCGCGCAGCGGCGGCGCCCTGGCCGACTGGGCGCCCGTCACCCGGCTGGATGCCGCCGCCGGGAACGAGGCGGCCGACAGTCGGTCCATCGAACGCATCCTCGATATCGCCACCCCGCTGGTCGAGGAGCGCATCGACGACGTCGCCGGCTTCACCATGGAGCGATCCGAACTGGCCGACACCATGGGCCGCATCGTCGACGAGGTGGTGCGTAGCGAGGGGCTGTTCCTCGAGGATCACGACCGCCGCGACGCCATCACCGCGCTGCTCAACGGCTTCCTGGAGAAGGCGGCGAAGCGCCATCCGGAACTGCGCTCGATTGCGCCGCGCCGTCGCGGCACCGGGGCGGCCTCCAACCGAGACAGCGTGCTCGCCGCCAAGACCATGGTGCAGCCGATCCTCATGGATCGCATCGACATGGCCAAGGCCTCGGCCTTGGCGCGCCCCGAGCTGGCCAGCCAGATCGGCGAGATCGTAGCCGACATCCTGGCCGAGGAGCGCACGCAGCTCAACCAGACCGAACAGCGCGACCTGGTGACGACGCTGCTCAACGACATGCTGGGCCTGGGCCCGCTGGAACCGCTGCTGGCCGACGAGGCGGTCACCGACATCATGGTCAACGGCCCCAAGCAGGTCTACGTCGAACGCAAGGGCAAGCTGGAGCTGTCCGGCGTCACCTTCGCCGACGATGCACACGTGATGAACATCGCGACGCGCATCGTCACCTTGATCGGCCGCCGGGTCGACGAATCGACGCCGCTGGTCGACGCCCGCCTGGCCGACGGCTCGCGTGTCAACATCATCATCCCGCCCTTGGCCATCGACGGCCCCACCATCTCGATCCGTAAGTTCGCCAAGAAGAAAATCACGCTCGACATCATGGAGCGCCAGAAAAACCTGTCGCCGGCCATGGCCACCGTGCTCAAGATCGCCTCCCGCTGCCGGTTGAACATCCTGATTTCAGGCGGCACCGGCTCGGGCAAGACGACGCTGCTCAACGCCATGTCGCGCATGATCGATCACGGCGAGCGCATCGTCACCATCGAGGACGCCGCCGAGTTGCAGCTTCAGCAGCCGCATGTGGTGCGCCTCGAAACCCGGCCGCCGAACCTCGAAGGCGGCGGCGAGATCACCCAGCGCGAATTGGTCAAGAACACGCTACGCATGCGGCCCGACCGCATCATCCTGGGCGAAATCCGCGCCGGCGAGGCGCTGGACATGCTGCAGGCGATGAACACCGGCCACGACGGCTCGATGTGCACCATCCACGCCAACCGCCCGCGCGAGGCGTTGACCCGGCTGGAGAACATGGTCGCCATGGCCGGCGTCAAGCTGCCCAACGAGGCGGTGCGCTCCCAGATCGCCGGCGCCATCAACCTGATCGTCCAGATCGCGCGCATGCGCGACGGCGTCAGGCGTATCACCCAGATCTCCGAGGTGGTCGGCATGGAGGGCGAGATGGTCACCATGCAGGATCTGTTCACCTTCGAGTATGAGGGCGAGGATACAGACGGCAAGCTGTTCGGCACCTTCCGCCCGTCGGGCCTGCGGCCGCATTTCCTGTCGCGCGCCCAGTACTTCGGTCTCGACCGCGCCCTGCTGGAGGCGGTGGCCATGAGCGCGGATGGCCGGTGATGGCGATTGACGGCAATCTCCTGATCCTAGCGGGCGGCGTACTGGTCATGATGTTGTGCCTGGGACTACTGGTCGCCGGACCGGCCAACCGGCCGCGCGGCCCGCTGGCCCACCGCGCCGAGATCCTGCACCGTCGGCTCCGGCCCTCTGTGGGGAACGGCGAAACGTCCGCCCCCAGCCTGCGCGTCGATGGTATGGACCGTCCCGCCTCCGGTTTCGATCGGCTGGTGCGCCGCCTGATGCCACGCCAGGCCGTCCTGCGCCAGCGGCTGGCCCGCACCGGGCGGAAGATCAGCGTCGGTTCATACGCGGCGACCAGCGTGGTGCTGGCCTTCGGCACCGTCGTTGTCCTCTTCCTGATCGCCCGCCAGCCCTTGGCTCTCGCGGTCGCCCTCGGTCTCCTGGTCGGCATCGGTGGTCCGCATATCGCCGTCAACCGCATGATCCGAAAACGGCTCGACCACTTCATCGCCCTTTTTCCCGACGCCATCGACCTCATCGTGCGGGGCTTGAAGTCGGGTTTGCCGGTCATCGAATCGGTCTCTGCGGCCGGGCGCGAGATGGCCGACCCCGTGGGCATCGAGTTCCGCCGCATCGCCGACAGTGTCAAATTCGGCCAGACCCTCGAGGACGCCATGTGGGAAACCGCCACCCGCCTGGACACCCCCGAATTCAAGTTCTTCGTCATCAGCCTCGCTGTGCAGCGGGAAACCGGCGGCAATCTGGGCGAAACGCTGGGCAACCTGTCCGACGTCCTGCGCCGGCGGCGCCAGATGCGGCTCAAGATCAAGGCGATGTCGTCGGAGGCGCGAGCTAGTGCCATAATCCTGGGATCGCTGCCATTCATCATGTTCGCACTCATCTACGTCGTTAATCCCAGCTACGAGTCCATGATGTTTACCGACCCCCGAGGTCGCATCGTTCTGATCGGCGGTCTTGTCGTCCTGGTCATGGGCATCGCCGTCTTGCGCAAAATGGTGAGGTTCGAGATATGAACCCGCTGGATTTTCTGGATGACCGTTTTTCGCCGGAGCTGGCTATCACTTTGCTGGCGGCCGTTGCCGCCCTGGCTGCCGTCGCCGCAGTATGGAGCGCCGCCCTGGCGCGCGATCCGATGACCGGCCGGGCCAAGGGGCTGAAGCGCCAGCGCGATGCCTTACGGGCTAGTATGTTGGCCCCCGAGCGCAACCGCCACCGCAAGTGGGCCGCCCTCGGCTTGGTGAATCAGGTGGTCACCCGCTTGAACCTCATGCGCAGCGCGCACGCCGCCAAGACGTCGTTGCGCCTGTCTCGGGCCGGATGGCGCTCGAAGGAGGCGGTGTCGGTCTTCCTCTTCCTCAAGCTGTGCCTGCCATTCGCCTTCGGCGGCCTGGCGGCCTTCATGGTCTATGGAAGGGGAGCCTTCCAATTGCAGCCGATGGGGCAGCTTTTGGTGGCGATGGGTGCCGTCGTCGTCGGCGCCTATATGCCCGAGATCTATGTCAAGAACGCCACCGACAAGCGCCGCGCCGCCCTCCAGAAAGGCCTGCCGGATACGCTCGATCTGCTGGTCATCTGCGCCGAGGCTGGGCTCGCCCTCGACGCGGCATTGAGCCGCGTGGCCGGCGAGATGGCCCGCTCGTGCCCCGAGATCGCCGACGAGTTCGGCCTGGCCTCGATCGAACTGGGGTTCCTGCCGGTCCGCCGAACCGCCCTGGAAAACCTGGCCAAGCGGGTCGACACCCCGGCCATCCGGGGCGTCGTCAACACCTTGTTGCAGACCGAGAAGTACGGAACGCCGCTGGCCCAGTCCCTGAGGGTGCTGGCCATCGAGTTTCGTGAAGAACGCATGCTCAAGGCCGAAGAAAAGGCGGCCAAGCTGCCGGCCACCATGACCGTGCCGCTGGTCGTCTTCATCCTGCCGACGTTGTTCATCATTCTGTTGGGACCGGCTGTCCTGCGTACCATTGACGGGCTGGGGGGCCTGTAGACCACTGGTACGTCAATGACACCGGCCCCGAAGCCCCGGCCGCCTCACTCGGGGTCGAGCGGCGGGGCAGCGCCGGGCGAGGGGGGAAACCCTCTTGCCCGGCGCGTCATTTCAGGCCGGATCGCGCGGGATCAGGGAGCCGTCGCGATACGCGGGTCGCGCAGGCGGAGAAGCTCGGCGTTGCGTTCGGCGGCGGCCATTCGGCGCAGGCGCGCGTAAGCGGCGAGGTTGTTCTTCACCTCGTCCTCACCTAAGTCCTGTCCCGCCACCGCCGCTGCCTTGGCCGAATCGCCGGCAAGGCCATAAGCCAGCGCCAGGTTCTGACGGTTGCGCGCGGTGGCTTGGGGCTGGCGGGCAATTTGCTCCAAGCGGAAGACGGCATCGGCGAAGTTACCGGCGAGCAGCATGGAGAATGCCAGATTGTTGTCCAGGCCGGGGTGGTCGGGGGCGACTTTCAGGCCGTCCCCGTAGGCCTGCTGGGCGGCAGCGTGATCGCCCGCCTGATCGAGGGCGACGCCCAACCCGTTGAAGGCGCGGCCATCCTTGGGGCTGGCGGCGATCGCCGCGCGAAACTGTTCGGCGGCCTCCTGCGGCCGGTTCAGCGCCATCAACGTTCTGCCGTAGCCATAGCGCAGATCGGCGTTGGCCGGTTCACGCTCTATGGCCATGGCATAGGCCTGGGCCGCGTCGGGATAGGAACCAAGCGCCGCCAGGGTATCGCCGAGTGCGATCAGCGGCAACGCCCGTTCGGGGGTCATGTCGTGGGCGCGACGGTAAAGGCCGGCCGCCGAGACCAAGTCGCCGCCGCGCCGCGTGGTATCGGCGACGCGCAGGATCTGGGCGACCTGGCTGTCGCGATTCTCCTCGGCGATCTGGCCGGCTGTCGGCGGCATGCCGGCGCATCCTGCCAGCCCCGCCCACGCGCCGATAACCATTCCTGCCAGCACGATCCGGCGGATTCGCTGGGCCATCCCGGTTCCTCCCGATGTTCGGCCGAATCTGGCACGCACCCCGCCATCATGCCAGTCAAAACGACTCCCGGGCCGCTTCTGTGATGATCATCATGGTTTTGCACGTAAATATTTGCCAACGTCTGTCAAATCCGGGCAAACTGCGGTCGCTTCCAGTACGGGGAGGAATGGATGACTACGAATAATGAATATCTGGAACTGACGCGGCTGATCGAACGTTTGCACCGGCGCTTCCTCGACGTGATCCGCACCGAGCTCACCCGGTTGGGTTTCAAGAACATCAACGGCGTCCAGGCGCTGCTGCTCGCCAATATCGGCGATGAGGAAATCGTCATCCGCGACCTCGTTGATCGCGGCTACTACCAGGGTTCCAACGTTTCCTACAATATCAAGAAGCTGGTCGAGATGGGCTATCTTGAACAGGAACGTTCCTCCCACGACCGCCGTTCGGTCAGCATCCGGCTGACCGCTCAGGCCCGCGAGATCGTCAAGGCCGTCCGCGACCTCGAGGAGCGGCAGGCCGCCGCCCTGGCCAGCCACGACCTCGGCCAGGAAGAGGTGGAAGGGGTTTGCCGCTCGCTCCGCCGCTTGGAACGCACGTGGACCGACTACATCCACTACGGCCGGCTCTGACCGCCCCAGCCAGCCTCCCGATCCTTTCAGTGAAGACTCACGCCCGGTAGAGTGGAAGCACGCGCAAGGCCCCGACGATGGAGGTTCCGGTCACTACCCTGAACCCGTCGTCGGCGAAGGCCAGTGCGCTCTCGCGCTGGCCGTCCTCGCCGCCGTGGCCGCTCAGCACATGCATGCCGCCAGCCAGCCCCGCCTTCTTGGCGGACTCGATGTCGCGGGCATGGTCGCCGACGATCCACGAGCGGCCAAGGTCGATGGCCAACCAGTCGGCGGCGGCCAACAGCATGCCCGGGTTGGGCTTGCGCGATGGGTGGCTGGGATGGGCGTAGGGCCCGGTGGCCCGCGGGTGATAGGGGCTGGCGAAAACGCCGTCGACATGGGCGCCCTTGGCCGCCAGCAGTTCGAGCAGGCGGTCCTGCACGGCGGCGAATTCGGCCCACCCGAAATAGCCGAGGCCGATGCCCCCCTGGTTGGTGACGACGACGACCGGAAAGCCGAGCCGGTTGGCCCCCGCGATGGCTTCCGCCGCGCCGGGCACCAGCCGCACCTCCTCGGTGTGGTGCAGATAGCCGACGTCCTCGTTGATCACGCCGTCGCGGTCGAGGAAAAGGGCGGGACGAGGCCGCTGCCCCCGGTCGACCGGACACATGATCTGGGACCACACGCCGTCGGCGCGCACAAACGGTCCGAACTCGGTCGCGAAGTTCACGATGGACAAGCCTCCTGGTTTGACGATAGCGACGGCGCCGTCAGGGCGAGCGGGCCGGCCGGCGACAGCGATATCTGCGCCGTCTTCAAGGCCACCAGGGCCGCTCCGTTGACGGCGCATCGAACCTGAAAATACTTACGGCTGGGAACCCACACCTGGCTGCCCACCCAGCCGGCGGCGATGAGACCGATGGCCAGGAATACCAGCGCGCCGAGGATCTGGAATCCGTAGGCAACGACGAACGCCATGATGTCGTCGGCCAGTCTGGTCACCGTCTGGATTTCCTTTTCCATATCCACGCCCCTCGTTTCACCGAGATGCCGTCACCCTTCACAGGCTCGCCGACAGGCGGTCCCCCACGTGCAGGCCGACCACGCCAACGACGATGAGAACCAGCGATGCCACCTTGAGGACGCCAACCGGCTCACGGAAAAAGACGATACCGATAACAGCAACCAGCCCGGTGCCGACCGCTGCCCAGATGGCGTAGGCGGTGCTGACCGGAATGGCCTTCAGCGCCAGGGTCAGCAGGGCCAAGCTGGACAAATAAAGCGGCGCAATGGCCAGCGACGGCCCCAGCCGGCTAAAGCCCTCGGAAAGCTTGAGGCAGATGGTGCCGGTGACTTCCAACAGGATGGCGGCGCCGAGAATAAGCCATTCCATGGCGGTTCTCCTCATGATCACGCTCCTGCTAGGCTATAGCCAGCGAAAAGACAAGGCCCGCCCGGCCGCGTGGCAGCCATTTCCGACAATTTTGCCGGGCCGCGAAAAAGCCCTGCCACAAGTCCTTTTCCCGATTGCCACACCACAGCCGTCGCCTTTATATGGCCATAACCGACGGTGCTGTACGAGGAGGGCCCATCGCGAAGTTGGTACCTCCGACAAAAAACAACGGCGTCCAAGACCATTGATCTCTGTCCGCCCGGCGGCACGGATGCGCCATCGCGCCCCCTCCCGCGGGCTTGCTTGAAGGGGAGACCCGGATGATCGACCGCAGGACTTTCGTAACCGCCCTGGCCGCAACGGCCGCCATCGTCGCCGCCGTTCCCGCGCGGGCCTCCGAGGAACCCATCCGCATCGGCGAGATGAACAGCTATACCCGGCTGCCGGCCTTCACGCTGCCCTATCGCAACGGCTGGGAACTGGCGCTCGAGGAAGTCAACGCGGCGGGCGGCGTACTTGACCGTCAGATCGAGGTGATCTCCAAGGACGACGGCGGCGAGCCGGGCACGGCGGTAACCATGGCCAACGACCTCCTGGCCCGCGAGAAGGTGTCGCTGATCTTCGGCACGTTGCTCTCCAACGTCGGCCTGGCGCTCGCCGACTTCGCCAAGCAGAAGCAGATCCCGTTCATCGCCGCCGAGCCCCTGACCGACACCATCGCCTGGTCGCAGGGCAATGCCTACACCTTCCGCCTGCGCCCCGGTACCTATGTGCAGGCTGCCATGCTGGCCGAGGAAGCCGCCAAGCTGCCGGCCAAACGCTGGGCCGTCGTCGCCCCCAATTACGAGTACGGCAAGTCGGCGGTCGAGGCATTCAAGACGCTATTGTCCGCCAAGCGTCCCGACGTCGAATGGGTCGGCGAACAGTGGCCGGCCCTTTTCAAGATCGATGCCGGCGCCACTGTGCAGGCCCTGGCCCGCACCAACCCCGACGCCATCTATAACGTCACCTTCGGGGCCGACCTCATCAAGTTCGTCAGGGAAGGCAAGCTGCGGGGCCTGTTCGAGGGCCGGCAGGTGGCCAGTATCCTGGGCGGCGAGCCGGACTGGATCGACCCCCTGAAGGACGAGGCCCCCGAGGGCTGGATCGTCACCGGCTATCCGTGGTACGCGCTCGAAACCCCCGAGCACGTGAAGTTTCGCGAGGCCTACCAGAAGCGCTTCAACGATTATCCGCGCCTGGGCTCGGTGGTCGGTTACGCGGCAATGAAGACGATCGCGGCGGCCATCACCAAGGCCGGCTCGACCGAGCCCAAGGCGATCACCGCCGCCTTGCGTGGGCTGACGCTGGATTCCCCCTTGGGCCGCATCACCTATCGCGCCGCCGACCAGCAGAGCACCATGGGTACCTTCGTCGGCAGGCTGACGGTGAAGGATGGCATGCCGCGCATGGTCGACTGGCGCTATGGCGACGGCGCCCAGTACCTGCCTTCCGAGGCGGAAGCCGCCAAGATGCGCCCGGCCGAATAGGCCATTACCCGCCACCCCGGTATTTTCCGGTTCCCCCGGCGGCGGCCATCGGCTACACGGACGGACGAGGGCTCCGCAAGCAGGAGAGGGCGGCCGTATCACCGTGAGCTTCTATGCGGTCCAGTTTCTGACCGGGCTGGCGAGCGCGTCCTCGCTGTTCCTCGTTGCCTCCGGGCTGTCCATCATCTTCGGGGTCAGCCGGGTGGTCAATTTCGCCCACGGTTCGTTCTACATGCTGGGCGCCTACATCGCCTATTCCCTGACCCTGAGACTGGGGGGCGGCGCCTTCGGCTTCTGGGGAGCAATCGGGCTGGCCGCCGTTGCCGTAGGGTTGATCGGCGTCCTTATGGAGATGGCGCTGCTGCGCCGCCTCTACCGCTCACCCGAGCTCTTTCAACTGGTCGCCACCTTCGGTGTCGTACTGGTGGTCCAGGACTTGGCGCTGGCGACGTGGGGGCCGGACGATCTCCTGGGGCCCCGCGCGCCAGGGCTCTCCGGCGCCGTCTCCATTTTGGGCCACCGCGTGCCTGAATATGACCTGGCGCTGATCGTCATCGGTCCTGTCGTACTCGTGATCCTCTGGCTGCTCTTGAACCGCACCCGCTGGGGTATTCTGGTGCGGGCCGCCACTCAGGACCCGGAAATGGCCGGAGCCTTGGGCATTAACCAGAAATGGCTGCTGACCGGCGTTTTCTTTCTGGGCTCGCTGCTGGCGGGACTAGGCGGCGCCCTGCAATTGCCGCGCGAGCCGGCCAATCTCTTGATGGACATGGGCATCATCGCCGAGGCTTTCGTCGTCGTGGTGATCGGCGGCATGGGCAGCATCGGCGGCGCCTTCCTGGCCGCCGTCGTCATCGGCGAGTTGCAGGCATTCGGAATCCTGATCTTCCCGGAGATCACACTGGTCCTGCTGTTCCTGGTGATGGCGGTGGTATTGGTTATCCGGCCGTGGGGGCTGTTGGGGAAACCCGAGGCCATCATCCCCAAGGCGGCGGCACGCGACGTCGGCCGGCCGTTCCGTCCGCTCAAGGCGGCGTGGCGGTGGGCCGGTTTGGGCCTTCTCGGCCTCCTCGTCGCGTTGCCCGCCACCGCAGGCGACTACGCGTTGCAGGTGGCGAGCGAGGTTCTGATCTTCACGCTGTTCGCCGCCAGCCTGCATTTCCTGATGGGCATCGGTGGCATGATTTCCTTCGGCCACGCCGCCTACCTGGGTTTCGGCGCCTACGGCTCGGCGCTGGCCGTGCATCACCTGGGAGCGCCGATGGAGGCCGCCCTCATCGCCGCCCCCCTGCTGGCCGGGATGGGAGGGCTCGTCTTCGGCTGGTTCTGCGTCAGGCTTTCAGGCGTTTACCTCGCCATGCTGACCCTGGCCTTCGCGCAGATCGCCTGGTCCGGCGTCTTCCAGTGGTACGACTTCACGGGCGGGGATAATGGCCTGATCGGCATCTGGCCGGCCCCATGGGCGGCCGGCGCCGCCGGTTATTATTACCTGACTCTGATGCTCACCGTCGCCGCCCTATGGGTCCTGAAGCGGGCCGTGTTTTCGCCCTTCGGTTTCGCGCTTAGGGCCGGGCGGGATTCGCGCCTGCGCGCCGAGGCGCTGGGCATCGACGTCAGGCGCGTTCAATGGCTGGCCTTCGCGCTTTCCGGTGCCGCCGCCGGGCTGGCCGGCGGCCTTTACGCCTTCCTCAAGGGCAGCGTCTTTCCGACCGTCATGGCTATCCCGGTGTCGGTCGACGGCCTGGTCATGGTGCTCTTGGGAGGGGTGCACACGGTGCTGGGGCCACTCATCGGCGCGGTGGCCTTCACCGGGCTCAAGATCGGCATCGCGGCGGAAACCCATTTCTGGCGCATCCTGTTGGGCGGCCTCATCCTGGCGACCGTTTTGGCCTTCCCCAAGGGCATCGCCGGCTTCCTCAAGGACAAACTGATGAGGCCGGAGCGATGAGCCCGCTGCTGGCCATCCACGACCTGTCGAAGGCCTTCGGCGGCGTCGAGGCGGTGAGAAGCGTCTCCTTCGAGGTGGCGGCCGGCGAGGCGGTTGCCCTGATCGGCCCGAACGGCGCCGGCAAGACCACCTGCTTTAACCTGATCGGCGGCCAGCTTCGCCCCGACGCCGGAGGCATTGAGTTCAGGGGCCGCGATATCGCCGGCTGGCCGCCGCACAAGGTCTGGCGGCTGGGCATCGGACGCACCTTCCAGGTAGCCGCCATCTTTCCTTCGATGACAGTGCAAGAGAACGTTCAGATGGCCATGGTGTCGCACACCGGGCGGGCGTTGAACCTCCTCACGCCGCTGGCCGGCCTGGAGGCGGAGAAAGCCGATGCGTTGCTGGAGCGGGTGGGGCTGGCGGCGCAAGCCAGGCGCGCCTGCGGGCTGCTTGCCTATGGCGATCTCAAACGCCTGGAACTTGCCCTGGCGCTTGCCAACGATCCGGCCCTCTTGCTGATGGACGAGCCGATGGCCGGCGTGGCACGTGGCGAAAGGGCCGAACTGATGGCCCTCATCGGCCGGGTGGTGGCCGAAGAAGGGGTGAGCGTGCTGTTCACCGAGCACGACATGGACGTGGTGTTCGGCCATGCCTCGCGCATCGTCGTGCTGCACCGGGGCGAGGTGGTGGCCGACGGTGCGCCGGAGGCGGTGCGGGCCGATGCCCGGGTGCGCGAAGTTTACCTCGGCGCCGAAGCGGGGCAGGGGGGGCAGCCATGCTGAGCGTCAAGAGCCTCGATGCCTTCTACGGCCGGGCCCAGGTGCTGTTCGGCCTCGACCTCGCCGTGGCCCATGGCGAGGCGGTGGCCTTGATGGGGCGCAACGGAGCCGGCAAGTCGACCACGCTTAAATGCCTGATCGGCCTAGTGCCGCATGCGGCCGGCGAGATGACGCTGGACGGCGTCGATATCGCCCGCCTCGATGCCTTCCGCATCGCTCGCCTGGGGTTGGGGTACGTGCCCGAGGAGAGGCGCATCTTCACCGACCTGACGGTGGCCGAAAACCTCGAGGCCGGCCGCCGGCCACCCCGCCAGGGCTCCCCCGATTGGACGGCCGAGCGGCTGTTTGTCCTCTTCCCCAACCTGGCCGAGATCCGACGTCGGCGTGCCGCCCATATTTCCGGCGGCGAGCAGCAGATGCTTTCCATCGCCCGCACCCTCATGGGCAACCCCACGTTGCTGCTTCTTGACGAGCCCTCCGAGGGCCTGGCTCCCAAGATCCTCGAAGAGATCGCCACCACCGTCTCGGCACTGAAGGCCGAAGGGCTGACCATCCTGTTGGCCGAGCAAAACTTGCGCTTCGCAGGCGCCATCGCCGATCGCGTCGCCGTCATCGAGACCGGCCACATCCGCTGGCAAGGTGCCATGGCCGACTTCGCCGCCGACACGGAGGCGCAGGCGCGGTATTTGTTGGCTTAACGGACAGGACGGAAATGCCGCCGACGGCAACGGCGGGTTAGGGCGTCGGCGGGTAACGCTCCCAGAAGCCGGCTGCCGGATCGATCTGTTCGACGACATCGACCCATAGCCCGGAAGGATCTGCAAAGCCGAAGCGGCGCTGGCCGAAGGGTTCGTCCGTCAGAAACAGGCCTACCGGACCGCCGGTACGCTGGAATTCGGCGAAGGCGGCGGCCGCATCGTCGACCTGCAGTTCGAAGCACATGCCGACGCCGGAGAAGACCTCCGGTCCCGGCGGCGCCGACGGATGATCGGGATGCATGAAGGCTATGGCCGCGCTGGCCTCCTCGGCTTGAAGCAGAACAAACCAGCTTGCCTCGAACACCACGTCAAATCCCAGGTGCCTTCCCCAGAAGTCTCTGCACGCGTCGAGGCGGGGCGTTACGATGATCGGGTAGCGGTCGATAAAGCGCATGTTCTCTGACATGGGAATCCGCCAACCGATTTCAATTATTCCCCGAAATGTTCCATCCCCAGTCTATGCATCCAGGGAACCTATCGAGGGAGTGGTCGAATTTCGTTCTTTACGGAGAAGTTATGTGCATATACACTTATCATCATGAATACTAACAGCACTTTCGACCTCTCCCTCTGCCTGCAATGCCACTGTTTGGCAGCGCGGCGGCGGGCGCGGGAGTTGACCCGGCTCTATGAGGCCAAGCTGCGGCCGCATGGGTTGCGGGCCACCCAGTTCTCAGTGCTGGTCGCCTTGGCCGCGGTCGGTCCGGCTCCCATCGGCGCTTTGGCCGGAGCACTGGGGGTGGAGCGCACGACGCTGACGCGGGGCGCCACGCTGCTCGAACGCAATGGCTGGGTTGCCGCCGAGGGGGCACAGGACGGGCGGGAGAGGCATCTGCGGCTGACCGAGGCCGGCCGCGCCAAACTGGAGGCCGCCTATCCGGCCTGGAAGGCGGCGCAGGACGCCGCAGAAAAGGCGCAGCGCACCGCACAAGCCGCCCGCTGACCCCCGGCGCCAATACGCGCGGGGTTCTTTGTCATCTTACAGGTGCATATACACGTATTAACCGATGGAGGCATACCATGATCGATCAAATTGGCGCCATTACTTGCACGGCGGCCTATGCCACCATGGTCGGCGTTCTGGTCGCTCTTTCTCCAATCAGCCCCAGGCACAGACGCCTTGCCATCGCCGCCGCGGCGGCGTGGGGCGGCATGATCGTCGCCGTCGCCGCGTCGGGGGGATTCGCGCCCGGCGTTGTCGGGCCGGTTCCGGGCCCCGGCATCGCGTTTTTGGGTCTGCTCGCCTTGTTGCTGGCGGGCTGGCAGCTCCTGCCCGGATTTCGCAACGCCCTGCTGGCGGTACCGCTGGCGGCCCTGATCGCGCTCAACGCCACCCGCGTGTTCGGCGTCTTCTTCCTGCTACTGGCCGCCGAGGGCCGGCTGTCGTCGCCGTTCGCGCCGAGCGCCGGCTGGGGCGACGTGGCGACCAGCCTTTTGGCCGTGCCGCTGGCCATCGTGGCTTGGCGCCATGCCGGGCGAGTCGCCGGGCTCATCGCCGCCTGGAACGTCTTCGGGGCACTGGACCTGGTGATTGCCATCGCGCTTGGCGTGCTGTCGGCACCAAGCACCCCGTTCCAGGTCTTCACCGAAGGAGCGGGCACCACCACGATGGGCGAGCTACCCTGGGCCCTGGTCCCCTCGATGCTGGTTCCCCTTTATCTGCTGGTCCACTTGATGATCGCCGCCAAGCTCCGGGCGGCGCCCGGTCGGATCGCCGGTGCCGTGACGGCGGGCTAGTCTCAGAATGTGCCGTAGCGGGCCATCGCCGCCGCGCAGGCCAGCACCACCGGCACCAGCGCCAATTCTCCCGCAATGAAGCGGCGAACACGTTGGCGGGCCTCGGCGGTGGGAGCGAAGGCGGGATCGTCTTGGGCCGCCTTGCGCCACCTGATGAGGGTAACGGTGGGCATGGCGGAGAGGCCGCCGATCGCGGCGAAGGCGGCCATCTTGGCCCAGAACCAGGGATCGGAGAGGTAGTAGTCGGCGCCACGGGCGCCCCAGATAAGGCGGGCGACGCCGACGGCAATCAGCAGCCCCGCAGTGGCGCCATAGGCGGCGTCCAGCCGGGCCAGACGGGCGAGCGCGGCGCCGGCCAGGGGCGGGCGGATGAGGGCAAATTGCGCGGCCAGGATGGCGACCAGGGCGAAAGCCAGCAGGTGATGGAGAATAGCCAGGAGAAGATCCGTCATGGGTCCCGGCTCTGTTAAGGGAGGATTCCGGTTATCTGGGGGGGAACCCGTCGGGGAAAAAGGGATTCCTTTGTTCCCAAGGGTCTGCGAAGAGGGCGGCGGGCAGGGGAGGGATTGACCCGGCCCGGCAATCCGGTATGCAATCGCCCTGACGCCGGGTCAACCGGCGGGTTGGGGAGGACAACGGACGTGCGCATCGGCAAGGCGGACTTGGAGTGGGCGGCGGCCAAGGGCGTCATCGGGACCGGGCAGGTGGAGACCCTATGGCGGGCGCTTGGCGAACGGACGGCGGATGCCCCGAAATTCGACCTCGTGCATGTCGCCTATTATCTGGGGGCCCTGCTTGTCATCGGCGCCATGGGATGGTTCATCGGCAGCGGCTGGGAAAGGCTGGGGGGTGGCGGCATATTCGCCATCGCCGCCGTTTATGGCGCGGCCTTCGTCGGCGCCGGCGCCTGGGCGTGGGGGCGGCCTGGCCTGAGAGTGCCGGGCGGTCTTTTGGTCACCCTGTCGGTGTGCATGATGCCGCTTGCCGTCTATGGCCTGCAACGCGCCCTCGGCGTCTGGCCGTTCGATGATCCCGGCGTCTACGTCGATTTCCACCGCTGGATACGGGGCGGCTGGTTCGCCATGGAAGTGGCCACCGTGGCCACGGGGTTGGCGGCGCTGCGCTTCTGCCGCTTCCCGTTCCTCACCGCGCCCATCGCATTCGTGCTGTGGTACATGTCGATGGACCTGACACCGATCATCGCCGGTACCCAGGCTTTCGCCTGGGAACAGCGCCTGCAGGTGTCCGTTTGGTTCGGGCTCGCCATGCTGGCCACCGCCTATGCCGTGGATCGCCGCACCCGCGAGGATTTCGCCTTCTGGGGATACCTGTTTGGGCTGATGGCCTTCTGGGGTGGCTTGAGCTTGCATGACAGCGACAGCGAACTGGCAAAGGCCGGCTATTGTCTGATCAACGTCGCCCTCATGGGCGCGGGGGTGTTCCTGCGTCGGCGCGCCTTCATGGTGTTCGGCGCCATCGGCACGTTCGGCTACCTCGCGCATCTCGCCGATGCTGTCTTCGCCGATTCGATCTTCTTCTCTGTGGCGCTGACCGCGCTGGGCGTCTTGATCATCGCCGCCGGCATTCAGCTCAAGCGCCATGGGCCGCGTCTGGAGGCCGCAATCGAGGCGGCCTTGCCGGCCGGGCTCCGACGCTTGCGTCCCACCGAGCGGGACGCATAGTCGGCGGATCACCCGGCGGAGATCGGTCACCGACCGTTTCGCGGAGTTTGTGAATCACATTCAGTTACAAAAAACCCCGGTTCCGGACATCGGCCGGTTACAAAAAGGCGGTTGACTCCTCGTCAAGGAATTTTCGCCCACGAGAGGAGCCCGCCATGAACCGCAACCGCCTGATCGTCATTCTTACCCTCGCCATCGTCGTCTTCGCCTCGGCCGCCCAGGCCGACCCGCGCGCCGTTACCCCATCCCATCGCAACGCCGCCGTCCAGCGGGTGGACGATCGCCGTGGAGCAGCCCCTAAGCCAGACTGGCGGGGGCCGGTCCATCAGGGTCCCGGCCCGGTCGTGGTCGTGCCCGCCCATCGCGTGCGCCAATACCACAACGTCGTCGTCGTCCGTCCGCACGGCCACTGGTATCCAGGCTACGGCCCCTTCATGGCCGACGATGCCGCCTACAAGTGGCTGGCCTTCACGGCCATTTCGCTCAAGGCGCTCGACCTGCTGAACGAGGCGCAGGAGCGCGCCCACGAGGCGGCCCAGGTTAGGGCCACCACGGCGGCGGTCGGCGAAACGATCATCTGGAATCAAGGCGGCGCCACCGGCAGCGTCACCGCCGTGCGCGAAGGCACCAGCACCACGGGGCGCACCTGCCGCGAGTTCCAGCAGACCGTCACTATCGGCGGCAAAACCGAACAGGCCTACGGCACCGCCTGCCTGCAAGCCGATGGCGCCTGGGAGGTTGTCGCCACCAACAATTGATCGGCCGCCCTTGACCTGCCCCGAAAACGGGTGTGCAGTGAGGAATGACCGCCGGGACAACCGGCGGCGCATTCCAGGGAGCAGGGAGAGGAGGGTAGCCATGACGACGGCGACGCGGACGTTCTTTTCGGAGCGCGCCTATGTGGTGACGGGCGGCACCCAGGGGATCGGCGAGGCCTCGGCGATGGCGCTCGCCCACGAGGGCGCCAAGGGCATCGTGATCACCGGGCGCAACGCGGAAAACGGCAAGCGGGTGGCGGCGGAATTGGAGAAAGCGGGGGCGGGTGCGGCGCTGTTCGTGGCCGCCGACCTCGAAAAGGCGGAAGATTGCCGGCGCGTGGTCGCCGAGTGCGACAGGCGCTTCGGGCGCGTTGACGGGCTCATCAATGCCGCCGGCATCACCGATCGCGGCACCATCGCCGACACCACGGTCGAGCTGTGGGACCGCATTTTCGCCGTCAATGCCCGGGCGCCGTTCCTGCTCATGCAGGCAGCCATCGCGGTGATGCGCCGCGAGGGGCGGGGCGGCGCCATCGTCAACATCATCACGATGTCGAGCCATGGCGGCCAACCGTTCATCACCGCCTATTCGGCCTCCAAGGGAGCGCTCGCCACGTTGACGAAGAACGTTGCCCACGCCGTGCGCTTCGATCGAATCCGGGTCAACGGCATCAACATGGGCTGGGCCGACACGCCGGGCGAGCATCGGATCAAGAAACTGGAAGGCCAGCCGGCCGATTGGCTTCAGCGCGGCGAAGCGGCGCAGCCGTTCGGCCGCCTGATCAAGCCCGAGGACGTCGCCAACTTGGCCCGCTTCCTGCTCGGTCCCGAATCGGGCGTGATGACCGGTGCCGTCATCGACCACGATCAGAACATCATGGGCGCCTACGACTGAGGAACAGCCGGTTGGGCGCTATTTCAGCCCAGTGAGTTGCCGCATGGCGTCTTCGAGGCCCGGCGCGGCGGCGGCCAGCGGGTTGCCGGAATGCAGTCCGTCTCCGGCCAGGAAATCGTTGGTCCAGCCGCCCGACTCGCGCACCAGGGCGACGCCGGCCAGGCAGTCCCAGGCGTTGATGTGGGCCTCGTAGTAGCCGATGTAGCGGCCCGATGCCACGTAGGCGATCATGAGAGCACCGGAGCCGGTGCGCTGGTACATGCCTTGCGCCGCCAGCAGGCCGGCGAACACCTTGAGCGTCGGTTCGGGCGGCCGGCGCAGCGAATAGCCCATGCCGACGATACCGTCCTTAAAGCCGGCCACCCGGCGGGGCGCCAAAGGCACGCCGTTCAGCGTGGCGCCGCCGCCGCGGCGGGCCAGGTAGAGTTCGCCGGCCAGCGGGTCGCAGATGACGCCGATGTCGACCTCGCGGCCGACCACGTAGGCGATGGAAACGCACCAGCCGGCGATGCCGCGCACGAAGTTGTCAGTGCCGTCGATGGGATCGACCACCCAAATGCCCGAGGAGGGGTCGGCGCCGTCGCCACGCCCGCTCTCCTCGCCGAAGAAGGCGTCGCCTGGAAACGCCGCGGCGAGGCGTCCGCGGACCAGCGACTCGATGTCGCGGTCGGCGTTGCTCACGATGTCCTGCACGCCTTTGGCGGTGACGGCCAGGTTGGCGCCGTCGTGGAAATAGCGAAGGCCAAGCGCTGCCGCCTCTTCGGCAATACGGCAGGCCGCCTCAACGCGGCCATCGAGATCCTGTGCGATCGGCATCGGCATTCCTTCCTGGACTGTCATTGAAAATTAATTTCTAATTTTTGCCAGAATAGAATACATTTTCTGAAAGGCAACGGGGATAATAGCAATTCGCACATGCGACAAAGAGCCGGAATCGGTCGTTCCCCGCATGACGATGACGAAGCGCATACAGGGTGAGCTAACAGGAGGACGGGAGATGAAGGGAAGATTCCATCTTATAGGTGCCGCCGCCTTGGTGGCGACGGCTCTGACGCCGACGGCTGAAGCCAATGCCGCCGGCAAACTGACGCTTTATTGCAGTCCGCAGATCGAGTGGTGCCAGCTGGTCATCGAGGAGTTCCAGAAGGCGACTGGTATCGAAGTGGCGATGACCCGCAAGAGCTCGGGCGAGACCTTCGCCCAGATCAAGGCGGAGAAGGACAACCCGAAAGGCGACGTGTGGTGGGGCGGCACAGGAGACCCGCACCTGCAGGCCGCCGAGGAAGGGCTGAGCCAGGAATACAAGTCGCCGATGCTCGACAAACTGCACCCCTGGGCCCGCCAGCAGGCCGAACAGGCCGGCTACAAGACGGTCGGCGTCTATATGGGTGCCCTCGGATTCGGCTATCACCCCGAGGTCCTGGCCAAGAAGAACATCCCCGAGCCCAAGTGCTGGGCCGACCTCACCAAGCCGGAATTCAAGGGCGAGGTGCAGATCGCCAACCCCCATTCCTCGGGCACGTCCTACACCACGCTGGCCACCATGGTACAGCTGCTGGGCGAGGACAAGGCATTCGACTACCTGAAGGCCCTGCACAAGAACATCAATCAGTACACCAAATCGGGCTCCGCCCCCATCAAGGCGGCGGCACGCGGCGAGACGGGCGTCGGCATCACCTTCCTGCACGACGTGGTCACGCAGGTTGTCGAGGGCTTCCCGATCAAGGCGGTGGCCCCCTGCGAGGGCACCGGCTACGAAATCGGCTCGATGAGCATCATCAAGGGCGCCCGCAACCTGGACTCGGCCAAGAAGTTCTACGACTGGGCGCTGAGCCCCGAATCGCAGAAGCTGATGGCCAAGGCCCAAGCCTACCAAGTGCCGTCGAACGCCAGTGTGACGCCACCGCCACAGGCGCCAAACATGGATCAGATCAAGCTGATCAACTACGACTTCGCCAAGTACGGCTCGTCGAACGAGCGCAAGCGGCTGCTCGCCAAGTGGGATGCCGAGGTCAAGGACCTGCCTCGCTAAGGCTCGGATCTTGATCCCCAAGTTCAACAGACCCGTCGTCCTATGGCTTGCCGTGGGCTGGGCCGGCTTTGCCGTGCTGCCCTGGTATGCCATAGACGACGGGTTATGGAGCTTCGCCTGGCTCGATGGCTATATCGCCGATGCCGACCACGCCCCGGCCCTGTTCGCGGCCCTGGTGGCCGACCGGCCGTGGCTGCTGACCATCGGCCTTTTTTTGCTGGCGCCACTCGCCATCCTGACGCGCCCCAAGAACGACCCGCTTTATGCCGGCGTGCTGCTGGCGGCCGGCGGCCTCGGGCTCACCTATGTACTGGCCCAGGGCTTCACCGTCGGGCTCGGCGGCTGGCGTTGGGAATTTCTGGAAAGCGCGTTCGGCTCCCTCGATGTGCGCCAGTTTGGCATGGGCTACGGGGCGCTGCTGGTTTCCGCCGCCTTCCTGTTCCTGCTTTCGCAAGGCATCGCGGCCAAGGGCGCCGTCAACGGCGACGTCTTCGTCGTCGGCTCCATCGCCCTGATCATCGCCCTGGTCGCCGCCTTCATCTTCTTTCCGGTGTCGCGCATCCTGATCAGCGCCGTCCAGGACAACGAGGGCGCCTTCGCCCCCGGCAGTTTCCTCGACAAGCTGGTTTCTCGCGACCTGTGGGGACTGGCCTGCGTCACCGCCAACGTCAACTGCGGGATCGCCTGGAACTCGCTGGTGCTGGCCATCATGGTCGGGGTCGGCACCGCCGGCCTGGGGTTGGCCTTCGCATTGGCGGTGACGCGCACGGCGATCCGCGCCAAGCGGATGCTGCGCATCCTCACCATCCTGCCGATCATCACGCCGCCCTTCGTCATCGGGCTGGCCATCATCCTTCTCTTCGGCCGCTCGGGGGCGCTCAGCGTATTCCTCGAAGGAACCTTCGGCATCGAGCCCAGCCGTTGGATCTATGGCTTCACGGGCGTCTGGGTGGCCCAGATGCTGGCCTTCACGCCGATCGCTTTCCTGGTGCTGATCGGCGTCGTCGAGGGGGTGAGCCCGGCCATGGAGGAGGCCGCCCAGACCCTTAGGGCCAGCCGGTGGCAAACCTTCGTCACGGTGTCGCTGCCGCTGATCCGCCCGGGGTTGGCCAATGCCTTCCTCCTGGGCTTCATCGAAAGCCTCGCCGACTTCGGCAATCCAATGGTGCTGGGCGGCGATTTCGAGGTTCTGTCGACCTCCACCTTCTACGCCATCGTCGGCGCCCAGAACGACCAGGGCCGCGCCGCCGTGCTGGCCATCGTGCTGCTCGCCTTCACGCTGACGGCCTTCTACGCGCAGCGCCGCTGGCTCGGCCGCAAATCCTATACGACGGTGACAGGCAAGGGAGATTCCGGTGTCCATCCCACACTGCCCCGGCAGGTGACATGGATGGTCTACGCTGCCGTCGTGCCATGGGCAGCGCTCACCTTCGTCATCTACGCGATGATCATGTTCGGCGGCTTCGTCAAGTTGTGGGGATACGATCACAGCTTCACGCTGGCCCATTATATCGACGCTTTCGGCATCGCCTGGGGCGAGCATGGCATCGTGTGGGCGGGCGCCGCCTGGAACTCGTTCTCCACGACTATCCTGGTATCGGCGGTCTCGACGGTGCCGACCGCCATCATCGGCTTGCTCACCGCCTATTTGCTGGTCCGCCAGCGCTTTCACGGTCAGGACGCCTTTGAGTTCGGCACCATGCTGAGCTTCGCCATCCCCGGTACCGTCATCGGCATCTCCTACATCCTGGCCTTCAACGTGCCGCCCATCGAACTGACGGGGACGGGGGCCATCCTGGTCATCTGCTTCGTCTTCCGCAATATGCCGGTCGGGGTGCGCGCTGGCATCGCCGCCATGAGCCAGATCGACCGCAGCCTCGACGAATCCTCGCTCACGCTCGGTGCCAACAGCTTCACCACCCTGCGCCGGGTGGTACTGCCGCTGCTGCGCCCGGCTATCGTCGCCGCCATCGTGTTCAGCTTCGTGCGCGCCATGACGGCGATCAGCGCCGTCATCTTCCTGGTCAGTGCCCGCTACGACATGGCGACGTCCTACATCATCGGCCGCGTCGAGAACGGCGACTACGGCTTGGCCATCGCCTATTCCTCGGTGCTGATCCTGGTCATGGTGCTGGTCATCGTCGCCGTCCAGGCGGCGGTCGGTCAGCGCAAGCTCGGCCGCCGCGGCACCCTCAAGGCCACGGGCCGCCCGGCCCTGGAGGTTGGCATTCCATGACCATCACGGGAAAAGCTGCATCCGTCGAATTCCGCAACGTCACGAAGGCATTCGGCACCGTCGTCGCGGTGAAGGACCTGACCTTTACCATCGAGGCCGGCGAACTGATCACCTTCCTCGGCCCCTCGGGCTGCGGCAAGACGACGACGCTGCGCATGATCGCCGGGCTGGAGTTGGCGAGCGCCGGGCAGATTCTCATCGGCAATACCGACGTGACGACGCTGCCGGCCACCGACCGCGACGTCGCCATGGTCTTCCAGTCCTATGCCCTGTTCCCGCACATGACGGTGATCGAGAACGTTGGCTACGGCCTGACGGTAAGCGGCGTCGCCAAGGCGGCGACGCGCGAGAAGGCGCTGGACGGGCTTCACCTGGTCGGCCTCGACGGTTTCGAGGAGCGCATGCCGAGCGAACTGTCGGGTGGCCAGCAGCAGAGGGTCGCGGTGGCCCGCGCCCTGGTGCTGGAACCCCAAGTGCTGCTGTTCGACGAGCCGCTTTCCAACCTCGACGCCAAGCTGCGCCGCCACATGCGCGAGGAAATCCGCGACCTCCAACGCAAGCTGGGATTGACCGCCGTCTACGTGACGCACGACCAGTCCGAGGCGTTGGCGGTGTCGGATCGCATCGTCGTCATGAGGAATGCCGCCATCGCCCAGGTCGGCACGCCCCATGACCTCTACGAGCGGCCCATCGACGCCTTCGTCGCCGACTTCATCGGCGACGCCAACATGGTGGAAGCCGAAGTCGTGCGTGTCGAAGGCGCCGAGGCGGTGCTCCGGATCGGTGGCATCGAAACCCGCCGGCCGCATCGGGGCGCAAAGCCCGGCCCGGCCCACGTGGCCATCCGGCCGGAGGCCATCCACCTGCTGGAAGGTTCGGCCAACGGTGGATTGGAAGGCAGCGTGCTGAAGGCCGTCTACCTGGGCAGCCACCTGGAATACACGGTGGAATGCGGTTTGGGCGAGTTGTTCGTCATCGACCACAACCTCGATTCTCCTGTCCCGCAGGGCGCAACGGTGGCCATCCGCTTTACCGAGCGCGGCGTCAACTTGGTGCGCGACGCCGGCTGATTGCTGCCGTCGGCGATGATCCTTTCGCAAGAATTGGCATATCCCTATGGACGCGGCAGCGAAAGTGCCTAAGTTTGGGCGATCTTTTTGCCCATTCCGTCGGAGAACAACAACAAATGCCCGTCACCAACCGCATCGCCGACTTCCACGAGGACATGATCGCCTGGCGCCGCGACCTCCATGCCCATCCCGAAATCGCCTTCGAGGAGAAACGCACCTCGGATTTCGTTGCCGCCAAGCTGACCGAGTTCGGTATCGAAGTGCATCGGGGTCTGGGCAGGACCGGGGTCGTCGGCACCCTTAGGAACGGCGACGGTCCGGCAATCGGCCTTCGGGCCGACATGGATGCGCTGCCGATGACGGAAACCAACGACATCCCCCACAGGTCGACGGTTCCGGGCAAGATGCACGCCTGCGGCCACGACGGCCACACCGCCATGCTGTTGGGCGCCGCCCGTTACCTGGCCGAAACCAAGCGTTTCAAGGGGACCGTGCGGTTCATCTTCCAGCCGGCAGAGGAGGGCAAGGGAGGCGGCCGCGAAATGGTGAAGGACGGGCTGTTCGAGAAGTTGCCGGTCGATACCGTCTACGGCATGCACAACTGGCCGGGCATGAAGGTCGGCGCATTCGCCGTCAAACCGGGGCCGATGATGGGGGCTTCGGACGATTTCGATCTGTTGATCACAGGCCGGGGCGGGCACGGCGCGATGCCGCACCTCTGCATCGATCCGGTGGCGGTCGGCGCCGAGATCGTGGGCGCGTTCCAGAAGATCGTCAGCCGCACCACCCATCCGGTCGACTCGGTGGTCATTTCCGTCACCAACTTTCATGCCGGGGAAGCCTACGGCGTCATTCCCGAAGCGGCGCTGCTACGCGGCACCGTGCGCACCTTCCGTACCGAGGTGCAGGACGCCACCGAGGCGGCCATAAGGCGCATCGCCGACGGCATCTCGGCGGCGCATGGCGCCACCGCCGAGTTCACGTATGTCCGTCGCTACCCGGCGACCGTCAACCACGAAGCGGAGGCGGCGATCGCCGCCGGCGTGGCCAGCACCGTGGTCGGGGAGGACAACGTCGATCGCAACCCGACGCCAACCATGGGAGCCGAGGACTTCTCGTTCATGCTGCTCCGGCGGCCGGGCTGCTACGTCTGGGCAGGCTGCGGCGAAAAGACGCCGAACCTGCACAGCGCCTCCTACGACTTCAACGACGACCTGCTGCCGATCGGCGCCAGCTATTGGGCGCAACTGGCCGAAACCGTGCTGAAGTAGCGAAAGCAGCCTAGGGCGCCACCCGGAAGGAAATTTCGGGGACGCCATATTTAATTCACCTTTACTCACCTTGTTGCGTTGGTGAACATGCGTGAATTAAATATGGTGTCCCCGAAATTAGTTAGGCTGGCCGCGGCTAAGCCGCCATCCGGAAGCTGAAGGTGGTGCCGGCGTCGAAGCCGACCAGGCCGTCACCCCAGGTGCGCCGGAAGACTTCGGTGTGCTTCTCTCCGGTGCAGTGTGACGGTCCCATGCGGCGTACGCCCAATTCCTTGAGGCCGCCAATCACCCGCTCGACAACGTCCGTCTCGGCGTCCTTGAGATGGAAGCCGCCCAGCACGACGTCGATGGCGCCGGGCACGATCTCGTTGGCCCGCCTGACGATGTCGACGACATCGGGATGGGCGCAGCCGGTCAGCACCACGGCGCCGGCCTCACCCTTGAAGACCAGGGCCTGCTCGCGGCGATCGACCGGCAGGTGCTCGCCGCCCATCTCGCCGGTGGAGTGGAGACCCTGAACGATTTCGACCGGCCCGTCGACCACCGTGACCTTGGCCCCGAGCAGGGCGGCGTGCTCGCGAAACAGCGCGGAGACAGCGCGAGGAATGAATGCGTCGATGCCGGGGCGTGCCCGGTGCAGGAAGGCGAACAGGCCGCCCGAATGGTCCCAGTGCGCGTGCGACAGGGCCACCACGTCCACCGCCTTCGGGTCCTTGCCCAGCACCTTCATGTTGTCGAGCAGGATGACGCCGTCGCCGCCGGTATCGAACAGGATGGTTTTCCCCAGCCCCTCGATCAGGCAGGACATGCCGTGGGCCGCCCGCAATTTGGGATCGCGGGTATTGTTGTTGAACAGCACGGTGATGGTTACGTCGCGGGACGGCATGCGTTCCTCCTCTTGAGGCATCTTGTTGCGGCGCCGGATCTTCGTCCGGCCACCGGGGGGTTACAGGTTCTCGCAGAAAAAATAGCGGATGTCCTGGCGGACTTTCGAATGGACTAGCCCGTCGTTCAGCAGGACTTCCAGGTGCTTCAGCGTTTCGTTGCGATTGACGCCGCTTAAGTGCGCCAGGTCGTCCAGCGTCTTCGGTCCACCCTGCAAGAGGTCGAGGACGCGCGACCGGCCCGCCAAAAACTCGTGCTCCTCCATGGTGCCGGTAAAGCCGCAAACCACCTCGGCCCTGGGGCCGAACAGCGAGGCCAGCTCGGTCAGTCGCTGGCGCGTCGGTGCCTTGGCCCACTCTTCGGTCGGTGGCCGCGACACTGTATTGATCTGCACCTTGTCGGCGCGTACCCGGGCGGCGTGAAAAGCGATCTTGCGCGCTTCCTCCTCGGCCGCCGTCAGGCCATCGAGCAGGAAGATCTCCAGCCACAGACGGCCGGGAAAGGCGTGCGAGAAGGCGGCCAGGCCATCGACCATGACGGTGAAATCGACGGCGGGATGAGGCCGGTTGACCAGCGAGAACATGGCGGCGTCGCCGGCGTCCAGCGATGGGATGACCAGATCGGCCGCCATCAACTCGTCTCGTACCTGAGGGTCGCCCAGCAGGGAACTGTTGGTCAGCACCGCCACCGGAATGTCGGTCAGCGTCTTGATCGTGCGCAGGATGTCGCCACAATCCGAATGCAAGGTCGGCTCACCGGACCCGGAAAGGGTGATGTAATCGGCCGAGACACCCGCCGCCAGACGTTCTTCCACCTCCATCAGAATGTCGGTCATCGGCACGTACTCTCGCCGCTCGACCGTCTTGAAGGTGGTTCGTCCCAACTGGCAATAGATGCAGTCGTAGCTGCAGGCCTTGGTGGGAACCAGATCGACGCCGAGAGACCGCCCCAGCCGCCGCGAGGGGACCGGCCCGAACACGTTGCGGATCCGCATGGACGATCTCACCCTTTCTTATGCCGCCGAAGAATCGCGGCCGGTCCGATAGCCGCCCCCCCGAAGGTTAGGGCCGGATTACGATCCAGTCAAACGGCTTGCTGGATCTGCGGAACGCTTCAAATAATGGCTATAACACGCTGGAATCGTGCCGCTTTTGGCAAATGAGAATGCCTATCTGTCGCCGTTCCGGCCGTTGATCCCGACGCCAAAACGGGGTATACAACGCCGACTCTAGTGCGTAGCCCATGGGCACACCGTCCGGGCGATCGCGTGGGGGCGGCAGGCGTCGCCCTGCGAAGCGGAAGTTCCAGTTGGCTGAACTAAAACCGAGGAGTTCAAGAAATGGCCCTGATGATCAACGACGACTGCACGAACTGCGACGCCTGCGTCGAATCGTGCCCCAATGAAGCGATCAGCGAAGGCGACACCACCTACGTGATCGACCCTGCCAAGTGCACCGAGTGCGTCGGCGCCGAGGATGAGCCTCAGTGCGCGCTGGTTTGCCCGGTCGATGCTTGCGTTCCCGATCCGAACCGCCAGGAATCGAAAGAAGTCCTGCAGGCTCGTTACGAGAAGCTGCACGCCTGATTGCCAAAGCTTTCGGGATTGAGCCCGGCGGGTTTCCGCCGGGCTTTTTTTGTGCGCGCGACCGATGTTGACCGCGCCGAGGGACGGCCTAGCGGACGAGCACGGCCTTGATGGCAGGGACGGAGCCGGCCTCGGTCGCAGTGGCCGACTCTGCGGGCCGGGCCACATCTTCCGTCGGGAGACGTTCGGCGCCTACGGCCATGAACAGCGACTCAGCCGCCAGCAGGGCATCGGCCCCTGCCTCCAGCATCGGCCCCCGCAAGAACCAGAAACCGCCGACCGCCATCACGCCGATAACGCCAATCGCGCCCGCCACCGACAGGGCGGCGCGCAGCCGCGCCCTCCACACGGCCCGCCGAATGACCCGCTGCGGACGCGGACAATGTCGGGAACGTCCTACAGGCAAAAAAGAGGGAAGGGGAAATTGACGGGCGCGCGACATCGTATTTCTACAGATAAAGATCGAATATAAAAGAACGGTAAAATAAAAACTATTCTCAATTATTGTAAAGGTCAACGCTTTTATTTACTCAAATTTGCTGTCAATTAAGTATAAATTTTCGATAAAATTTTATGCATTCCCATTATTCATGAAAGGAAAGCCGGCGCTTCGTCGGCGCCGGCTCCCCATCCGTCCGTCCTCAGGCGACCTTCGGGCGCAAGTCGCGCACCCTGACCGCCTTGCCTTGCGAGCGAGGCACCTCGCCCGGCGTCAGCACCACAGCCCGGCAGGTGACGCCGACCATAGCCTTAACGTGGTTAGCGACCTTTTTGGCAATGGCCGGGTACTGGTCGACCGGCACGCCCAACTTGGCCTCCACCTCGACCGTCATGGTGTCCATGGTCCCCT
Source organism: Rhodospirillales bacterium (assembly GCA_014859895.1). Taxonomy (GTDB): domain Bacteria; phylum Pseudomonadota; class Alphaproteobacteria; order Rhodospirillales; family Shumkoniaceae; genus Shumkonia. Next base: position 31,411 of record JACZKS010000160.1, read on the forward strand.
CGCGCTGGATGACCAGCTGATAATGGGGCTCGATGCTCGGCAGGCCGAGCAGGTGGGCCTCGACCTGCGAGGGATAGACGTTGACGCCGCGGATGATCAGCATGTCGTCGTTGCGGCCGGTGACGCGGAGGATGCGCGCGTGGGTGCGCCCGCAGACGCAGGGCTCGTCGGTGAGCCGCGTGATGTCGCGGGTACGATAGCGGATCATCGGCTGCGCCCATTTGGCGAGCGTGGTGATGACCAGCTCGCCCTGTTCGCCGTGAAGCACCGGGTCTCCGGTCTCGGGATCGATCACCTCGAACAGGAAACAGTCCTCCCAGCCGTGCAGGCCTGCCCGGGCCTCGATGCACTCGGCGGCAACGCCGGGACCGATGATTTCCGACAGGCCGTAGATGTCGACCGCCTTGATCCCCAAGCGCTCGTCCAGTTCATGGCGCAGCTTCTCGCTCCACGGCTCGGCGCCAAAGACGCCGACCCGAAGGGGCCCCCCCTTGATGTCGACCCCAGTCTTCTCGGCGACTTCGGCGATGTGGAGTGCGTAGGAGGGTGTCGAGCACAGGACCTGAGCCTCGAAATCCTTCATCAGGACGATTTGGCGTTCGGTGTTGCCGCCGGATACCGGGGTCACCGTGCAACCCAGCCGCTCTGCCCCGTAATGGGCGCCGAGGCCGCCGGTAAACAGGCCGTAGCCGTAGGCGTTATGAACGAAATCGCCGGGCCGGGCGCCCATGCAGGCGAGCGAGCGGGCCATCAGCTCCGACCACACGTCGAGGTCTTCGCGGGTATAGCCGACGACGGTGGGCTTGCCGGTGGTGCCGGAGGAGGCATGGACGCGAATGACCTGTTCGCGCGGCACCGCGAACATGCCGAACGGATAGTGGCCCCTGAGGTCGTCCTTGGTGGTGAAGGGAAAGCGCTGGATGTCGTCCAAGGTCTTAAGATCGTCCGGGCTTACCCCGGCGGCGTCGAAGCGCTGCCGGTAATGGGCCACGTTGTCGTAGGCGTGGCGGACGATCCTCTTCAGCTTCCCCAATTGCAGGGCGGCCAACTGGGCGCGCGCCATGGTCTCGATTTCGGGCGAGAACATGAACGTCTCGGTCGGTTTCGCGGTCATCACGTTTCCTCGGTCAGGCAGGGCCAGCATGGTTGTTTCATTGTCCCGTCTGGGTTTGGCGGCTCACGATATTTCAATCGGCGACGGCAGACCATAAGAGTTTTGCGGTTGCTTCATCGAGTGCGGTTGATCGAGATCTCCGAGTTCATCAACCGGCGGCGGTATTTCCCGTTTGATTTGTGTGGTTTTTATAGGCAGTCTGGACCCAATCGCGACGTTTGTTCGCCAAGGGTTGCCTAACCTGAAACCCACGAAAGGGGGAAATACGATGCTTCCAACCGCAAGATGGCGGGACCTGGCGGTCGCGGGGACGATTCTGGCGACAGCCGGGCTCTCCGCACCTCTGGGCCTGGCCGCCGAACCCATCCGGATCGGCACCTTTCTGTCAGTCACCGGACCGGCCTCCTTCCTCGGGGACCCCGAGCTCAAGACGCTCCAGATGTATGTCGAGAAGATCAACGCCGGAGGCGGCGTGCTCGGGCGCAAGGTGGAGCTTGTCCATTACGATGATGCCGGCGATGCCAAGAAGGCGCAGACCGATGTCAAGCGCTTGATCAGCAGCGACAATGTCGACGTCATCGTCGGCGGCTCGACCACCGGCACCACCATGGCCGTGGTACCGCTGGTGGAAAAGGCTGGAATCCCGATGATCTCGCTGGCCGGCGCAGCGGCAATCGTCGAGCCGGTCAAGAAATGGGTGTTCAAAACGCCGCACACCGACCGCATGGCCTGCGCCAAGATCTTCGAGGATATGGAAAAGCGGGGTCTCAAAAAGATCGGCATGATCTCGGGCACGGACGGCTTCGGCAAGTCCATGCAGGACGAGTGCAAGAGCCTGGTCGCGGCCTATGGCATCCAGATCCTGGCCGACGAGACCTACGGCCCCAAGGACACCGACATGACACCCCAGCTTACCAAGATCAAGAACACGGTGGGTGTCCAGGCTGTGCTGAACCCCGGTTTCGGCCAGGGTCCGGCCATCGTGACCCGGAACTTCAAGCAACTCGGCATCGAAGTGCCACTCTACCAGTCCCACGGCGTCGCCTCGAAGAAGTTCATCGAGTTGGCCGGCGACGCCGCAGAAGGTGTGCGATTGCCGGCGGCCGGCCTGGTGGTCGCCGACAAGCTGGCGGCCGCCGACCCCCAGAAGGCGGTGTGCCTGTCCTACATGCAGGCCTACGAGAAGGCCTTCGGCTCGGCGGTGTCGACCTTTGGCGGCCATGCCTACGACGGCCTGCAGATCGCGCTTGCCGCGATCAGCCGGGCGGGATCGACCGACAAGGCCAAGGTGCGCGACGAGATCGAGAAGACCAGCGGCTACATCGGCACCGGGGGCATCGTCAATCTGTCGGCCACCGATCACATGGGCCTCGATCTGTCGGCCTTCCACATGATCGAGATCCGCGGCGGTGACTGGACCATCGTCAACTGAACCAGACGGAGCGGGATGGCTCCTTTCATCATCCCGCTTCGCCCCAACAGGGGCGATTTCCCGTTTGATTCGCTGCCACCTCGCGCGCACTGTGGGGACCGCGGAGCGTCAAGCCGCTCCGCGGGAATCGTATTGAAAGCAGTGGAAAAGGGGGAAGCCGTGACCTTCCGAAACATCCTCGCCGGGTGCCGCTGGACGGCGGCCGCTCTGATCGTCGTCACCGGCGCCACGGCGGCCGAGCCCATCCGTATCGGGACCTTCCTGTCGGTGACCGGACCGGCCTCGTTCCTGGGCGATCCGCAAATCAAGACGCTCGAAATGTACGTCGAGGCGATCAACAAGGCGGGCGGCGTTTTGGGCCGTCCGCTGGCGCTCGTGCACTATGACGTCGGGGAAGATGCCAGGAACGCCCAGACGGCGGTCAAACGCCTGATCCAGAACGACAAGGTGGACGTCATCATCGGCGGCTCGACCACCGGTACCACCATGGCCGTGGTGCCACTGGTGGAGAAGGCCGAGATCCCGTTCATTTCGCTGGCCGCCGCGGTGGTGATCACCGAGCCGGTCAAGAAATGGGTGTTCAAGATGGCGCACGCCGACAAGATGGCCTGCGCCAAGATCTTCGAGGACATGGAGAAGAAGGGCCTCAAGAAGATCGCCATGATCTCGGGGACCGGCGGCTTCGGCAAGTCCATGCGCGAGCAATGTTTGGAATTGGTAGGCGCTTACGGCATCGAGGTGCTTGCCGATGAGACCTACGGCCCAAAGGACACCGACATGACGCCGCAACTCACCAAGATGAAGGGCATCGCGGGCGTCCAGGCGGTGCTGGTCGCCGACTTCGGCCAGGGCCCGGCCATCGTGACGCGCAATTACCGGCAACTCGACATTCCACTGCCGCTCTATCAGTCGCACGGTGTGGCGTCGAAAAAGTTCATCGAATTGGCCGGTGAGGCCGCTGAGCGCGCGCGGTTGCCTGCGGCCGGTCTGGTGGTCGCCGACAAGCTGGCCGATTCCGATCCGCAAAAGGCCGTTGCCATGTCTTACAAGAAGGCATTCGAAACCCGCACCGGCCAGGCAGTCTCGACCTTCGGCGGCCACGCCTACGACGGTTTGCAGATCGCGCTCGCCGCCATCGTCCGGGCGGGCGGCACCGACAAGGCCAAGGTCAGGGACGAGATCGAGAAGACCAGCGGCTATGTCGGTACCGGCGGCATCGTCAACATGTCGGCGACCGACCACATGGGGCTCGACCTTTCGGCCTTCCACATGCTTGAAATCCGTGGTGGCGACTGGGTGATCGTCGACTGAGGCACGAACGCCCTGTCCTCGTTGCATCAACCGGCGAGGGGCGATATGAAGGGACGCCGCAGGGCGGCCAAAAACGGCGGCGGACGGAAAGTCGGCGCCGGCGCGGAAGGCCAGAGGCCATCACCGCGAACGATAAGGGGGGCGTTTCCGTCGATATATGGCTGCTGAATTCCTCCAGTTCCTGTTTTCGGGGATCACCATCGGTGCGACTTACGCCCTGGTCGGCCTCGGCTTCTCGATCATCTACAACGCCAGCCACGTGATCAATTTCGCCCAGGGCGAGTTCGTCATGCTGGGCGGCATGGGCACGGTGTTCTTCCTGGGCATCGGCCTGCCGCTGCCGCTCGCCATTTTGGCCGCCGTCGCCATCACCGTCGTCATCGGCCTGCTGCTCGAGAAGCTGGCCATCGAGCCGGCCCGTGACGGTTCGGTCGTCACACTCATCATCATCACCATCGGCGCCTCGATCTTCCTGAGGGGCGCCGCCCAGGTGGTGCTGGGCAAGGAGTTCCACTCGCTGCCGCCATTTTCCGGCGAGGTGCCGATCAATGTCGGCGGCGCCATCATCCTGCCGCAGAGCCTGTGGGTGATCGGCGGCACCGCCGTCATGGTCTTCCTGATGTGGCTGTTCTTCGAGCGCATGAAACTCGGCAAGGCGATGCTGGCGATGTCCTACAACCGCCTGGCGGCCCGCCTTGTCGGCGTCAACGTGCGCATGGTGCTGATGCTGAGCTTCGTGCTGGCGGCGCTGTTGGGCGCCATCGGCGGCGTCCTGGTGGCGCCGCTTTCCGTCACCTATTACGAGGTCGGCATCATGCTGGGCCTCAAGGGTTTC
>JACZKS010000161.1 GCA_014859895.1 Rhodospirillales bacterium
TGGAGCGGGTATGCCTCGTACCGCCCACCCGGCCCCATCACCATGCGAAACGGCCTCGAACGCTTCAAGGCCATCGCTCTCGGCTTCGCCTTGCAACATGTGTGAATCCCCTAGCGCGAAGGCGGGGGTCCAGGGCCCGGCTCCGCGGCGCGTGGAGGGGCCTGCCTGGATTCCCGCCTTCGCGGGAATGACGAAGGAAGAGGGAGGCGGGTGGTCCTATACGAAAGGATCGGGAAATACGCTCCCCTCAGCATAAGGTCCCTTAATCCTGAGCAGCCGGCGTGTCGAAGGATAGGCCCGGCCGCCAAGCGATTCCAACGGATCGCAAGAAGCTCCCGTTCAATGCCGAAAGCCCCGGTCCCGGATTGCCAATGGAATTTTGGCGATACACCTAATGGAATTTTGGAGGATTGCGTAATGGAACTTTCACGCATATGTTAGTGGAGGTTTCACGGAGCCCAAACGATGCCGCTCATACCACGTCACCTTACGGAGCCTCTGAGGGCTGCGCTTGCGGGCAGCCGCATCGTCAACGTCGTCGGCCCGCGCCAGGACGGCAAATCGACACTGGTCAGGGATCTCATCGATTCCGCCGTTTACATCACGCTGGATGACGACGCCATCCGGCAATCCCTATCGACAGACCCCTATGCCCAACTCAAGGATCTGTCCGATGGCGCGGCCGATACCGGGCTGCCGATCGTGATCGACGAAGTCCAGCGCCTTCCGGAGATCACGCTCGCATTGAAACGCATCGTCGATATGGACCGACGGAAGGGCCATTTCCTCCTGACCGGCTCCGCGGACATCTTCACCTCGGGAAAGGCGATCGATTCCCTGGCCGGGCGCGTTTCCACGCTGATTCTGCGTCCGTTCAGCGCGGCGGAGATCGTCCGTGCCGGCCCATGCCGGATTCTCGATGCCATCGCCCAAGAGCCCGCCGACCCCATGGGGCACATGCCGAAAGCCGTCCCCTGCACGCGCCGCGACATCGTCGATTTCATCGTTCGGGGCGGATTCCCGGAATTCCGCGAGCTCTCCGATCGCGACCGCATGAACCGCTGCAAAAACTACGTCGACAGCATGATCGAACGCGACATGGCGGCGGTTCATAACGTCAGAAAGCCGGATGCCGTCCGGCGTCTGGTCTCGCAAGCTGCCGCGAGGACTTCCCAGGAGTTCAATCCCGTTACGCTGGGAAGCGACCTGGGAATCAAGTACGACACGGTGACCAACTATGTCGATGCGCTGACCAAGCTTGGCATCGTCCTCCGGCTGGGAGCCTGGTCATCATCCAAGGCGAAGCGCGAGATCAAGGCGGCGAAGCTCCACTTCATGGATACCGGATTGGCGACGGCTTTGCGCGGCGAAGACTCCAGCAGTTTCGGGATAAAGGGCGACCCCGAAGCATTTGGCGCGCTGTTCGAGACATTCGTGTTCACCGAGATCGAGAAGTCGCTGCCGTATCTTTCAAATCATTGGTCGTTGTGGCATTGGCGTGCCGATGGCCGCGAAATCGACATCGTCGCAGAGTCGCCCGGCCGAAAAATGGCGCTGTTTGAAATAAAGGCGTCCTCGAGCGTCAGTAAAAGCGATTTCCGCCATTTGGAGTGGTTCCTGCGGCAGGGACCGGGAAAAAGCCACCGGGGCGTGGGTATCGTCGTTTACACTGGCGAACGTCTGCTCTCGTTCGGCCCCGGCTTGATTGCGCTGCCGGTTTCGACATTCTGGTCGTCCCCGCGTTGATCGCCAAACCATCCGGTTACCTACCCATAGAGAATGAGGCCGGTGCCCACCAATGTCAGACCGGCGCCGAACCAAGCCGGTGTTGGCGGCCGCACATGAGTCGTCACCCATTGAAGGGGCAGAATAAAAACCGGTGCAGCCGAGCTGAGAACAGCGACGATCCCCGTATCGTAGCCCTGGAGCGCGTACAGCTGAAGACTGACGGCAGCCACGTAGCCGAGAAAGCCCGGCACTATTGCATGGATCACGAGACCGGGAGTCCGTTTCGTGAGGGGGTCGAATACCTCTGCGGGCCAAAGCGCTATCACAGACAACACCAGGGCGGCGCCACCAGTGCGCAGAGCGGAAGCCGCAAGAGGACTCGTGCCGGCCAACAAGGCGGGCTTTAAGGCGATTAGGCCAACGGCTTTGCACGTCGCGGCGACGAGACCAAGAACGACAACGACCGCAAGGGACCCCTGGAGCACCTCCAAGCGACTTTCTTCGGTTCGACGACCAAACAGAATGGCCAGCAGCAGCCCTGCAAAGGCCAAGGCAGCGCCATAGAACTTTTGTGTCGACATGACCTCACCGAGGAAGCCGTAGCCAAGGATCGCCGCAATCGGGGCATTCATGGCGACAAGCAACTGCGTGCGGCGCGGCCCGCCTCGTCTCAGACACGACACCATGGCCAGATTGGTGAGGACCACTCCCACAAGGCTGGCAACCGTGAACGACGCCCAATGCTCCCAGGTCACGCTTCGCCAATCGTCGAGTGCCGTAACCAGACACAGCAAGACCGCAGACGAACTGATGAGTTGCGTTCTCGTGAACTCGAACGCCCCCAGCAGGGTCGCCGGGCGGTGCGCGACCATGGCGCCAATGGCCCAGCAGAGTGACGCCCCGCCCGCTGCGGAAAGGTAGATAATTGACATTTCACACGCTCGAACATCTCTGCTACAGATTAGCTAGCACATGCATACTCCAACCTGAACAAGCATGCTACACATTATGTAGCGAAGAGATGAATTCATGCGAGATGTTCCGAAGCCGGGCAAACCAGTTCGTGGCTCGCAACGCGGTGCCCCGATCATGGCGCTCTTTGACTTGCTGGGTCGACGTTGGTCCATGGGAGTGCTGTGGACGCTCTGCAAAGGCGGCCCGTGCACGTTTCGGGAGCTCCAGGCACGGTGCGAGTCGATCTCGCCTACCGTCCTTAACTCACGATTGAAGGAGTTGCGTGAAACCGGCCTCGTCGAGACTTCGCAGGAAGGGTATCGGGCCACAGTTGTCGGGCATGAGCTTTACACGCTGCTCGTTCCATTGGGGACTTGGTCAAAGCGATGGGCGGTTCATCTCGATGCCCAGTCTCAATGAAGATGCCGTTGTCGCGGAAGCCCTGATCGCGCTGGCCGAACGCGCCGGCTTCGACGTGCGCATCGGCCTGGAGCGGGCCGCTTAAGGCGCTCGACGGCATGCTGTTCGAAGTGAACGCCGCCGCGGTCGCCCCCGCCCCCTTCCCGTCACTCCCGCGAAGGCGGGAGTCCAGGGCCCGGCTCCGCCTGGATTGACGCTGCGCGTCACCTTCGGACACCCGCCTTCGCGGGAATGACGAAGAAATAATGGCGTCGCCCCGCCCCCCTCACGCCATCAGCACCTTCCTCGCGAAAAACGCCTCCGCCCAGCGTTCGGGGGCGCGGCATTCCATGCCGCGCAGGCGGGCCAGGCCGCGGAAGATTTCGGGCTGGAACCAGTCCTTGGCGGCCTGCGAGGCGAAGTGCGCCTGCAACAGGCCGATCTTGCGTTCCATCACGCAATCGGCGAGCGGCATGTAAAGGTTGAGCTGGCCAGCCAGTCATCGGCATTGCCAAACAAAAGCGCCAAGTGTTGGGCAAAATTTCACGGTCGGATCAAAGGCCCCAACCTATAGGCGGGTTGGTCACAGGGTGAACTAGCAAGCCAAAATTAAGTTGACAAGAATTCCAGAGGCTCCTCAAGAGCATAAAGCGGGCGATCCGTGCCGAATAATCCCAGAAGTTCGGCAAATCTATAGGCAGCTTCCGGAGACACAAACGATCCCAATACCGAAGCCCCCGCGACTGGATCACTCGCATCAAACTCACATAAGAAATATCCCGTCGAATCACCCTGAACGCCCGCATCTCTGAGTTGTTCTCGTGTGACCGGACCGACATAAATCATTGTGCCGTCTGGAAGTTTCCCTATAAAGTAGCATTCACCATCACGGTTGATTGTCTTGGGGGGGATAGCCATGCGTGATCAACCTCGTATTACCGCGACAAAAATGGCCGAATATATGGATGCATCGTTTGCCAGAAAGCGAGCGATTCTCCAAGAGCAAAAATACCCGCAAGCCTTTAATCTCGCCAGATGGGGACAAGCTGAACGCCCAATTGCGAAATTTATTGGAGAAAGCCAAACCGACCTATCGACAATTGATCAAGAAATCTCAAAGCTTATTTCGATCCAATTAGACACTGATTTCAAAGCTCAAAATAGAGACCTATGTGTGGAGGCGCTTAAGTCATTCAAGCTGCTTTCGAATCAGCTTTCGTTTCCAAATATCGATAAAATACTAGGTCCACTTGGCACAAAAATGACAATAATAATAAATGGGGTTGAGATTAGCGTTCTCCCTCAAATTATTCTTTCTGGAAAAACTACAAAAGGAACAAAAGTTGTTGGCGGCATTAAATTCAGATTTCCAAAATCTTTTCCATTAAATGAAAAGTCCGCAGGATATCTCGCTTCATTGGTCCATTGGCACTGTGAATACCATCTTCAACATCTTGGGAAACCGGAAGTACGAATTTGCTATGCTGTCGATATACCAAAATCCACAATTTTTGATCCACCAGAAAGCTACAAACGGCGACGCCAGCAACTCCAAGAAGCGTGCCACGAGATAACCCAGCGCTGGCCAAACATTCCACCACCGCCGAATTACCAAGAGCCATAGATAACACCAAATTAGACCGCATCGTTCGGCCGGAATTGCGGTGACACTGCACTAAACTCATGGATCCCCTAACCAACGATGGTCCTGCGGCTAATTAAGTCCATTGTCACCGTAATTCCTGTCACTTCGCGGAAGGCCCAGGCGAGGACTGAGATGGACATAGTTGCTGTGCTGTCGAGTGGTGGAAACTGGGTCAACAAGAACCAGGGTATCCTAGCTGTCATTTTGTTTGCCGTGACGGCCTTTTATGGCTGGGTCAGCGGCATCTTTTCCGCCTTGCGCAGAAAGCCGAAGTTCAAGATTGCCCTTATACAGGGACCGTCGTTCTGTTGCACCTTCCTGACCGGAAAGAAGAGCGATGATTTCGCTGTCCACCGGACGGGGATAGCGCTGTATCTGCAAATCTCCAACGTTGGGTCTGCCCCATCCAGCATTGAGAACATATCGGTCGGGTATCATTGGAGCCTCAACCGTATCAGCCTCCAATGGCTTCGGTATGCGGTGGGGTGGTTCTGGCTTCATGAGCAGTCCATCGCGATCAATGATTTCCAGGCGAACATAGGTGCCAACATCAAGGTGTATCCGTTTCTTACCCAACGTAGCATCCTCTCCGGGGAATCGGCGGACACCTTCCTGGAGGTTGGGCAATCGACCAATGGTGTGGTGTATTTCGAACAGTCCGACAGCTGGGGCGGCTGCTTTCCCTCCCACCGGAAGGGAATCGCGCGCTTGAAAGTTTCAGTTCGCGATGTGTTCGGAGGGCGGCATAAGGTGACTTTCGATGTGCCTGTCGTCACTATCGAAGAGGCCAGAAAGTACAATCCATCGTTTGGAAAAACATTCGCCGAACTTCGTGGGGAGGTGCTTCCCCACGATGTCAAAAATAATGACAAGCCGGATTTGACGCATGCGTAGTAGTCGCGCTTAAATGATTGATACCTGGATCAATGCGGTTGGCGCCGTTCCTCCACTCTTCCATGCCGTCCTGGTTCGCTACGGCGGACATCGAAACGAGCGCTCTGAAAGCTGCCTTTCCGCTTCCCGGCCCAATCCGGTCGTACCGAAGTGTAGGCGCGCGGCCGCTTCTGGCACACCCCGTCATTCCCGTAGTAGATGCGTGACGGCCGCTCTCCATTCGAATATGGAGGAAGGTTTGCGGTCGGCGGCCTTGCAAGGCGCCGGGGATCGGTGTTCATGCGGGGGTTCGGGAGCCTCTTCGCCGATGCGAAGCGCACAATCGCGATGGACGATCCCTCTTTTATCCCGCAAAGGCGGCCAAATTCCAATACTCAGTTATCTTTACACATCATTGGCGTGACGGCTCTGTGAATTTTATTTACTGCAAAGCTTATCACAGAAATAATCGCCGCTAATGCACCAATGCAACCGAACAGTACGATCACCACATCCCACTTTGTAATAATCTTTCGTTCGAGCGAGGCAATAGCTTCTTCAAGATGCTTAATCGTCACATCATTTATTGCCATCTTGATGGACAGGTTATTTAGTATGTCTTCGTTAGCTGGACCGCGAGCAGCCGCCAGTTTATACTGATCACGATAACTATCGGCAAATTTTTCAACTGCATTCACAGCATCTGTGGCGTTTGCCGTTAATTCCTTTGTTGTTGTTTTGCCCTTGGCAAGAGTTGCAGATGTTACGGCATTTGCTAAACTCTCACCCGCCATGATAATGATGAACTTATCTTGCTGGGGCGTTTTCACTCCCTCTGTTCGTTCACTTAATCCGCTTACTCCTTTTTGAATCCTATCTGTTATCGCTGAAAGATATTGGAGTCTTGTCTCTTCAACTGCGGATCGCTCCCCGAAAAATACTCCCGCAAACATGCCTCCCCCCACGATGGCTAAGGGAACAAGCACATAGCGGACGGCGGCGTCCCATCCGCCTCGGCGACCGGTTTGCATCACTCCCCCCTCTACACCACGTTCCAGGCCTTTCTTATTCTATCACAATCGACAGCCACAATTGGCAGGAGCAATTCAAGACGGCAAGAGCATGCTCGGTCTCCTCTGCTACCCACATATTAAGAGGCCGCTCTTAAGCACGGCTACGAGGCCAGTTACAGCGCCAATAGGTCCAACCGATAACATGATCCACGTATGCCAAACCTCACGATGCTCCCTCCGTTCACGCCGGATGGCGGATCGCAAATCGGCAAGCGTCTCACTCGTAAGTCGCCACTTACCAGTAACCAGGGACTCTTCCCATGTCTTATTTCATTCTCTCGAGGTCAGATCTTGCGGTCGGCAAGGCCGCCAGGGGCGGCCTCCCGCCCCCCCCTCACGCCATCAGCACCTTGCGCGCGAAGAACGCTTCCGCCCAGCGTTCGGGGGCGCGGCATTCCATGCCGCGCAGGCGGGCCAGGCCGCGGAAGATTTCGGGCTGGAACCAGTCCTTGGCGGCCTGCGAGGCGAAGTGCGCCTGCAACAGGCCGATCTTGCGCTCCATCACGCAATCGGCGAGCGGCATGTAAAGGTTCGGCTGGCCGAAATCGCCGTCCCATTTCGGCACTTCGTATTCCAAGATCAGGTGGTCGCGGAACAGGTTCCACGTCAACTGCGAAACCTCGCGGTGGTCCTGGTGGGCGTCGTTGCGGTTGTGCGTCAGGATGACGTCGGGCGCCACCTCGTCGCGCACGGCGGCCAGCCAGTCCTTGATGGCCTCGCCGTGGTAGGGGAAGCGGCCGTCCGGGAAATCGGCGACGCGCACCCGCCGGCTTTCGGCGCCTGCCAGGAAGGCGCCGGCCGAGGCCTCGGCCTCGGCGGCGCGGCAGCCGGGGGCGCTGAACACGCACCACTCCACATCAAGGCGCACGCCGGTCGCCATCCACGACAGGATGGTGCCGCCGGCCCCGATCTCGATGTCGTCGGCATGGGCCCCCAGGGCGAGGACGGAAAGCCTCTCTCCGGGCCGGGCCAGGGGCACCGCGCTCATGGCCCGGCGACCGTCAGCGTCTTGGCCGGCTCGGGGGCGTGGCCGGGCCGCCAGGGCATGCGGCCCTGCTCGTACATCTCCTCCAGCATCTGGCGGTCTTTCAGCGTATCCATGGAACGCCAGAAGCCTTCATACTTGAAGGCCATCAGCTGATCGGCCTCGATCAGCCGGCCGAAGGGTTCCAGCACCAGTTCCTCGCCGTCCCGCATGTAATCGAAGATCTCGCGCCTAAACAGGAAATAGCCGGCGTTGATCCACATGTCGGAACGGTCCGAGGAGCGGAATTCCCGCACCCGGCCGTCGTCGTCGATGTCGGCCAGGTGATAGGTGAGCGGCGGGCGCACGGCCAGGAAGCAGGCCACCTTGCCGCTTTTTTTGAAGCGCTCCAGCATGACGTCGAGGTCGACGTCGGTCAGCCCGTCGCTGTAGTTGGCGAGGAAGATCTCCTCGTCCTTGACGTGGTCTCGCACCGCCCACAGCCTTTCGCCGATATTGCGCCAGATGCCGGTGTCGATCAGGGTCACCCGCCAGTCCTCCTCGGGCTGACCCAGAAGCTCGACCTTGCCGCCCGAGACCACGCAGTCGGCGAACGAGCTTGGCCGGTAGCCGAGGAAGAAATCCTTGATGACGTTGGCCTTGTAGCCCAGGCACAGCACGAAATCGCGATGGCCATAGCGGCTGTAATACTGCATGACGTGCCACAGGATCGGCTGGTTGCCGACCGGGATCATCGGCTTGGGCGTGCTTTCGCCGTATTCGCGGATGCGGGTGCCGAGCCCGCCGCTGAACAGCACCACCTTCATGGCCGCACCTCCCGGGGGTCGATCAGCGTGACGCGCGGGATCGCCACCACGAAGCGCCCGCCCCAGGTACCGATATGGCGCATCTGGGCGACGATCTCGTCTCTGAGGTTCCAGGGCAGGATCAGCACGTAATCGGGCCTGGCCGCATCCAGCGCGCCCACCGGCAGGATGGGGATGTGCACCCCCGGCGTGAACTTGCCGTGCTTGTAAGTGTTGCGATCGACCGTGAAGTCGATGAAGTCGGGGCCGATGCCGCAATAGTTCAGCAATGTGTTGCCCTTGCCCGGGGCGCCGTAGCCGCAGATCCGCTTGCCGGCACCCTTGGCCTCGATCAGGAAGGACAAGAGCTGGCGCTTGGTGGCCTTCACCTGCTCGCCGAAGGCGCGATACGTGGCCATCTCGCCGAACCCCAGCCGGCGCTCGCGCTCGATCAGGCGGGGCACCGCCGGCATCACGGCATGGCCCGACCCCTGGCGGGCGAAATAGACCCGAAGCGAGCCGCCGTGGGTCGGCAGCTCCTCGACGTCGAAAACCTTGAGCCCATGGCGGGCCGCCAGCCGGCAGACCGTGCCCAGCGAGAAATACGAGAAATGCTCGTGGTAGATGGTATCGAACTGGCGATCCGCCATCAGCCGTTCGAGGTGCGGGAATTCGGTCGTGATGACCCCCTCGGGGGCCAGCAGGCGGGCCATGCCGGCGGTGAAGTCGTTGAGGTCGGGCACGTGGGCCAGCACGTTGTTGGCGATGATCAGGTCGGCCGGCCCGGCCTCCATCAACAGCGCCGCGGCCAGCCGCGCGCCGAAGAAGCCGACCCGCGTCTCGACCCCCTTGTCGCGGGCCGCCTTGGCGACGTTGGCCGCCGGCTCGATGCCCAGCACCGGCACCCCCAGCGGCAGGAAATGCTGCAACAGGTAGCCGTCGTTGCTGGCCAGCTCGACGACGAAGCTTCTGGGGCCGAGCCCCAGGCGGGCCTTGATCATGTGGCAATAGGCCCGGGCGTGGGCGACCCAGCTCGTCGAATAGGACGAGAAATAGGCGTACTCGCCGAAGATGTCGCCGGGGCTGACGTATTCCTTGAGCTGGACCAGGAAGCACGACCCGCACACCAGGGCGTGCAGCGGATAGAAGGGCTCCATCTGGTCCAGCTGTTCGGCCGTGCGGTAGCTTTCGCAAAGCGGCGACATGCCGAGGTCGACGAAGCTCTCGCTCAACGCCTCGCCGCACAGCCGGCAATGGCCGGCCACGGCCGGCGCGTGGCGTTCCTTGATGTCGAGCCCTTGCACTCCCATGGCATCCTCGCCGATTCCGGAGGGAAATCATCCTCCAAAGGGTAAGGCCCCGCCACCCGCCCGGAAAGCCGCCCTTGCGGCGGATCGCCCTCCTCCAATGGAAGGCCCCCCTCTCCCC
>JACZKS010000021.1 GCA_014859895.1 Rhodospirillales bacterium
CACCTCCTGGGTGCCCGCCGCCGCCTGCTCGACGTTGCGGGCGATTTCTTGCGTTGCCGCCCCCTGCTCCTCGACCGCCGAAGCGACCCCCGAGTTGACTTCGTTGATCTTCGAGATGGTCTTGGTGATCGAGTCGATGGCTGCCACCGCTTCCTGGGTCGCCGCCTGGATGCCGGCGATCTGGGCGCCGATCTCGTCGGTAGCCTTGGCCGTCTGGTTGGCCAGGTTCTTCACTTCGCTGGCAACGACCGCGAAGCCCTTGCCGGCGTCGCCGGCCCGCGCCGCCTCGATGGTGGCATTGAGCGCCAGGAGGTTGGTCTGTTCGGCGATGTCGGTGATCAGGGCCACCACTTCCCCGATCTTGTTGGCCGCCTGGGCCAGGCCCTGAACCTTGACGTTGGTCTGCTCGGCCTCGCTCACCGCCGCGGCGGCGATCTGAGAAGCCTGCGTCACCTGCCGGCTGATCTCAGAGATCGAGCTCGACAGTTCCTCGGCCGCCGAGGCGACGGTCTGGACGTTGGCCGAAGCCTGCTCGGAGGCTGCCGCCACGGCGGAAGCCTGGCGCGTCGCCTCCTCGGCCGTCGCGCTCATGGCTTCGGACGATGACCGCATCTCGGTCGCCGCCGACGCCACCGACTTCACGGCCTCAGTCGACGTGGCGTCGAAGGCCTTGCACAAATCCTCGATGCGCTTCGCCCGGGCCGCTCGGGCTTCCTGTTCGCGCTTCTGTTCCTCAGCCAGGCGGTCGGCCTCGATCTTGTTGTCCTTGAAGACCTGTACCGCCGCCGCCATCTCGCCGATCTCGTCGCCATTGCCGATGCCCGGGATCACCACCGTGGTGTCGCCGTCGGCCAGCTTGAGCATGGCCTGGCTCATGGACCGGATCGGCCCGGCGATAAGGCGGCTCAACGCGAGACCGGCCGCCACCGCAATCAGCGCCACCAGGATGCCGCTGATCCATGACGACAGGTTGACCCGCCCCAGCGCGCTCTGGGCGTCTTCGCGCGCTCGGCTGGAGACCTCCGTCTTGAGGCGGACCAGCTCGTGTTCGGCGTTGATGATCTCGGCCATCAACTCGGCTGGCAGCCCGGAAACCTCGAGCGCGCGGGCCTCGTTGACGGTCATGGCGTTGCCCATGAGGGCGATCTGCCGCTGGGCGATCTCTTTGCTCCAGCGCTCATAGCCGCCCGCCACGGTGGTGAGCAGCGTCTGGGTCTGTACGTCGCTGCCGGCCATTTTCTGAAGGTCGGCCAAGGCCGCCGCGAACGTCGTCTTGCCGGCCTCGAAATCGGCAAGGACGGAACGGTTGCCGGTGATCAGCAGATCGAGGATGGCTGCGCGTTGGTTGTCGAGCGCCTCGCCCATGCGGTCGAGACCAACCCGGAACTGGCTCAGTTCAATCTCGGTCCGGGTGGTTTCCCCAAGGCGGGTGACATTGACCAGGACCAGCGTGCTGCCGATGACCATGACGGCAATCATCACCGCGAACGAGAGGGCGATCTTTGCCGAGATTTTCAAACGATTAATCATGATGATTTCCTTCTCCGGACCCGAGGGAGTCAGCCGTTGTGCCGACGGTCCAGTTCGGTCAGGTTGACCTCGACGGTGATGGCGCCGATCGCCTTGCCGGCGGCGTCGATGACGGTGAGGTTGACCTGGGCCCGCCAGGTCTTGGTGTCTTCATCGAGGCCGGCCTTGTCGACGAAAATGGCACCCGGACCGACCGGAAAGGTCTTCTGGAACTTGGCTTCGTCGCCCTGCCAATAGTCCGAGGTGATCGAGCTTTGGCCGACATTCAGGCCCTTGGAGTCCATCACGAACATTTCCGTGTAGAGTCCGTCCGACCCGGCCTGGATCTGGGTCAGGTAGTTGGAGAGCGGATTGCTGAGCGTCGCCGCGATGAGCGGCTGCTCCACACTCTTACGCTCGGCCACCCACTGCTTGTCGAGTTCATCGATCCGGGCCTGCGTAAGCGAGGCATGGCGCTTGTTCTGGGCCTCGACCGAAATGCGCACCACCGGCGTATCCAGCCAGCCGCGGATTTCCTTGACCATGGCGTCGTCGATAAGGGCGACCGCGGCATTGGGATCGAAGGCGGCGGCCGGTGCCGAGGCGCTGGTCAGGGCGAGGAGCCCGGCCATCGCCATCATGCATGCTTTACTGAGGGACATTTCACACTCCCGCGAAGGGTTTGATATTTGCGGGCGGGCGCCCACGGGTATGGCCGGCCGACACGTGCGGCGGCCTCCCACGGAGGTCCCCTGTCCGTCACGCCGAGACGCATGCCTTGTGCAGACAAGCCCACCCGATCTGCAAGGCCATCTTAGCGCCGCTCTGTCGCGCTCAGGTGTCAAAAGGCGGGATTTTGGTTTCAATTTGTAGAAGATGTGTAACGAAACGAAACAATCCTCATGGCGCCAGGCGGCACAAGGAAAACGGCGGACCCCCATGAATCCGCCGTTTTCCGGTCGATGTGGCTGCGCTCTCAGGCGGCGGCGGCGGAAACGAACTCTGCCTCTTCATGGTCGGCCACCGTCTTGGCAAGACGGTCCAGCAGGCCCAGGACCTCTTCCGACGATTGGCGAAGCTTGTCGATGGCGGCCAGCGCGCCATCGCGGTCGCCGCCGTGGAACTTACGCAACACCTCCTTGCCGAACTCGTGGACCCGCTTGTGGGGTTCCAGCAGCGCCGCGAAAGCCGGGCTCTTGCTGATCAGGGGGTTCTTGACGGCGTCGTACCATTTGCCGAGCCGGCAGTTGTGATGATCGGGGAGTTCATCGGCCCGGACGTTCTCGCGGCCGACCAGGGTGGCGACGATGCGCTTGACGAACAGGATGTGATCGTTCTTGGCGATCTCGACGATGGCGCGATCCATGCCCAGGCTGGCGAAGCTGCCGATCTGTTCGGTGAGCAGCGTGTTCAGTTCGTCCATCCCGGCAAGGATGGCCTCGATCTGGTCGTCATTGGCCGCCGACGCGTCGGCGATGCGGGCGGTTCCCTTGGAGACGTCGTTGGCCGCCGCCGTCTGCTGGGTGAGAATCCCGGAAATCTCGGCCATCTTGAGGGTGACATTGTTGACCTGGGCGGCGATGTCCTCCAGTTGTCCGCCCATCGCCGTCACCACCTCGCGGCCCTCGGCAACAGCTTCGGAGCCGCGGTTCATCGACGAGACGATGCCGTTCATCTTGCCGCGAAGGCTCTCGATGCGGGTGCGGATGTCCTCGGTCGAGCGGGCCGTCTGGTTGGCGAGGTTCTTGACCTCGGAGGCGACCACGGCGAACCCCTTGCCGGCCTCGCCGGCGCGCGCCGCCTCGATGGTGGCGTTCAAGGCCAGGAGGTTGGTCTGCTCGGCGATGTCTTCGATCTGAGAGACGATCTCGCCGATCTTTTCGGATTCTTCGGCGAGCGTGTTGACCTCGGCGGTCGCGTGCTCGACGGCGGCGACGATCTGGCGCATGGAGGTGACGGCCTGGGTTGACGAGGAGACGCCCTGGCCGGCTGCGTCGCCGGCGCCCTTGGCGCCGCTGGTGGCGTCGTCGCTGGTTTGCGAGATCTGGTGGATCGAGGCCACCAGTTCCTCGACCGCCGCGGCCATTGATTGGGCTTGGTTCTTGGCCTCGGTCACCTCCTGGCGCATGCGGGCCAAGCGCATGACGGATTGGTTGCTGCGTACGCCGGCGCCGACCATGCCATGCAGGACCGACAGCAGCTCCTGTTTCTTTTCGTGCTCGCGTCGGCGCTCGACCAATTCCCGGTCGGCGGCTGCACGGCGAGCCTCGACGGCACACTCGCGAAAGACCTTGAGCGCGGCGGCCATATGGCCGATTTCGTCGCCACGGCCCTGGGCGGGAATGTCGATTGCAAGATCGCCCGCAGCCAACCGGTCCATGGCGCCGGCCATCTGGCGGAGCGGATTGGCGATGCGATGGCCGATGATGCCGGCGACAGTCAGGCCGACGACCAGGACCAATCCGTCGACGACGAGGGTCATGGTTTGCCAATCGGCCATCGCCAAGTTGGCGGCTATGGGAAGCAGAAGGACCGTTCCGTAGCCGAACATGATCCGACTGCGGATGGAGATCGTGGACGAAGCGGTTTTCATAGGTTGCCCTTTTGTTTTCCCCGCGCATTCGGCTTTGCGATCAACGGATATCCGGCGGCGCGGCGTTGCTGCGCCGTTCATAACTGCCGCATGTTTCGGAAGGATGTCGAAAAACGGGATTTTTAGTAACAATTCTTCGCGGAATGGTAACAAAGTGGTTATTCGCCGACGGACTTGGTTGCCCGAGTCGGCCCTCCGCCCCAACAAGACGAAGACGCCGCCCCGCCTTTTCGAAAGACGGGGCAGCCTTTTGGCCATCCCCGTCTTGCTTGCACTCTTTCAGTTATGCGGCCCGCACGTTGGCCAGGAATTTATCCACCTCGGCGCGCAGCGTTTCGGATTGCCGGGACAACTCGCCGGCCGCCCGGTTGATCTGCCCCGCCGCCGCGCCGGTTTCGTTGGCCGCCTGACTGACTCCGCCGATGTTGGCGGACACCTCCTGGGTCCCCGCCGCCGCCTGCTCGACGTTGCGGGCGATTTCTTGCGTTGCCGCCCCCTGTTCCTCGACCGCCGAAGCGACCCCCGAGTTGACTTCGTTGATCTTGGAGATCGTCTTGGTGATCGAGTTGATGGCTGCCACCGCTTCCTGGGTGGCCGCCTGGATGCCGGCGATCTGCGCCCCGATCTCGTCGGTCGCCTTGGCCGTTTGGTTGGCCAGGTTCTTCACTTCGCTGGCAACGACCGCGAAGCCCTTGCCGGCATCCCCGGCCCGCGCCGCCTCGATGGTGGCGTTGAGCGCCAGCAGGTTGGTCTGTTCGGCGATGTCGGTGATCAGCGCCACCACTTCGCCGATCTTGTTGGCCGCCTGGGCCAGGCCCTGCACCTTGACGTTGGTCTGCTCGGCCTCGCTGACCGCCGCGGCGGCGATCTGGGAAGCCTGCGTCACCTGCCGGCTGATCTCGGAGATCGAGCTCGACAGTTCCTCGGCCGCCGAGGCGACGGTCTGTACGTTCGCCGAGGCCTGCTCGGAAGCAGCCGCCACGGCCGAGGCCTGACGGGTGGTTTCTTCGGCCGTGGCGCTCATCGCCTCGGACGATGACTGCATCTCGGTCGCCGCCGAGGACACCTGGCCGACAACATGGCCGACCGAGGCCTCGAAGGTGTCGGCCAATTTTAGAATGGCCGCTCGCTTTTCCGTCTCGGCTTGACGGTCCTTCGCTTCCTGTTCCGCCTCGAGACGTACCTTCTCGACGGCATTGTCCTTGAACACTTTGACGGCCTCGGCCATGCGGCCGATTTCGTCACGACGGTCCTGGGCGGGAATGTCGACCTTCAGGTCACCGTCGGCCAGCCGGCCCATAGCTTCGGTCATCAGGCGGATGGGATTGGCGATGCGGTGGCCGATCAAGCCTGCGACCGCCAGACCGATGGCCAGGACCAGGCCACCGATAGCCAGTGCCGTCATCAACGAGGTGTTCATCGCCACGACGTAGTCCTCGACGTCCTTGGCGATAATGGCGACCCCGACCGTCTTGCCGGTGAAGTCGGAAATCGGACCGGCAAAGACGCTCGTAGGTACGCCGTTAAGATTGGCGCGAAGAACGACGGGGGTTCCCGAGAAGGCGGCCTTCAACCGCTCCGGGCCGATGACCTCGGCCTTGCCCAGGGTGGTGGAAAAAGGCTTGAATCCGCCCTCCTTCGCCTGAACGTACAGGGCCGCGTCGACGCCGAACTGCTTCTTGAAGGTTTCGAAGAAGGCGGCGCCGAACGACATGCCGAATTCCACGGAGCCGACGTGCTTGCCGCCGTGGGACACCGGCACCACGCCGCGTACGCCCAGTCCACCAACACCATGCTCCAGGCCGACGATCGGCGCCTTTTTCGAGTTGGCGTCGAGAACGGTCTGGCGGAAGGATGACAGATCGTCACCGAACTTCGCCGGCATGTGAAGTCGCAGGAAGGAAGTAGCGGGCGGCAGATGGAACTGGAACTGTTCGACACCGTAATTCTTTTTCAGGATATCGTTCGCGGGCAGGAACAATTGAGTCAGCCCGTCGCGGTCGCCCTTGGCGAACATGTCTTGGGCGGAGGGAAGGTTGGCGACCAGAATGCTGAGGGTTTCCGCCAGCGACGACTGGGCGGCGATGGCCCCTTTGAGATTCTCGAAATAGCCTTTGAGCTCGCGCTGCTCGGCGGTCGTCACCAGATCTCGCGTTTGGTAAACGCCAGCCCCGACGGTGGTCGCGATGGCCAAAAGAAGGATCAGGCCGTAACCGAGCATGATCCGGATCCGGATGGATGCAGTCGAAAGAATGGCTTTCATGGGGTTCCTCAGGTTTTCATCCGCAAAGTCTCTTCCATCTGTCGGTCTTGCGATCGCCGGATGGTTGCCGCGGGTTGAATGACGTCTCTTCGACAGACCTATGAAATGCCGTTCGGTTCGATGATGACGCCGCCGAATTGCTTACCCTCGCCGGTTTTCCGGCTGGAGATCGTCTTGCCACCGTGTTTGTGGACGATACCGGCCGACTGCACGGAATTGGCGAAGACGAAGTCGACGAGGAGTAATATTAAGGGCGGGTTGTCACGGTTGTGTGTCTAAAACCTATAATTTTGTAACGAAATGTGAGTATTGTGTAACAGTGCCAAAGAATTCTAATTATTCGTCAAATTGCATGTAGCCAGCCACCCTCGCGTGCCGCCCGCCCGAGGCGGTGGCACGGTCGAGGATGGCCGGAATGGCGGATCGAAACTCAGGCTGCGCGGACGCTGGCCAGGAATTTGTTGACCTCGGCGCGAAGCGTTTCCGACTGCTGCGATAGTTCGCCGGCCGCTCGGTTGATCTGCCCAGCCGCCGCACCGGTTTCGTTGGCGGCCTGGCTGACGCCGCCGATGTTGGAGGACACCTCCTGGGTGCCCGCCGCCGCCTGCTCGACGTTGCGGGCGATTTCTTGCGTTGCCGCCCCCTGCTCCTCGACCGCCGAAGCGACCCCCGAGTTGACTTCGTTGATCTTCGAGATGGTCTTGGTGATCGAGTCGATGGC
>JACZKS010000162.1 GCA_014859895.1 Rhodospirillales bacterium
GGGTGTCGGCGATGTCCTCGACCGGGACCGGCAGCGTCGAGCCGTCCCAGACCCAGTCGGGCACCTCGGTCAGCAGCTCCTCGGCTCTTTTCGCCACCCCCTCCATCGGCGAGCGATGGTACTCGCGGCCCGGTCGGAGGAGGGGGAACTGAGCCGATCAGCCGTCGAGGAAGAGGGCGTCGATCTCGTCGCGCTTCGACTCGGCGCCGGGCGAGGCGGGGGCGGCCTGTCCGGTGCTGCCGAGGTCCGACGACGCGGCGCTGTAGCTCTCGTCGCTGATCGCCGTGCGGGCGAAGGCGGCGCCTCCGGCGCAGTGCACGGTGCATTGCAGACCGGTTCGCTGACCACGACCTTCACAGCATCACAGGGCCTCCTGCTGATGATTCCGAACATGTACAAGATCGCCGGCGAGCTGACATGCTTCTGCATGCACGTCTCCGCCCGTGCCATCGCCACCCACGCGCTGGCCATTTTCGGCGACCACTCCGACGTCATGGCGGCCCGCCAGACCGGCTTCGCCATGCTGTCGTCGGGCTCCGGCCAGATGGCGCATGATTGCGCCCTTATCGGCCAGGCCGCCAGCTTGAAGTCGCGCGTGCCCGTCCTGCATTTCTTCGACGGCTTCCGCACCTCGCACGAAGTGACCAAGATCGAGGAGCTGACCGACGACGATCTGCGCGCCATGATGGATCCCGAGCTGATCGCCGCCCATCGCAAGCGCTGCCTGTCGCCGGATCATCCGGTCATCCGCGGCACCGCGCAGAACCCCGATGCCTTCTTCCAGATGCAGGAGGCGCGGAACCTGTTCTACACCGCCGCTCCCGACATCATGCAAGAGACGATGGACAAGTTCGCCGGTCTGACCGGTCGCCAGTACAAATTGTTCGAATACTATGGTGCGCCGGACGCAGAGCGCGTCGTCGTCATCATGGGTTCGGGCGGCGAGACGGCTCACGAGACGGTCAACGCGCTGGTCAAGCGCGGCGAAAAGGTCGGCCTCGTCAAGGTCCGGCTGTACCGTCCGTTCTCGGTCGAGCACTTCATCGCCGCCCTGCCGGCTACCGTCAAGTCGATCGCCGTTCTCGACCGTACCAAGGAATTGGGCGCCACCGGCGAACCGCTTTACCTTGACGTCGTGACCGCCCTCTTCCAGGCCCGCCAATCCGGTCTGTCGAAGTTGAACCCGGTCGTCACCGGCGGTCGTTATGGCCTGTCCTCGAAAGAGTTCAACGGGTCCATGGTCAAGGCCGTGTACGACGAGCTCAAGAAGGACAAGCCGAAGCCCCAGTTCACCGTCGGCATCATCGACGACGTAACCGGTCTGTCGCTGACGCCGGATACGTCGTTCAATGCCGAACTCGACGGCGTGAAGCGGGCGGTGTTCTTCGGCCTCGGTGCCGATGGCACCGTCGGCGCCAACAAGAACTCGATCAAGATCATCGCCGAGAATACCGACAACTACGCCCAGGGCTACTTCGTCTACGACTCGAAGAAGGCCGGCGCGATGACCATCTCGCACCTGCGCTTCAGCCCGACCCCGATCCAATCGCCCTACCTGATCGAACAGGCGCAGTTCATCGCCTGTCATCAGTTCTCGTTCGTCGAGAAGCGCGACATGCTGAAGTACGCGGCGCCGGGCGCCACGTTCCTTCTCAACACGCCTTACGGCAAGGACGAGATCTGGGACCACCTGCCCCGTTCGGTGCAGGAAGCGTTGATCGACAAGAAACTGCACTTCTATGTCATCAACGCCGACAAGGTGGCCTCCGAAACCGGCATGGGCCGTCGCATCAACACGGTGATGCAGACCTGCTTCTTCGCCATCTCGGGCGTGCTGCCGAGAGACGAGGCGATCAAGCAGATCAAGAAGTACATCGAGAAGACCTACGGCATTAAGGGCAAGGAAATCGTCCAGCTGAACTACAAGGCCGTCGATGCCACGCTGGTCAACTTGCATGAGGTCGAGATTCCGGCCCAGGCGACCGCCAACTACGATCGCGCTCCGCTGGTTCCGGACGACGCGCCCGACTTCGTGCGCAACGTCACGGCCCGCCTGCTCGAATTCGAAGGCGACTCGATCCCGGTCAGCGCCTTCCCGATCGACGGCACCTGGCCGGTCGGCACCACCAAGTGGGACAAGCGCAACATTGCGCTCGAGATCCCGGTGTGGGAGCGGGACCTCTGCATCCAGTGCAACAAGTGCGCGCTGGTTTGCCCGCACGCCGCCATCCGCGCCAAGGTCTACGGCCCCGAGGAACTGAAGAACGCTCCCTCGACCTTCAAGGCCATGGACTACAAGGGCAAGGAGTTCGGCGAGGGCGCCCAGTACACCATCCAGGTCGCCCCGGAAGATTGCACGGGCTGCCAGCTCTGCGTCGAGGTGTGCCCCGGCAAGTCCAAGACCGATCCGAAACTCAAGTCGCTCGTCATGACGGCCCAGCCGCCGCTGCGCGAGAAGGAACGCGAGAACTTCGAGTTCTTCCTCAAGCTGCCGAACCCGGACCGCTCCAAGCTGCGGGCCAACGTCAAGATGTCGCAGTTCGCCGAGCCTCTGTTCGAGTTCTCGGGAGCCTGCGCGGCTTGCGGCGAAACGCCTTACATCAAGCTGATGACCCAGCTGTACGGCGATCGCGCGCTGATCGCCAACACCACCGGCTGCTCGTCGATCTACGGCGGCAACCTCCCGACCCATCCCTACACGACCAACTGCGAAGGCCGTGGCCCGGCATGGGCGAACTCGCTGTTCGAAGACAACGCCGAGTTCGGCCTGGGCTTCCGCCTGGCGGTCGACAAGCACCATCAGCAGGCCTGTGAAATCCTGGTCCGCATGAGCGACAAGCTGGGCGCCGATTTCGTCCAGGAGATGGTTACCGCGAACCAGAGCGACGAGGCCGGCATCGCCGCCCAGCGCGGCCGGGTCGAGGTGTTGCGCAAGAAGCTGGTTGCCATCCACACTCCGGAGGCCCGCTTCCTCGAAACCATCTCGGAGTTCCTGGTCAAGCGTTCCGTCTGGATCGTCGGCGGCGACGGATGGGCCTATGACATCGGCTACGGCGGTCTCGACCACGTGCTGGCGTCGGGCAACAACGTCAACGTCCTGGTGATGGATACCGAGGTGTACTCCAACACCGGCGGTCAGGCCTCCAAGGCGACCAACCTGGCGGCGGCGGCAAAGTTCGCCATGGCCGGCAAGTCGCAGCCGAAGAAGGACCTGGGCCTGATCTCGGTCTCGTACGGCAACATCTACGTCGCCTCGGTGGCCCTTGGCGCCAGCGATGCTCAGACCGTGCGGGCCTTCCAGGAAGCCGAGTCCTACGACGGGCCGTCGATCATCATCGCCTACTCGCCTTGCGGCGAGCACGGCTTCGAACTGCTCGACGGCGCCCGGCACCAGAAGCTGGCGGTCGACTCCGGTTACTGGCTGCTCTACCGCTACGACCCGCGCAAGCTGGGCACGGGCGAGAAGCCGCTGACCATCGACAGCAAGATGCCGAGCATTCCGCTTGACGACTTCCTGTCGACCGAGAACCGGTTCCAGATCATCCGGCGCAAGAACCCGGAACGTTACAAGGCCCTGGTGGCGGATGCGGAGTACGAAATCCGCCGTCGCCGGACCGTCTACGAGAAGCTGGCCGAAGTATCGATGCCGGCGGTTTCGGTTCCCGAGGCGGCCGAGTAACCGGCTTGCCCCAGGCATGACAAACAGACGCCCGGCGGTCTTCCGCCGGGCGTTTTGTTTCATCAGAGTGCATCTTCGCGCAAAGATGGGATAATTCGTAAAAAATCGAAATTTTTTCTGTTGTCAAAACCCGTCAAATCGCTAAGGTGGGCCGCAGATAGGCGCCTGCCTAACCATCGAAAAAAATCATCCCGGCCAAGCAAGGCGAACGATGATCGAAGCAAGACCCCATGGTTGCCAAATCGAGGGCAGTGGGTCGCTTTTGGCACACGGTAAAACCAGTCGGCAGCAGGAACGCGCGGCGAAGCGCGAAGCTGTTCCGGCATTCAAAAATCCCAAAACATGAAGAGCGCACCGATGCTGTCCACAGCCGAATCCACCCGCGCTTCCGGGTCGTCCGAAGCCAACGAACCTTCCGAACCCTCGCGACCGTCACGCGCCCGCAAGTCGGCGCAGGACACCCGCGTTGCCTCCTCGGTGTCGATCGCGTTGACGGGCAGCGGGGGCTCCGGCGTGATGACGGCGGGCCAGATGCTGTTGGACGCGGCGGCGCGCGGCGGCTTCCAGGGCATGATGACGCGCTCCTTGGGGCCGCAGATCCGCGGTGGCGAGGCGGAGGCGTTCCTGCGGCTGTCGGCTTCGGAAGTCACGTGCCCGGGTGACGGCGTCGACATCCTGATCGCGTTTGACTGGACGAGCACGGAGCGATTCGCGGGCGAGATTTCGCTGAAACCCTCCAGCCTGGTGCTGGCCGATCCGGAACTTGGGCCGGCGCCGGCCATGATCACGGGCTCCGGTGCCCGGCGGATCGATCTGCCGCTGAAGGCGCTGCTGGCGGGAATTCCGGACGGTCGGCCGAACATGGTTGGCCTGGGCATTCTGGCCGGGCTGATCGGCCTGCCGGAGGACAGCGTGCTGGCGGTTCTGAACCGCATGCTCAAGCGCAAGGGCGCCGAGGCGCTGGCGGCGAGCACGGCGGGCATTCAGGCCGGCTACGCGGCGGCGGCGGACATGCCGGCCGACTTCCGGCTGACGGCGGCCAAGCAGGCGGCCAGCCGCTGGAACATCAGCGGCAACGAGGCCATCGGCGTGGGCGCCCTGCGGGGCGGCGTGCGTTTTGTCGCCGCCTACCCGATCACGCCGGCCACCGAGATCCTGGAATGGCTGGCCCCCAACCTGGAACACCTGGGAGGTGAACTGGTTCAGGCGGAAGACGAACTGGCGTCGATCAACATGGCGGTCGGCGGCTCGTTCGGCGGGCTGGCGACGCTGACCGCGACCTCGGGGCCGGGCCTCGCCTTGATGATCGAGACGCTGGGGCTGTCGGTCGCGTCCGAAACCCCGCTCGTCGTCGTCAACGTCCAGCGGGGCGGCCCGTCGACGGGCATTCCGACGAAGTCCGAGCAGAGCGACCTCAACATTGCGGTCTACGGGCTGCACGGCGACGCGCCGCACATCGTGACGGCGACCAACTCGGTGGCCGACTGCGTGTTTACCGCGCAGTGGAGTGTCTACCTGGCGGAGGCCCTGCAATCTCCGGCGATCGTGCTGACCGACCAGTTGCTGGGCCAGACGCGGGCGATCATCGAGGCGCCCGAGGGTGCGTCGTTCGTTGCCAGGCGCGAAGTGGCCGAGGGAGATCTCGAGAACTACCTGCGCTACGCGGTGACCGAATCCGGGGTGTCGCCGATGGCCATTCCCGGGACGCCGGGCGGCGAGTACGTGGCCGACGGGCTGGAGCATACGCCGCGCGGCCGGCCGTCCAGCCAGGCGGAGGACCATCTGACGCAGCTGGATAAGCGCAACCGCAAGCTGGAACTCTTCGACTACGGCAAGCACTGGGCGGACATCGAGGGCGACGGCGAGATCGCCGTCGTCACCTGGGGGTCGTGCACCGGCCCGGCCCGCGAGGCGCGGGTCCGCGCCGAAGCGGCGGGGCTCAAGGTCAAGCTGATCTCGCTGCGCCTGCTGGCGCCGATGCAGACGGCCAGGTTCGAAAAGGCCCTCAAGGGCGTCAAGAAGGTGCTGGTGGTCGAGCAGAGCCACTCGCAGCAATTCTATCACTACCTGCGGGCGCACTACGACCTGCCGAAGGACGTCAAGGTGTTGAGCCGGCCCGGCCCGCTGCCGATCCGGCCGGCCCATATATACGAACGACTCGCGGACTGGAGTTGAGGGGATGACGGCGATGGAGCAGGCTGTGGGCGCGGGCCTTCAACCGAAGGACTACAAGTCGGACTACAAGCCGATCTGGTGCCCGGGGTGCGGCGACTACTCCGTGCTCACCTCGATCACCAAGGCGCTTTCCGTGCTGGGCGTGGCCAGGGAAAACGCGGCTGTGGTGTCGGGCATCGGCTGTTCTTCACGCATTCCGGCCTATACCAGCCTCTATGGCTTCCACGGCGTACACGGCCGGGCACTGGCCCTGGCAACGGGCTTGAAGATCGCCCGGCCCGACCTCACCGTGCTGGTGACCGGCGGCGACGGCGACGGCTTCTCGATCGGCGGCAACCACTTCCTGCACGCCTGCCGGCGCAACGTCGACCTCACCTACATCGTCATGGACAACCAGGTCTACGGCATGACCAAGGGCCAGGCCTCGCCGACTACGGCGTCCGAGTGGGAAGGCAGCAAGCTGACCCCGCACGGCACCGGGGTGAGCCCGTTCCAGCCGCTGGCCGTGGCGCTGGCGGCCGGCGCCAACTTCATCGCACGGGGCTACGCCGGCGATCCCAACGGGGTGGCCCGCCTGATCGTCGAGGGCGTCCAGCATCCCGGCTTCTCGTTCATCCAGGTGCTGAGCCAATGCGTAACCTATCGCGCCGAACAGCGCGAATGGCGCTCCCGGGTGCGGCCGTCCGCCAAGGAGCCGACCGCCAACGCCGCCCGGGCCAGCCGGCGCATCCTCGACGACGACGGCTTCACCACCGGCATCTTCTACCTGGGCAGCCGCCCGCCTTATCAGCCTGTCACCGCCACCGACAGGACCCTGGCCGACATCGAGCAGCGATTCGTCATCTGAGGAACGATGGCGATCTCCCCGCAGGATAAGGCAATCATCCGGCGGGCGCCGCTGTTCGCGGCGGTGTCGGAGACTCTACTCGACGAGTTGTTGAAGGATGCCCGCGTCACTTCCTATCGGCGCGGCCAGATTCTTTTCTTAAGGGGCGACCCGGCAGAACGGTTCTACATGCTTCTCGACGGCTGGGTGAAGATTTTCCTCGACACCCCGAGCGGAGAGCAGACCGTCATCGAGATCATGCGCGGCGGCGAAACCATTGCCGAAGCAGCGATCTTCCTGGGCATGGCCTATCCTGCCAGTGCCGAGGTCGCCGACGACGCCCGCGTCATCGAGATTCCGGCAGCGCCCTTCCTAACCCGCCTGCGTCAGGACAGCGAGCTGGCGCTGACCATGCTGGCTGCGCTATCCAAGCGGCTTCACCACCTGATCCAGCATATCGAGAAGGTGCAGGCGTTCTCGACTCCGCAACGGCTGGCCGGGTTCCTGCTCGGCCTCACCGACAAGACGGCTGGTGAGGTCGTGCTGCGCCTGCCCTACGACAAGTCGCTGGTCGCCGCGCGCTTGGGCATGAAACCGGAAAGCCTGTCGCGTGCCCTGGCCAAGCTGCGGGATGTCGGCGTCTCCACCCAGGGCGATACCGTGCGCATCGCCGACATCGCTCTCCTTCAGGATTTCAGCGAGAGCGAGGAGTAACCGTCCGACGGGTCACAAGATCAGATACAGAAGAATGATGACCGTCAGCGGAACACCCATCAGCCAAAGAAGTATGCCCCACATTGCCGTTCTCCTTTAGCCCGATGCCGGTCAGCGCCACCGCGTCAGGCGGCTGAAGTCGATGCCTTCGTCGCGGTGACGTCCTCCGGCGCTGGCGCCCCACCATGCCGCGGCCGCGCCGGTGAGCAGGGCGGCCGCGGTGAGGAAGGCGGTCCATATGCCGGCCTTGCGAGCGGTTTCGGCGGCCTGCCGCGCCTCAGCCACTACCTCAGTGACGCGCCGCTCCGCTTCGACTGGCTCCACTCCCGTGCGGGCGGCCACGAGGCGCGCGATGTGGGTCTTGTCGGCATCGCTGATTTCGCCCCGGGCGGCACCCGTGGCCAGAATGCGTGCCACCTCGCCACGGGCTTCCGCCGGATCGACGCGTTGATCGGTCGAGCGGAACAGCGAGTCGACGGCATACCCGAACGCGTCGGGACCGCTGTCTCCTCCGGCGCCGGCGGACGCCACAGCTCCAGCGACCTCGGAGCCTCCACGCACGATGCCGGAAACACCCGCGGTCGCCATCAGGCCGGCAACGAGAATAGAGAGCGCCCAGACCGTCAAGCCATGCGCGCCGTCACGCATTTCCACCTCATGGGGAGTGGCATCCCAGGCCCGCCGGCGCATCCGGCCGGACAGATAGCCGCCGGCAATAAAGCTGGAGACGATGACCCAAAGGATCCAAAGCCCCAGGGCGATCGCGAATGCCGGACCCGATGCCCCTTCTCCTTCGAACGGCGAAACCATCGACAAGCCGATGGCGGCGCCGAAGGTCAGAAGCACCAACGATATCGCCGACGACAGGACGGTGCCGGCGATGACCGCCGCCCAATCGAGGTAGGACTTGGTTTCCCCGGTGCCCGCCAGCGCAGTCTCGGTGGCCATCGTGGCTTGCCCTTGTCTCGTAACCATCACATCGCTCCTTCGTGATCCATCGCATCGACCGAGCGTTATTTAACGACGTCGCCGCAGAGTTCGCGGCGGCCCTAACGCAGCCCGAGAAACGAGAGGATGGCGAGGACAATAACGACCAAACCCACCAGATAGATGATGCTGTGCATATGCGTATCCTCTGTCGTTGGGGTATAAACGGCCGCCGACCCTAAAGGTTCCTGGGAAAGGGAAGGATGAGATGGGGGCTTACGCTAGGGCTTTGGCTGCGGCGCTGGTACTCGCCTGGGGGCTAACCGCCGGAGCCGCAGTTGCCGCCGATCGCCAGGTTGGCGAGGTGTTTCGCGATTGTGGGGCCTGCCCCGAACTGGTGGTGGTGCCTGCCGGCCGCTACGTCATGGGTACCCATGCGGAGCGCTACCCAGCCGAACGCCCGGCCCATCTGGTGACGATCGCGCAGCCGTTCGCAATCGGCCGCTACGAGGTGACCTTCGACGAATGGCAGGCCTGCGTGGCCGACGGCGGTTGCGCCAGGGACCCGGACGATCACAAATGGGGACGGGGCCGCCGCCCGGTCATCAACATCAGCTGGCCGGAAGCGGTGGGGTACGTCGAATGGCTGAGCCGCAAGACCGGCAAGACCTACCGCCTGCCTACCGAGGCCGAGTGGGAATACGTGGCCAGGGCTGGCACCGCCACCGACTACTGGTGGGGGGACGATCCCGGGCAGGGCCGGGCCAACTGCCGGAACTGCGGGCCCGATATCTCCCACCAAACCGTTCCGGTGGGCAGTTTTGCTGCCAATTCGCTCGGCCTCTTCGACGTGCATGGCAATGTCTGGGAATGGGTCCAGGATTGCTGGCGCCCCACCCACGAGGGGGCGCCCAAGGACGGCTCGGCGCGCCTGGGCGAGCCCTGCCAGGAACGGGTGACCCGCAGTGGTTCCTGGTACTATGTCGACACCAACGCCCGGGCGGCCTATCGCTCGAAATTTCCGGCCGGCGCCTTCAGCTATGGCATCGGCCTGCGCGTGGCGCGCGAACTGCCCTGACCCCCGGCCGGTCCGGCCTTACTTGCTGGCCAGTGCACGGGCCAGCTGGCTCAATGCCTCCTGGTGGCGCTGGTTGGGGATCTGGGAGAAGTTGCGGGCCAACTCCAGGCACATGCGCTGGCGCTCGTCGAGGGGGCCCCGGCCGTCGGGGCTGCTCAGGGTCTCGAAGAAATATTCGACGGGTACCCGCAAGACTTGCGCGATTTCGTACAGCCGGCCGGCCGAAATGCGGTTGATGCCGCGTTCGTACTTGTGGGCTTGTTGGTAGGTGACTCCGATCATGTCGGCCATCTGTTGCTGGCTCAGCCCCAACATGATCCGACGTTCGCGGATGCGGGTGCCGACGTGACGATCGGTGTCGGTGGCACGGCTGGTAACCGGATTGGCCTCCTTGAGTGGCGTGGCTTCCTGTGGTTTCCGAAGCACTGGCGTTCCCTCCTGAGCGTGAATTCCAGGATCGCTCCGCTGCGGTCTGCGCTATGGCCGCGATCCTCTCCCGCCGCCGGGTTTGTCGCGTATGCAAAGGCGAATTACAAAACCAGGAATCGTCCCTACGCGGGCCCCTCTGCCGTTCCTGGCCTACCCGGTCAAGCTTCAACTATAGCACCTTCGGTATGAACAGTAGCGCACTATTTTAGGTAAGGCTTGCGCGCCGTGGTTGTTGAGGCCTGCCCGACGCCGTGTTTCAGCCGGCGACTCGGACTGTCTTGCCACTGCGGGCGCTTTCATAGATGGCAAGGATAATGGCCACTGCCTTGCGTCCTTCACGGGCGCCGATCAGTAGCTCCGTCTTGCCGTCGATGGCGTCCATCAGGTTCTTGAACTGGGCGGCATGCAACCGGAAATCGATCGCGGTGGGGTCGGCCGCGCCACCGCCGCTGTCGCCCTTGTGGGCATACTCGGCACGCAGCCGCTCGTCGGCCGGGGTTTCCTCGGCGAAGGTCCAGGTGGTGAGGCTTTCTTCCTCAAGCACGGCGGACCCCCGGGTACCGGAAATCTCGAGCTTCTTGAAAAAGCCCGGGTAGACGGCAGTGGCCGCTTCGATCACGCCCATGGCGCCGTTGGCGAAGCGCAGGGTCGCCACCGAAACGTCCTCGAAGGAAAGCCGCTCGTGGCCGAGGGTGGCGGCGAACGCCGAGACCTCGACAACCGGTCCCATGAACCATTGCAGCAGGTCGACGGCGTGAATGGCCTGGGTCATCAATGCGCCGCCGCCGTCCAAGGCCAGCGTGCCGCGGGCCGAGCGGCCGTCGTAATAGTCCTGGGAGCGCCACCACTTGACGTAGGCGTCGCCCAGGGTCAGGCGGCCGAAGCGGCCGGCGTCGATGGCCTGTTTCAGGACCTGGGCGCCAGCGATGAACCGGTTCTGGAAGACGCAGGCGGCGATGACGCCGGCCTTCTCGGCGGCCTCGATGATGAGATCGCAACGCTCCAGCGTGACGTCCAACGGCTTTTCGATGATCACGTGCTTGCCGGCCGCAATCGCCGCCAGCGCCGGTTCGACATGCAGCGCCGACGGCGTGCCGATGGCGATGATGGAAATGTCAGGGTCGTCGGCCAGCCCCTTGACGTCGGCATATCCCTTGACCGGAAAGTTTTTGCGGAAGGCGGCCAGGCTCTGCGGATTGGTGTCGCAGGCGCCGACAAGGCGGGCACCCTCCACCGACTGGATGGCCCTGGCGTGGAAGGCGCCGATGGTGCCGGTGCCGACGATTCCGAATCCGATGGTCATGACGTTTCCTTTTCCCGATGGCTTTTTCTGGCTGGTCAGTTTGCCGCACTGCCTGGCGTTCGGCGCATAGAATAGGCCACGGACACCACCGAGATCACGTAAAAGAAGAGGGCGATGGGCGATCGCAGCAGGGTCGTCCAGTCACCGTATGAGGTGATCAGGGCGCGGCCCAGTACATCCTCGGCGATCGGCCCCAGGATGACGCCCAGCACCACCGGCGCGGCGGGAAAGCCGTGCTTGTGCATGAAATATCCGATGACTCCGAAGATCAGCGCGATCGTCATGTCATAGGTGCTGTTGGACAGCGAGAACGACCCGATGAAGCAGAGCGCCAGGACCAGCGGGAAGAGGGTGGCCGAGGGCACCCGCATGATCATCGGAAACAGCCGCACGCTGAGGAAGCCGAGAAGCAGGATCAGGACGTTGGCCATGAGAAGGCCAGCATAGACGGCATTGATGATCTCGGGCGTGTCCTTGAACAGCAGCGGCCCAGGCCTGACGCCAATCAGCATCAGGGCGCCCAGCATGACCGCGGTCACCACGTCACCAGGGATGCCCAGCGTGAGCAGCGGCACCATGGCGCCGCCGGTGGTGCCGTTGTTGGCGGCCTCGGGGGCGGCCACCCCCTCGATGCAGCCGGTGCCGAACTTCTCGGGGTGCTTGGAAAACCGTTTTGCCTCGTTATAGGCGAGGAAGGAGGCGATGGCGCCGCCAGTGCCGGGGATGACGCCGATGAGGGTGCCGATCAGCGACGACGGTATGATCACCTTGACCAGACCGAGCAGTTCCCTGGTGGTCGGCAGCAGGTTGCCGAGAACGGGTGGGGTCTCGCCGCCCGCCTTGTGTACCTTTTCCAACTGCACGAATACCTGTGATATGGCGAACAGGCCGATCAGAACCGGCAGCAGCGGAAATCCGGTCATCAGGTTCGGGATGTCGAAGGAGTAGCGGGCGTAGCCGACGATGGGATCGATGCCGACCACCCCGATCATCAGCCCGAACACGCCGGCGATCAGGCCCTTGGTCAGCGACTTGCCGGACACGCTGGCGATGATGGTCAATCCGAAGACCATCAGCGCGAAGTATTCCTCGGGCCCGAACTGCAGCGCGAAGCCGGCCAATTGCGGGGCGATGAACATCAGGCAGAAGGTCGAAATGATGCCGCCCGCCGCCGAGGCGATGGTGGCGACGCCGATGGCTCTGCCCGCCTGACCTTTCTGCGCCATCGGATAGCCGTCCAGCACGGTGGCGGCGGCGGACGGGGTGCCCGGCGTGCTGATAAGGATGGCCGATATCGAACCGCCATAGATCGAGCCGCAGAACATGCCGCACATCATGACCAGCGCGGTGCTGGAATCGACATAAAAGAGGAACGGCAGCAGCAGGATGATGCCGACCGATCCGGTGAGCCCCGGCAGGACGCCGACGGCGATTCCCCCGGCCACTCCGATGAAAAGGAACGGGAAATGCGCCGGGTGCAGAACGAAGGCGAATCCGCTCAGGACCGGTTGCAGAAAATCCATCGCATGCCTCAGAACAGGTCGAACCGCGGAAGTGGCACCTTGAAGATCATCCGGAAGACGCCGTAAAGCACCGAACTGCCGAGGATGGCGACCGCCAGGACCACGGTCCAGCGCCGTTCCATGAAAAGCAGAACCGTTCCCGCCAGGAACAGGCCGGTGGCGATAAGGAAGCCCAGGCTGTCGAGCACCTGGGTGTAGACGAAGCCGAGGGCGACCATCGCCGCGATGCGTTGAACGTGCCCCTGGCGTATCCAGGTCGCCGCCGAGAAGGTGGAAGCGGCCTTTGCCGGCCGCGGCTGCCGCAACGCCTTGACCACCAACAGGCAGGCCAGGCCTGCCATGCCGAGCGTGACGAGGCGTGGGAAGAAGGTGGGTGAAAGCGCGACGGTCTGTTCCGGGAAGGTGAAGGTCAGTGCGAACATCGCCGACGACAGAGAAAGAAGAAGGACTCCGATGGCGACGTCTGCTCTCATGGCGGCAATCCCTGGAAGAAAGGGAAGGTGGGAGGCGGCGGTTTGACCGCCGCCTCCGGCGGGCTGGGCTTACTTGTAGCGGTCGCCCAGCTTGTTGGTCTTGACGATGTCTTCGTAGAGCTTGTCCTGCTCCTTGACGAACTTGGCAAATTCCTCGGATCCCTTGTAGTCGAGCAGGATGCCCGCCTGCTTGGCCCGCTTGAGGAATTCGGGATCTTCCATGGCCTTCTTGAAGGCGTCATGGATGGTCTTGATCTTGGCGGGATCGGTGCCCTTGGGGGCGGCCAAGCCGCGCCACTGGCCAAGGTCGAACTTTACGCCCTGCTCTATCGCCGTCGGTACGTCGGGGAAGAGCTCCAGGCGCTTCTTGGAGAACACGGCGAGCGCCCTGAGGTCGCCCGATTCGATCTGCGGCACGCCCTCGGGCGGGCCGGCGATGGCCATGTCGACGTGGGCGCCCACCGCGGCGGTGATCAGGGGGCCGCCGCCGGCATGCGGGACGTGGTTCAGCGTGATCCCCGCCGCCTTCTCGAAGGCCAGCGCGATCATGTGGGTGCCGCCGCCGGCCCCGGCATTGCCGAGGTTGACCTTGCCGGGACGCTTCTTGGCGTCGGCCAGCAGGTCGCCCAGCGTCTTGTAGGGCGAGGACTTGGGCACAAGGAACCAGCAAGGCGCTTCGACCAGGTTGATGACCGGCTCGAAGGTGGTGGCGTCATAGGGCGTCTTGCTCATGTGGACCTTGGTGATCGATGGCGTCGCCCAGGCCACGAAGTAGTAGCCGTCGGCCTTCTTCTGCATGGCCTCGGCGTAACCGGGGACGGCGCCGCCACCCGGCCGGTTGACGATGATCGTCTGGGCATTGTTGAGGTATTTCGGCAGTACCGTAGCGAAGGTGCGGTAGACCACGTCGGTCGCGCCGCCCGCCCCCCACGGCACCATGATTTCAATTTCCCGATCGGGATAGCCGGCGGCCGTGGCGGTCCCGGGAAGGGCTGCGACGAGCGCCGCACATAACAGTTTCCTTAACATGACGATCTCCTCCTTGCCGTTGGTTTGGTTCTTGTCGTTGTCACAGTTCGAGAATGTCGGGTCGACGGAATCGGATGCCGGCGATTTCCACGTCCAGGACCGGGAAGGTCACGGGCGGCGACAGGATGACTGGGCCGCCGGCGGTGGCCAGCATGGTATCCTCGCTCTTGGCGCCGGTGATCGACGGGTTCCAGGCAAAGGCTTGGCTTTCCTGGACGATGTGGGGACTGTCGAAGGCGACCTTATAGTCGCGGCCTTCGTAGCCGATAGAGCCGCCCTGGTGATGAAGCTCGTATTCGTCGGCGAAGCCGGCCTCGGCGTAAGCTTCGAGCCCCTTGCGAAAGGCCTCGGCCGCCGGCCGGCCCGGCACCGTGTGGGCCATCAGCGTGCAGTCGACGCCGACCGTGGCGTCATAGCGGCGGCGCAGGTCGGCCGGCACCGCGCCGAATTGCACGAAGCGGGTGAGCGAAATGATCAACCCTTTCCGGCGGGCGTTGACACATAGCATGGCCCGCTTCTCGACCCTCCGGTCGGTGGCCAGCGGATGGCGGAAGCGGGCGATGCGGTCGTCTGCAGCGCAAAAGGTGGTGATGTAGTCCAGCCCCCGGTCCCACAGGCGGGCGGCCAGCCGGCCGATCACCGTGCATTCCTTGTCGCCGGGGCGGATTTCGGCCGTGGTTTCCTCGATGGCCCGCGCCGTTTCCATGCCCACGTCCTTGTAGCGCTCGACCTCCCACGGCGTCAGCGTATAGCGTAGCGAGGCCAGGCTCCTGGCGACATCAACGACGCCGGCCATGGCGACATCGGCACCCAGGCGCGGGCCGGCCAATTCCCGGGCGAGCGTGGCCTCGCGGTCGGCGTGCCAGGGGAAGGCGCACACCTTATAGCCCTGGGCCTCGATGTCCTCTTCCTCGATGAGGCGCGGCGCCTCGATGTTGTTGGCGAGGATGTACTCGGCCTCGCGGCTGATCAGGGCCGACGACACGCCGTTCTCGGTGGCGATGCCGACCAGGTTTCTTGCCCCGCCGGTCAGCCAGGTAAAATTGGATTGGCGCTTGATCAGGATGCCATCGAGGCCGAGGTCATCCAGGAGACTGCGGACCTTGCGCTTCTTGGCGTCGATCTCTTCCTTGACGAACATGGTATGCTCCTACGGGGAGGGGCATCGGTGCGGGCTTGCTGGGGCGGTCAGTGGCGATGGGCCGACCCTTAGCGAGTGAATTCTTGCTCAATTCCCGATTGGCCCGGCACGCAAGTCTCCCTGGCTTTCTTGGACGTGGTTTGGTGGCCCGATTCCCGGGTTTTTCTGGAGCTCGACCTTTTTTTATGGCCGGTTCTCCCCTGCCCGAGGGACCGCAATTACCATATCAGTTCATATAAATTGCATCAATGGGTGACGTTTCGGAGACAAAGATTATTTTTGTAATATACTGATATTGTTTAATTTTAATCGGACAAGGCTGCGGGCATTGGACAAACCGCTGGGAAAACTGATATGGTAGTTGCCATGGATTCTTGGAATCTTTCCGCGCTGATCGACCGCCGACAGGCGCCGGGCTCCCAGGTTTATGCGTTGTTGCGCGAGCACATCGTCAAGGCCCACTTCCTGCCGGGCGCGGCGCTGTCGGAAAAGCGCGTGGCCGAGGAACTGGGGGTGAGCCGCACGCCGGTGCGCGAGGCCTTGATCCGGCTGGCAGAGGACGGTCTGGTCAACATCGTGCCGCAGTCGGGCACTTACGTGGCGCCCATCGACGTCGCCGCCGTCTACGACAGCCAGCTGATCCGAGAAGCCCTGGAGTGCGCCACCGTCTTCGCGGCGGCGCGCAAGGTGAAGCCGGAGGAGGCCGACGACCTGGGGCGCATCCTGGCCGAGCAGAAACGCCATCTGGCGGCCGGCGACCACGAGGGCTTCATCGCCGCCGACGATGCCCTGCATGCCCGCCTGATCGAGATCAGTGGCCACAAGGGCGTGGCCCGCACGGTGCAGGGGGCCAAGCTGCACCTCGACCGCATTCGCTACATCGCCGGCGAGGACTCGCCGCACATTCACTTCGTCATCGGCCAGCATGAGGAAATTATCGACCGCGTCATCCATCACGACGGTCGCGGCGCCAGGCGGGCCATGCGTGGCCACCTGCGCCTGGTCTTCGAGAAGCTTGACCGCCTGCTGTGGGAGCGCCAGGTGCTGTTCGCCACGGGCCCCCGCAACGGCCGCGGCGTCGGGCGCAACCGCACCACGCTGGCGGCGGCCCGCCCGGCGCGGAACGCTGCTCCCTAAGCCCTGAAATTAGGCGACGGGTGCCGTCGCCGTCATCGACGGACGCTTCGCCACCTCGGCGTACCAGGCGGCGAGGGCGCGGCGGCGGCCGCGCCAATTATCCCCGCCGTAACGCAGATCGAGATAACCCAGCGCGCAGGCGACGGCGATGTCACCGATCGAAAGAAGGCCGGCCGGGTCGGCAAGCGCGTCTGCGGCGGCTTCCGCCTCCAGGGCATCGAGGCCGCGCTCGGCCTTGCGCTTCTGGCGCTCGATCCACTCCCCATGTTGCTTGGCGGCCGGCCGCATCTCTTCGTATCGCCTAAGGATGGTGGCATCCAGAATGCCGTCGGCCAGCGCCTGGCGGCGCAGCGCCGTCCACCGGGCGACGCCGGCGGCGGGAAAGGCGCGTGGGCCGCCATGCAGCGAATCGAGGTACTCGCAGATCACCGGCGAATCATAGAGCGCAATTCCGTCGTCGGTGACCAGGGCAGGTACCTTGCCCAACGGATTGTCGAGCACCAGCGTCGCCTCATCGGCGGCCGGCGATGTCGGGACGAATTCGATGCGCCCGGTGAGGCCGGTTTCGTGGGCCAGCACCATGACCTTGCGCACGTAAGGGGAGGTGGGGGAATGACGGAGCTTCACGAGTTTGTCTCCTTGGCGGGCTCTAGAATTCATCCTTGCGCCGGCGGATCGCGGCGAACACCTCGACGGCATCGCGCCCTGCCAGGCCGACCGCTTGCTTGAGCCCCGGATCGTCCGCCCTTAGGAAGGGGTTGGCGGCCTTCTCGTCGCCCAGACGGGCCGGCAGCGTCGGCCGACCGGCCTCGCCGAGGGCCTGAGCCTCCGCACCGCGCCGTTTGATCGCTTCGTTTCGCGGCTCGAGGTCGAGCGCGAAAGCGACATTGTCATTGGTATATTCGTGGCCGCAATAGACGCGGGCGTCATCGGGCAGTGCCCTCAGCTTCAATAGGCTCTCCCACATCTGGGCGGGCGTTCCCTCGAACAGGCGGCCGCAGCCCAGGGAAAACAGGGTGTCGCCGCAAAAAAGGGCGCCGGCTCCTTCGAACCAGTAGGCGACGTGGCCAGACGTATGGCCCGGCGTCTCGATCACCCGGGCGGAGTGGCCGCCCAGCGCCACCTCGTCGCCCTCCTTGACCCTGACATCGATGCCGGGAATGCGCCGCGCATCGGCCGCCGCGCCAATGACTATGCAGCCGGTCGCCCGCTTGATTTCGGCAACTCCGCCGACGTGATCGGCGTGATGATGGGTGCACAGGATGTGGCTGAGATGCCAGCCCAGTCGGCCGAGTGCCGCCATGACCGGCCCGGCCACCGCCGGGTCGACGGCGGCGCAGGCGCCGCTTTCGGCATCGCGGATCAGATAGACATAGTTGTCCGAAAGAACCGGAAGCAGGTGGATGTCGAGATCGGCCATGCCGGGGGTCCTTCTCTGGCAGGGGGGACGTTGGCGGGAAATGCTATCATCAACCCGGCGCCTTCGCCACCGGACGAGCACGCGCACGTTGTGGTAGACTGCCGCGCCATGAGCCTTGATATCGTCGACATTCGCGATTTTTACGCCAGCAGCCTGGGGCAGATGGCGGCGCGCATGATTCGCCACCAGATTCGCTCCATCTGGCCGGACGCCAAGGGGCAGTCCGTCCTTGGCCTGGGGTACGCCACCCCTTATCTCAATTTTTTCCGTAGCGGCGGTGGCGCGGCGCGCGTGATGGCCGCCATGCCGGCCTCCCAGGGGGTGCTGCATTGGCCGGCCGACGGCCCCTGCCTGACGACGCTGGCCGACGAGGCCGACCTGCCCTTTCCGGACCTTTCGATCGACCGCGTGCTCTTGATCCATGCCCTGGAGACGACCGAGCAGGTGCAGCCCATGATGCGCGAGATCTGGCGGGTGCTGTCGGGCAGCGGCCGGCTTTTGGTGGTGGCGCCAAACCGGCGGGGCATCTGGGCCAGGCTGGATCGCACGCCCTTCGGATATGGCCAGCCCTATTCCTCGGGTCAGTTGTCGCGCCTGCTGCGCGAAACCATGTTCACCCCGGTCAGCGCCCACGCCGCGCTGTTCGCGCCGCCCAGCCGCTCGCGCATGGTTCTGGCCTCGGCCCGCGCCTGGGAGGGACTGGGCCAACGCGGCATCGCCCCCTTTGCCGGCGTGGTGATGATCGAGGCGACCAAGCAGATTTACGCCGGTCATCCGGTGGCCCAGCGCCGTCGGCGGGCCTATCTCGCCCTGCCGCAGGGACCGCGGGTCTGACCGGAATTCCCCGTTTCAGCGCCTCAACATGAAGACCGCCTGAACGCCGAACAGGTTGGCGGTCAGCGGCCCCGAGTTGATGCGCCGGAGCCGTCCGTGGGCATTCAGCGACAGGCTGCGCTCGATGGTGACACCCAGCCGGTCGCACATCTCGATGAAGTCCTTGATGGTACAGAGATGGATGTTGGGCGTCTCGTACCACTCGTAGGGCAGGGTCTTGCTTTTCGGCATGCGCCCGTGAAGCCCCAGGTAGCCACGCACCCGCCAGTGGCCAAAGTTGGGAAACGACACGATGGCGTGGCGGCCGATCCTGACCAGGTTCTCAACCACGGTGCGCGGTGCCATCATCGCCTGCAGGGTCTGGCTCAGGATGACGTAATCGAAGGCGGCGTCGGGATAGGTGGAAAGATCGGTGTCGGCGTCGCCCTGGATGACCGACAGGCCGGCGCTGACACAGGCGTTCACGCCTTCCGAGCTGAGCTCGATGCCGCGCCCGTCGACCTGCTTGAAGTTGACCAGGTAGTCGAGCAGCGTGCCGTCGCCGCACCCGACGTCGAGCACGCGCGAACCGGCGTCGACCATGTCGGCGATGATCTGCAGATCGACGCGAATGGATTTGCGCTGGCTTTCCGTCATCATGAGGCGGCCCTCCGCGGCAGGCCGCGATGCTGGGCCGCACCCTCGAGGAAGCCATTGAACACCCGGTGGAACTCGGGCACGTCGAGCAGGAAGGCGTCGTGGCCGCCGTCGCTGTGGATCTCGGCGAAGCTGACGTTGGCGGCCGCCGCGTTCAAAGCGTTGACCAGCCGCTTGCTCTCGGCGGTCGGATACAGCCAGTCGCTGGTGAACGAGATGACGCAGAAGCGCACCCTGGTGCCGCGGAAGGCGTCGGCCAGCGTGCCGCCGTGCGTCTGCTCGATGTCGAAATAGTCCATGGCGCGTGTGATGTAGAGGTAGGAATTGGCGTCGAAGCGCTCGACGAAGGTGCTGCCCTGGTGGCGCAGGTAGCTTTCCACCTGAAAGTCGGCGTCGAAGCCGTAGGTGATGCGTTCCCGGTCCTGGAGGCGGCGGCCGAACTTGGCCTGCAACGAGCTTTCCGAGAGGTAGGTGACGTGCGCGGCCATGCGCGCCACGGCCAATCCGCGGTGCGGCCATTTGCCCTGGTTCAGGTAATCGCCGGCGCACCAGTCGAGGTCGGCCATGATGGCCTGGCGTCCGACCTCGTGGAAGGCGATGTTCTGGGCCGAATGGTGGACCGCTGTGGCGATGGGCGCCGCGGCGAACAGGCGCTCGGGATAGGAAGCCGCCCATTCCAGCACCTGCATGCCGCCCAGCGAGCCGCCGACCACGGCGAACAATTGCTCGATGCCCAGATGGTCGATCAGCATCCGCTGGGCACGCACCATATCGCCGATGGTGATGACCGGCAGGCCCAGGCCCCACGGCTTGTCGGTCGCCGGGTTGGTCTCCTTGGGACCGATCGTACCCATGCAGCCGCCCAGGATGTTCGAGCAGATGACGAAGTAGCGCTCGGTGTCGATGGGCTTGCCGGGGCCGACCATCAGGTTCCACCAGCCGGCCTTGCCGGTGACCGGATGCGGCTCGGCCACGAACTGATCCCCGGTCAGCGCGTGGCACACCAGGATGGCGTTACTCTTCTCGGCATTGAGCGTGCCATAGGTCTGGTAGGCCATCGTGAAGTCGGAAAGCTCGACGCCGCAGTCGAGGCGCAAGGGTTGCTCGCGGCCGAGCGCCACGCGGTAACCGGGCAGCGTCCGGGTGTCCCACCGGCCAAGGGGTATGGTATGGCGGTTGTCCATTCTTCCTGGCGATCGTCCGAATTCCTGCCGAAGGCGGCGCCTATTGCTAGGATACATGGCGGCGAACATCAACGTTTTCTTTGATTTTGCAGGAGCATGCCGGTATCACTATTCGGCTTTCGGGGCGGGGCGCCCCTTTCCAGGACGGATACCGGGATTGCCAGGATGAGTGCGGGCAAGTCACTCGACGCGTTGCGGCGCGAGATCGACCGCATCGACGACGCCATTCACGACCTGATCCAACGGCGGACCAAGGTCGTCGAGTGCGTGCGCGATCTTAAGGCCAACGACCGCATCAAGATCCGACCGTCGCGAGAGGACGAGATTCTCTACCGGTTGATGGCGTCCCATCGCGGCAATTTCCCGAAGCGTGAGCTGGCGCGCATCTGGCGCGAGTTGATCGTCGCCACCCTCTCCTTCGAGGGGCCTTTCACCGCCGCCGTCTACGCGCCCGAC
The DNA here is from genome assembly GCA_014859895.1 of Rhodospirillales bacterium. Classification (GTDB taxonomy): domain Bacteria; phylum Pseudomonadota; class Alphaproteobacteria; order Rhodospirillales; family Shumkoniaceae; genus Shumkonia. The sequence continues at coordinate 20,965 of JACZKS010000162.1, forward strand.
CGGGCGCGTTCTTGTTGGGATCTGGCGCGCGACCAGTACGGCACCTTCACCCCGATGACGACCCATCCCTCGGCCCGGCGGGTCATCCAGAAGGTGCGCGACGGCGATGCTACCGTCGGCATCCTGCCGCTGCCCCGCCAGGACGACCCCGATCCGTGGTGGCCGCACCTGATGACGAACGAGCCCGAGGGGCCGCGCATCATCGCCCGCCTGCCGTTCGCCGGTCCCGGCAATACTCGGTTTCCCGACGCCCAGGCCCTGGTCATCAGCCCGGTGGATCGCCAGCCGACCGACCGCGAACGATCGCTCATCGCCATCGAGATGGCCGAGGACGTGGGACAGGCGAAAGTTGCCGAGGCGCTGCGCGAGGCCGGTTTGTCGCTCGTCCAGATCATCGTCTGGCGGGAATCCCACGGCCTCGGGATGTGCCTCTATCTGGCCGAACTGGAAGGCTTCGTCGGTATCGAGGATCGCAGCTTGGCGCGCTTCAATGCCGCGCTACGCGAGCGAGTCATTCGTGTCGCCCGGCTGGGCGGCTATGGCACACCCCTTACGCCCGAGGATATGGCTGTCGTGCCGGAGGAGCCGGCGGCCACGCCTTCCCAATCAACCTCTCCCAAACCCAGGAAACGTCGGACATGAGCCTTCTCGTTCCCCAGCCGGGGATCATGGACATCACCCCCTATGTCGGCGGCGAGTCCAAGATTTCGGGCGTCAGCCGCATCATCAAGTTGGCCTCCAACGAGGGCGCCTTCGGACCAACCCCTAAGGCGATGGCGGCCTTCGTCGCCCATGCCGGCGAAATGTACCGCTACCCCGACGGCGGTTCCACGGCGCTGCGCGAGGCGGTGGCAGCGCGTTACGACCTTGATGCCTCGCGCATCGTCTTCGGCGCCGGCTCGGACGAGCTGATCGGGCTCCTGTGCCGCGCCTATGCCGGGCAGGGCGACGAGGTGCTTTATTCCGAGCACGGCTTCCTGATGTACCCGATCGCCGCCAAGTCGGCCTCGGCCACGCCCGTCGCCGCCCCCGATCAGGGGCTGACCGCCGACGTCGACGCCATCCTGGCCAAGGTGACGAAGCGTACCCGCATCGTCTTTCTGGCCAATCCCAACAACCCGACTGGGACCTATCTGCCCAGGGACGAACTGGAGCGCCTTCGGGCCGGCCTCAGCGACAACATCCTGCTGGTCATCGACGCCGCCTATTCGGAATACATCGATCTGCCCGATTTCTCTTCGGGCCTCGAACTGGTCGATGGCGGCGCCAACACGGTGATGACCCGCACGTTCTCCAAGATCTACGGGATGGGCGGCTTGCGCCTGGGCTGGGCCTACTGCCCGGTGGCCGTCGCCGACGTGCTCAACCGGGTGCGTAACCCCTTTAACGTCAGCTCGGCGGCCCAGGTGGCCGGCCTGGCGGCGTTCGCCGATACCGAGTTCGTGGCTAAGGTCAAGAAGCACAACGACGAATGGCTGCCGTGGACGATCAATCAGGTACGTGCGCTCGGCTTCGAAGCGCCGCCCAGCGTCGGCAACTTCATCCTGGTGCGCTTTCCGGCCGGCCCGGGGCGTGACGCCACGGCGGCCGACGCCCTGCTCAGGAGCCGCGGCATCATCGTCAGGCGGATGGCCGGCTATGGCCTGCCCGACGCGCTGCGCATTACCATCGGGCGCGAGGACGAGATGCGGGCCGTCATCGGCGCCTTGAGCGAGTTCGCGAGGCAAGCGGCATGAGTGAAAAAGCCACCTCGCCGATGTTCGCGCGCGTCGCGCTGATCGGCATTGGGCTCATCAATTCGTCGCTGGCGCGCGTCCTCAGGCGCGACGGCCTGGCCGGCCACATCGCGATCTGCGCCAGGACCCGCGCGACGCTGGACAAGGCGATGGCCCTTGGCTTGGCCGACAGCGCCACCATCGATCCGGGGGTGGCTGTCCAGGATGCCGACCTCGTGGTCATCGGCACGCCGCTCGGCGCCTATGCCGACGTCGCCCAGAATATGGCCTCGAACCTCAAGGCAGGGTGCATCGTCACCGACGTCGGCTCTGTCAAGGAGGCGGTGATCCGCACCGTCGCGCCCCATCTGCCCCAGGGCGTCCATCTGGTGCCGGCCCATCCGGTGGCGGGGACCGAGCATTCCGGTCCCGAGGCCGGCTTCGCCGAGCTGTTCGAGAACCGCTGGTGCATCATCACTCCGCCCGCCGGGACCGATCCGGCGGCGGTCGAGCGGGTGGTCGAACTGTGGCGCCACGCCGGCATGAAGATCCAGATGATGGAAGCGGAGCGTCACGACAAGGTGCTGGCCATCACGTCGCACGTGCCGCACCTCATCGCCTACACCATCGTCGGCACGGCGACCGATCTCGAAGGCGACCTGCGCGACGAGGTGATCAAGTTTTCGGCCGGCGGTTTCCGCGACTTCACGCGCATCGCCGCCTCCGACCCCACGATGTGGCGCGACATCTTCCTCACCAACAAGGAGGCGGTGCTGGAAATGCTGGGCCGTTTCAGCGAGGATCTGATCGCGCTTCGCCGGGCCATCCGGCGCGACGAGGGCCAGACGCTTTATGACGTCTTCTCGCGCACCCGCCAGATCCGCCGCGGCGTCATCGACGCCCAGCAGCACATTCCGCCCAAGAGCCCGAAGAACAACGCCGGCTGAGGCGCCGGGTCGGGCGGGCCGGATCGCTGCGGTGGACGCGGCGTCACCGCATATCAATAGTAGATTGTGCAGAGACGCGTGGCGGCTCGACGCCGTTCCATGCCCGCGTCGATTTTTTGATCGTGGTGCTTTACTAAAATTCAAAATTGTCTGGACTTTTTGTCCTTTCATCAGCTTTCCTTCTCCACGGCCGTACGAGGGAGGCGTATGGGCCCGAAAGAACTACGTGATCGTCACGGTGGGGGAACGACAATGTTCGATCATCTTAAGGTCAGCCGAAAGCTCATGGCGCTTTCGGCCGTTTTTTTATTGCCGGTTGCCTTTCTGGCTTGGCTGTTGGTGGTACAGAGCCAGAAGGACATTCATTTTGCCGCCAAGGAGCGGGACGGAGGCCGCTATCTTTCCGGTCTGGCCCGCCTGCAAGTCGATCTCGTCACGGGTTGGTACGCCGGCCAGCCGCTTTCGGCATTGAAGCCGGCGCGCGATCGTGTCGCCGGGCTTGAACGCGAGATGTCCAACCCGATGGATACGGCGGAGTTGTTCGCCGCCATGGACAAGGCCGCGGCCGACCTTGCGGCGGCGGGGACGGCGGACGCCGACCGGGCGAAGTTCGAGGTGCTGATGACTGCGTTGCGTGCCGTTATCGGGCGGGTAGGCGACAGTTCCAACCTGATCCTCGATCCCGATCTCGATTCCTATTACGCCATGGATATCTCGCTGCTGAAGCTGCCCGAACTGGTCGATGCCTCCTCGAGGGTGCTGGAATCGGCCGAGCGTTTCCTCAAGTTGCCCACGGTCGAGGTGGCACAGGCGGCAGAACTGCTGACCCGGTTGGGCATCTATCAAGGAGTTGCCGACGGGGTTGGGGTGTCGCTTGATTCGGGATATCGGGGCAACGTCGACGGTCGCATGCGCCCAGCCCTCGACCCGGTTTACACCTCGTTCAAGGCGACGGCCGACTCTTTCGGCCAAGCGCTGGGCGCGCTGGCGAAGGGGGACGGGGCCGCAGGCGCGCGAGCGGATGCCGCGTCGCTGCGGCGACTGCAGGCGGCGGTGGTCAAGGAAACCGACGTCCTGTGGAAGGCGGTGATCGCCGAGATGGACCGTCTGCTGGCCCAGCGTATCGCCGGCTTCGAGCAAAAGCTCTGGCTGAGTCTGGGAGCGTCTTTCGTCGTCGTGCTGCTGGCGCTGGCGTTGGCTTACGCGGTGGCCCGGTCGATCAGCCGGCCCCTTCTGACCCTGAATGGGGCCATGGGCGCATTGGCCGGAGGCAGCCGCGAAGTGGAGGTGCCGTTTGCCGCCCGCCGTGACGAAGTCGGCGACATGGCGCGCTCGCTCCAGGTATTCAAGGATAGCCTGATCGAGGCCGACCGCATGGCCGAACGCGAACACGCCGAGACGGAAGAGCGGGAACGTCGATCGAAAAGGCTGCATGAGCTGGCGATGGAGTTCGACGCCCGGGTGGCGGGGGTGTTGAAGGCGCTGGAAGGGGCCGCCCGCACCATGGGCGATACGTCGTCCAGCATGACGGCGACGGCCCGCAATACGGCGGTCCAGGTCGGTGACGTCGCCGGAGCGGTGGAACGGACCTCGGTCAACGTGCAAACGGTCGCCTCGGCCGCCGAGGAACTGTCGGGTTCTATTGCCGAGATCGGGCGGCAGGTCACGCAGGCGTCTCAAATCGCTTCCGCCGCCGTGACCGAGGCCGAACGCACCAACGTCAGGGTGCAGGGTCTCGCGGCGGCCGCCGACAAGATCGGTGAGGTGGTGGCGCTCATCACCGACATCGCCGAGCAGACCAACCTGCTGGCCTTGAACGCTACCATCGAGGCGGCCCGTGCCGGCGATGCCGGCAAGGGTTTCGCGGTGGTGGCCAGCGAAGTGAAGAACCTTGCCAACCAGACGGCCCGGGCGACCGAAGAGATCGGCGCCCAGATCGCCGGCATCCAGGCGGCCACCCAGGAGGCGGTCTCCGCCATCGAGGAGATCACCCGGACCATTGCGAAAATCAACGAGGTCAACGCGGGCGTCGCCTCGGCGGTCGAGGAGCAGGGCGCCGCCACCCAGGAAATTGCCAGGAACGTCGAGCAAGCCGCAAGCAGTACGGTCGAGATGGGTACGGAGGTCGGCGGCGTCAAAAACGCCGTCGATCAAACCGGCGTGACGGCCGGCCAGGTGGCGCAGGCGGCCAACAGCCTGACCCGCGAAGCCGAGGCCCTGAAAAGTTGCGTCGACGCGTTTCTCGGCGAGGTCAGGGCTCTCTGACCGGCAGGCGCCTATAGCGTGATCCCGGCCAGGGCGGAGGCGCGGTCCCATTTGGTGGCGACGTCGTCGTCGAACACCAGGTCGGGATCGGCCGGCGCCGTCAGCCAATCCTTGCGAGCCATTTCCTGTTCCAGTTGCCCCGGCCCCCAGCCGGCGTAGCCGACCATCACGAGGCGTCGCTTCGGCCCCATGCCCTCGGCGATGGCCTTAAACACCTCGGTGTCGGCGGTCATGGCGAGCGGACCCGGCGTCGCCGGTGTGGCCGGCCCTTTCCAGTCGTTGGAGTGCAGCACGAACAGGCCCCCGGAATCGACCGGCCCGCCGTAATGGAGCACAACATTGCCCGTGGCCTGGCCGGGGTCGAGGCCAAAGCCCTTGATCAGCTTGTCCAGCGGCCCGATGCCGAGCGGCCGGTTGATGACGAGGCCGAAGGCGCCGTGCGCGGAGTGGTCGACCATGTAGATGACGGTACGGGCGAAACGCGGGTCGGGCATGGTCGGCGCCGCGATCAGGAACTGGCCTGGGACATAGGGCAACATTCCAGTGCGCGGCTTCGTTTCCGAGAGGCCGATCAGGGGCGCCAGCAAGACTCCCGCCGCTGCCAGCAGCGAGAGGATGGATCTGGGGAACGCCATGGCGGCCATTATAGCAGGTCTCGGCGTCGCCTCCGATGGCCGGCAGTTGCGGCCATTCCGCCGCTAGCGGCCTTGCCAGCGAACCGGCGGGATCACGGCCAGCGGCACCGGTCCGACATAGAGGCGGCGCTCCTGCACGGTCAGAGGGACGGTGAGGCTGATCCGGCCGGCATCGTTGCGCTTGGAGAGGACCCCCAGCACCATCTTGGCGGTGACGGCGTCCTGCGAGCGGATGAGGCCTTTCTCGTGTAGGGCGTTGACTGTCTCAAAAAAACCTTCGATACGCGTCGTGAAGGCGCCGATGGGCTGCAGGTCGGCGTCGAGGGCCAGCGTGCCGTCGGCGGCGAGCGTCAGCGGGCCGTAAATCAGCCCGAGGTGGCGCACCTCGACGGTACCGCCACCGTCCCGCCAGCCGGCCAGGGCATCGACCAGCGGGCCGGGTGGGACGCCGCCCAGCACGGCGGCGGCAAGCTCGATGGCGGCGATGTCGGCGCCGAGCGGTAGCCCCCAGACGGTCGGCACGCCCAGATCCCGCGCCGTCAGGCGGATGTCGGCGACGGGCGTGCGATCGGTGGCCGTGGTCCCCGGCGACAGCACGAGGTCGAGGGTGCCACGGCCCAGCGCCAGCCGGTCGAGCGGTCCGTCGCCGGCGAAATCTGCCGCCTCCACCTCGATATGGCTGTCGACCACGCGGCCGCCATCGAGGCGAATCTGGGCGTTGACGATATCGGCGTGGCCTTCCGCCGTCCAACGGGTGCCGTTCGCCGTCCACATGAGGGCATGGCGGCCGGGGGCCTGCACGGTGAACCGCTGGAAATTCCACGGCCGCATCTCGGCCACCACCTGCACGGCTTCCCATCCCCACGGCGCGTCGGCGGCCGGCAACGAGAAGGCCGGCTTGTCGAGGACAAGCCGCAAGTGGAACGGGAAGCCGCCGATGTCCAGGTGTTCGAAGGCAACGACGGCGCCTTCCCGCCGTTGGGCCTCGACCCAGCCCAGCAGAGAATTTCTCGCCAGTGCCGCCGCGTAGTACCACAAGCCGATATAGAGGGCGCCGATCACGATGCCGGCGCCGACGGCGCCGAGTGCCCACTTGGCGGCTCTCAAACGGCGCGGTGGCCGGTAGTCGAGAGCGGGGTGCCGCTCGGCGGCCTTTCCGGGACGGGGTGGGGTCGGCTGGCGCATGGGGCGAAGCTTGGTCCGGGCGGTTGACGGTGGGCCCCGTTATAGACCGTTGCGCGCCGGGGATCGAGGGATTAGCCTCGGTTTTCGCCATGCCGAAAAGAACGCTGCCGAGGGCCGATGGAGCCGATTTTCGCCGCGGGGAACGGCTATGACGCCGTGAACGCGACGAACGGTGATTTCTGGGTTTTCGCATACGGTTCGCTCATGTGGCGGCCGGGCTTCGAGTACGTCGAGGCCCGCAGCGCGCTCCTTCGCGGCTATCATCGCGAATTCTGCGTCTATTCGCATCGCCACCGGGGGACGCCGCAAAAACCCGGCCTGGTGCTCGGGCTGGATCGCGGCGGCTGCTGCCGGGGGCTGGCCTTCCGCGTCGCCGCCGCCGAGGTCGAGGCGGTGATGATATATCTGGCCGAGCGCGAGATGGTGAACAACACCTACGAGCCGCGCACGCTCCCCGCCGAGACCGAGGGCGGGCGCCTTCCCGTGTACGCCTTCGTCGTGCGCCGCGACCATCCGCAATACGCCGGCAAGCTGGCGGTGACGGAAGCCGCCACCCTCATCGTGCAGGGTGAAGGCATTTCCGGGCTCAACCGCGATTACCTGATCAACACCGTCAGGCGCCTGGAAAGCCTGGGCTTTATCGACAAGCGCCTGCACGCCCTGCTGACCGAGGTCAAGCGGATGACCGGCGAGATCGAGCGAGGGAGCGGCATTTGAGCATGGCCGGAGGAACCTTGCTGCCGGCCGGGAGCGATGTCTGGGTGTTCGCCTATGGCTCGCTGATGTGGAAGCCGGATTTCGCCTTCGCCGAGGTGCGGCTGGCCCGGCTTCACGGCCATCATCGGGCGCTCTGCATCTATTCCATCCGCGGCCGTGGCACCGACGATAAGCCCGGCCTGGTGCTGGGGCTGGATCGCGGCGGCTCCTGCGTGGGGCGGGCCTATCGGGTGACGGCGGCGGATTGGGAGGCGGTGCGGGCCGCTCTGCATGAACGCGAGATGGTGACCCAGGTCTATACGCCGGCCTTCCTTTCCGTCGTTCTCGACGATGGCCGGCGGGTGACGGCCTACGGCTTCGTCGCCAAGCGCGACCACGTCCAGTACACGGGCCGCCTGGTCGAGGCGCGGATGGTCGAACTGATCCTCCAGGGCACGGGCCCGCGCGGCACCTCGCTCGATTACCTGGCGCAGACCGTGGTGCAACTGGATGCGCTGGGCATCAGGACGGGGCCGTTGCACCGGCTGTTGAGACGCGCCAACGCGACGGCAACCGTCCCTCCCGCCTAAGCAGGGAAAGCCCGCGGGGCGTTGCCTTGACGACGGCGCCAAGGTCGGTTTCATGCTGGCAACTCACCAAGCCCTGATCGACGGCGTCTTCCCAGATGGGAAGGCGTGGGCAGGAGGTGCGCCAGGCGTCCATCACCTCGGCATAAGGGCGCGGCTGAGCAGCCAGCCATTCGACAAGATCCAGGACTAGAGCGTTGGTATCGGTGGGCATGGCGCTCTCCCTCGTTGGTTCCGGTATATTCTAGCATAATTCCAAGTTGCGAAAAGATCCAGCGACCGTGTGACGTTCGGCGCGGCCTTGCGAAGCGATCCGCCCTGCCGTATAAGGACCGCCGGTCGGCAGTTCACCCAGGCGTTGCCGCCCCGCGAGGGGAGCTAAACCTGCCAAATTCCTTCATCGACCGACACCTTATCCCGTGCCGAGTCGGAAAGACGGCAACCCCCGACATTTTTCCTCCGGATCGGCACGTTTGTGAGGATAAGCGATGTCCAGAACCCTTCTGCCTTTCCATTCCGATGATATTTCGGCCCTCGCGCGCTCGTTGAATGGGCAGCTCGCCAAGTGCGGGCACCTGCCCGGCCATGTCGAACTGCTGAACATGCTGGCGCGGGCGGCCGGCTGTCGGAATTTCCAGCATTTCCGGGCCCAGAACGCCGCCCGCGAACGGCTCGATACTCCCCCACCGCCACCTCCCGCCCCCATCGACTACGCTCGCGTCCAGCGGGTCTTGCGTCATTTCGACGCCGACGGCCTGCTCCTTCGCTGGCCCGGTAAGTTCAGCGAACGCGAACCCTGCCTGTGGGTGCTGTGGTCGAGGCTGCCGGCGCGCCAGACGTTCAACGAGGCCGAAATCAGCCGGTTGCTCCAGGCCCACCACCGCTTCGGCGACCACGCCCTGCTGCGCCGCGAACTCTGCGACCGCGGCCTGGTTACCCGGACCGCCGACGGGCGGGTGTACCAACGCATCGAACGTCAGCCCCCGGCCGCGGCCCTGGCCCTGATCCACTATTTGGGCGACCGCCGAACCGGCTAGGCGGGATTGCCGTTTACCCCCGGCGCGAGCTAGCCGGGCCGCCTGGCGAGGACGATATGCGTGGCGGCCGCCGTAGCAACATGTTCGACACACCGGTAACCGAGGCTCGGAAGGGCGATGCCGGCGAAAAGGTGTTCCCCGGAGCCTAGAAGAACGGGGGAAATGGCGATGTGCATCTCGTCGATGAGACCGGCTGTGAGATATTGCCGGATGGCGGCGACTCCGCCGCCCAGCCGGATGTCCCGATCCTTGGCGGCTTCGGCCGCCCGTTTCAGGGCAGCCTCGATGCCGTCGGTAACGAAGTGGAAAGTGGTGCCGCCGTCCATGGCGACGGATGCCCGCGGATGGTGTGTGAGCACGAAGACGGGGCAATGGTAGGGCGGACTGTCGCCCCACCATCCCTTCCACTTGTCGTCGGGCCAAGGGCCGCGAACCGGCCCAAACATGTTCCGGCCCAGTATCCACGCCCCGATGTTGGCGAATCCGCGGGCCGCGAAATCATCATCGACGCCGGCCGAACCGTCCTCCTGTCCAAGCATTTGCCGAAAGGTGCGGGTGGCAATAAGCCATTCATGCAACGTCTTACCCCCGACGCCGAGCGGGTTGTCGAGATCCTGGCTAGGGCCTGCGCCGTAGCCGTCGACGGATATGGTGAATCCATGGACGCGAAGTTTAGGCATGGCCGGTCCTTTCAGTTTCCGGTTCCTCCTATCGGAGGGATATAGGGACCGGGCGGGAGGCTGGCACGTCTTCTAATCGGGCAGCCGTACCGAGCCGTCGGCTAGCAGGGAGAAACCGGGATTCCAGGCGACTTCCCACAGGTGGCCATCGGGGTCGGCGAAATAGCCGACATAGCCACCCCAGTCGGTGTTCTTGGCCGGATTGACGACCCGGCCGCCGGCTTGGCCGGCCGCGACGATGACGGCATCGACGTCGTCCCTGGAGCGGGCGTTATAGGCCAGGGCGATGCGGCTCGAGGGAGCGTCCCCCGAGGCATCGGCGGGTAGTCCGGCGTCCGCCGCCAATGCCTCGCGGCCCCACAGGGCGACGATCATGCCACCGGCCTGGAAGAAGGCGACGTCGGCACCTTCGAAACGCGGCGAGGGCGTCCAGCCGAGCCGGCGGTAGAATTGGGTGGCCCGCGCCAAGTCAGCCACCCCCAGGGTAATCAGACTGACGCGCTGTTCCATGGCATCTCTTTCAGGGAGGGCGGCTCAGTGCGCCGGCCTCACCCGCACTTCGAATAGCCGCAGGAGGTGCAGGTGTCGCAGCCTTCCTGGCGGACCAGGCTGGCCTGGGCGCATTTCGGGCACTGGCGCAGCATCCCCGAGGCGCCGCCATGGCCGTCGCGGCCGTGGCCGGCCTCATGGTCATCGCCGCCCATCGCCGCGACCTGCGGCTGACGCCGGGCATCGCCCTCGTCCCGGGCCCCCGGCCGTTTGAGGAAGCCGATGGCGATCATGTGGCGCTCGATGACCTCGCCGATGGCGGCCAAGAGCGAGGGCACGTAGCGGCCGCCCATCCACTGGCCGCCGCGCGGGTCGAAAACCGCCTTCAGTTCCTCGACCACGAACGACACGTCGCCGCCGCGCCGGAACACCGCCGAGATCATGCGGGTCAGCGCCACCGTCCAGGCGTAATGCTCCATGTTCTTCGAGTTGATGAACACCTCGAAGGGGCGGCGCCGGCCGGTGTCGTCGAGCAGGTCGTTGAGCGTGATGTAGATGGCGTGGTCGCTTTCCGGCCACATCACCTTATAGGTGGCGCCGGGCAGGGCGTCGGGCCGATCGAGCGGCTTGAACAACTGGGCGATGGCACCTGCGTCGCCCATGTCCTTGGGTTTGGCGGCGGCGGTCGGCGCCTCCAGCGGCAACTCGGCCTGGTCGCCCTTGGCCGGGGATTCCTTGCCCTTGTCCTTCTTCACCTCGAGCACCGCGCCGGTCACGTCGTTCGGGCGATAGGTGGTGCAGCCTTTGCAGCCGAGGTCGTAAGCCTGCAGGTAGACGTCCTTGAACGCCTCGAAGGCGATGTCCTCGGGGCAGTTGATGGTCTTGGAGATCGAGCTGTCGATGTATTTCTGCACGGCGGCCTGCATGACCAGATGGTCGCGCGGGCTCAAATGCTGCGAATCGACGAAAGCGTCCGTCAGCGGCGCGTTCTCGCCGAACATCAGGTGGAACAGGCGATAGGCGTAGTCGCTGACCTCTTCCTCGCGCCGGTTGCCGTCGGGGTTGAGAACGTGGCGGCTGTACTTGAAGCTGAACACCGGCTCCAGCCCCGAGGACACGTTGTCGGCAAAGAGCGAGATGGTGCCGGTCGGCGCGATCGAGGTGACCAGCGCGTTGCGGATGCCGTGATCGGCAATTGCCGAGCGCACGTCTTCATCAAGTCCGCGCACGGTTTCGCCGGCCAGATACTTCTCGGCGTCGAACAGCGGGAAGGCGCCCTTCTCGCGGGCGAGGTCGGCCGAGGCCAGATAGGCGGCGCGCTGGATCGTCTTCATCCATTTTTCGGTCAGGGTTACCGCCTTGGCGCCGCCGTAGCGCGCCCCGCACATGATCAGCGCGTCGGCGAGCCCGGTGACACCGAGGCCGATGCGCCGCTTGGTCTTCGCCTCGTGGGCCTGTTCGGGCAGCGGGAAGCGCGACACCTCGATGACGTTGTCCATGGCCCGCACGGCGACGCGCACCAAAGAATCGAGCACCGCCTCGGGGATGGCCGCCTGCTCGGTGAACGGGGCCTCGACCAGGCGGGCCAAGTTGACCGAGCCCAGAAGGCAGGCGCCGTAAGGCGGCAGCGGTTGCTCTCCGCAAGGGTTGGTCGCCCGTATGGTCTCGCAGTAGGCGAGGTTGTTGAGGCGGTTGATGCGGTCGATGAAGATCACGCCGGGCTCGGCGTAGGCATAGGTCGCCCGCATGATCTTGTCCCACAGCTCGCGGGCCGGCAGGCTGCGATAGGTGGTGCCGTCGAACTTCAACTCCCACGCCGCGTCCTCGCGGACCGCCTGCATGAAGGCATCGGTGGCCAGGACCGACAGATTGAACATGCGCAAACGGCCGGGCTGGCGCTTGGCCTCGATGAAGGCCTCGATGTCGGGGTGATCGCAGCGCATCACCGCCATCATGGCGCCGCGACGCGAGCCGGCGCTCATGATGGTGCGGCACATGGCGTCCCACACATCCATGAAGGACAGCGGGCCCGAGGCGTCGGCGCCCACGCCCTTCACCGGCGCGCCCTTGGGCCGGATGGTCGAGAAGTCGTAGCCGATTCCGCCGCCCTGCTGCATGGTCAGAGCCGCTTCCTTGAGCGCATCGAAGATGCCGCCCATGTCGTCGGGCACGGTACCCATGACGAAGCAGTTGAACAGCGTGACGTGGCGCTCGGACCCGGCGCCCGAGACGATACGGCCGGCCGGCAGGAAACGGAATTCGCCCAGCGCCTCGAAAAAGCGGTCTTCCCAGACGGCCGGCTCCTTTTCGGGCGCGGCCAAGGCTTTGGCTACGCGGCGCCAAGTCTCCTCGATGGTCTTGTCCACAGGATGGCCGTCGGCGCTCTTCAAGCGATACTTCATGTCCCAGATCTGCTGGGAGATGGGGGCTACCTGAGTCATGGCGATTCTCGTTTCCGGCGGGGCCCGACATCGGCGGTCCGCTCCTGCGGGACCGCCCCGGCGTGCCGAAGGCTTAACTCTAGAAATTTAAAGGCTTTTCATTGGGAAATGTAGGGGCGACGCGGCCGTTCGTCAAGCCAATGTTCCTGTTACGTTTCCCCAAAGCTGTCCCCAGAGCGGCCCACCCGCAAGATGGCGGAACCAAAGGATCGGACACCGTTTACCCCCGCAGTTCACAGCCCGGCGGGCAATTCTTTCCACCGGTCTGTCCACAGACCGTCAGGCGGCCTGCCGGGCTTCGCGGATGAGCCGGTCTGCCGCCGTCTCGAGACGCCTTTCGAGTTCGCCGATGAAGGCCTTGCGATCGAGGCCGGGCGGGATCGCCGGCAGGAATTCGAGAACGATGGTGCCCGGCCGCTTCTGGAAACTGCGCCGGCCCCAGAACACGCCGGAATTGAGCGCGACCGGCACCACGGGGACCGATGTCTGGGCATAGAGCGCGGCCACCCCCGGATGGAACGGGTGTTTTTCGCCGGGCGCCACGCGGGTGCCCTCGGGGAAGATGACGACGTGGCGCCCCTTGGCGAGCGCGTCCCGGCTGGCCCGCACCATCCGCTTGAGCGCCCCGGCCCCGCCCGCGCGGTCGACCGGGATGTGGCCGCAACGGGTGGCGCACCATCCCCACAGGGGAATCGACAGCAACTCCTTCTTGATGACGTAAACCGGGCGGGGAAACAACCACAGGAACGCCATGGTGTCCCATGCCGATTGGTGCTTGCTGGCCAGAATCGCCGGACCGTCCGGCAGGTGCTCCCGGCCGCGGATCTCGTAATCGAGGCCGACGATAAGCTTGAGGCCCCGCCTCGCCACGTGGGTCCAGCCGGTGATGGCGCGTTCCATGAACCGCTCTGGCAGCGGCAACAGCAGCACGGCGCCGAACAGAAAGACGGTCAGGCTGCCGAACAGGAAGACGTTGAACAGGATCGAACGGAAGGCAGTCATGAGGGCTCTTCGCTGGAGCGCCATTCGAAAAACTGGCGGGCGCGGACAAGGAGGTACTTAGTGTATTCGCGGGCGATCAGCGCGGCGGTTCCCGGCCATGCCCACCATTCCCGCTGCTTGACGTTGTCGGAAAACACCGGATGGGGCACCACCGTCACGTTTGGCAGCGCGTGGTGAAATTCCAGGAGGCTGCGCGGCATGTGGTAGCTGGCGGTGACCAGTCGGATGGAACGGATGCCGAAATAGCGTGCCCACGCCGCCGTTTCCTCGGCGTTGCCGACCGTGTTGGTGGCGTCGCCGATGCCGATGCGGCTTTCGGGCACGGCCGACGAACTGCGGGCGGTCTCCAGCAGGGTCTTGACGTCGACGCCGCGATAGACGCCGGAGACGAACAGCCGGCTGGCAAGGTTCCTCGACAGCAGGGCCAGGGCCTCGTCCAGCCGGCCCTGACCGCCGGTCAGCACCACAATGGCGTCGGTCGGCGTCGTGCTGTCCTCGACGACGTTGGGGATTTGCTCGACGAACCACAGCAGACCGCCGCTCCAGCCGCCGATCAGCAGCGTCAGGACGAGGGCGAGTGGCGCCGCCACCCGCCGGATCTTTCGGTGATGACGCGGGCCGGGCGCGGTCACGGTGCCCTCCCAGCCGGCAGCGGGCGGTGACGGAACGGGAGAAGGAAACGGCGATACCGCATGGGTCAAAGCATCGCAGCCAGGGTCTTCATGACGGTGACGCGCGCGGTCAGCATGGCCACGGCGGAGGCGAGCAGGGGAATGGCCGCGATCATGCCCCACTGCAGCGGGCTGAGGGAGGCCCTTGGCAACAGTTCGGAGTCAATGTGGGCGGCCACGTAACCGACGGCGAGCAGAGCGGGCAGCGCCAGGGAAAGGCCGATCAGGCCGCCGCGCAGCCCCAGGCTGAGGGCGCGCCAGGCGAACTGGCGGGCGACGTAGGCGTCCTGGGCGCCGATGAGGTGCAGCACCTCGATGACTTGGCGATGGACCGCCAGACTGGTTCGGGTTGCGTAGACGACGGTGCCGACGGTGGCCAGACCGATACAGGCCAGGATGGCCATCGCCACCCACTCGACGGCGCCCAGAAGGCGCAGCAGCCGGTCGAGCCAGATGCGGTGGTCATCCACCGAGGCGCCGGCAATCGCTTCGGCCAGGCGCTGACCCAGGGCTTGGGCGTCGACGGTGGTTCCCGCCTCGATCTCGACGTCGATCAGGCGGGGCAGCGGCAGGCCGGAGACCGCGCTGGCCCGCCCCAACCAGGGCTCCAGAAGACTGGCCAGGCGATCGTCGCTCAGCACGTTGGCACGGACGATGCCCGGCGTCGTGCGCAGGATCTTCAGCGCCTCCAGGACCCGCGGGTCCTCGGCCGGCGGCAAGATCCGTTCGCCTGTCGGCGGCGGGATCTGCACCGTCAAGGTGCGGGCAACCCCCGCGCTCCAGCGGCTTGCGGCATCCTGGAGTACGAACATGCCGGCCGTCGCCAGGACGGCGAGGAACACCATGAAGGCGATGATCCAAGGCAGAAAACGCCCGAGGACATCGGCATCGAGAGGCAGGTCTGTCCGGCGCGACAACATCTACGACAGGATTCCCAGGGTTCTCGGCGAAGGGGTGGGTTCGGCGCCGTGGCCGTCGCCCGCCGACCCGCGGGATTTCAGGAATCCTTCCGGGCGATCGCTGACCAGCCGGCCCCCGTCCACGCGCAGGCAGGGATGGCCCAGGCGCTTGACCAGCGTTTCGTTGTGGGTGGCGATGACGATGGTGGTTCCCAGCTTGTTCAGTTCCTCGAACAGATGCATCAGGCGAAGCGCCATGCGGTCATCGACGTTGCCCGTCGGCTCGTCGGCCAGGAGGAGCTGGGGTTTGGTGATGACAGCGCGTGCGATGGCGACACGCTGCTGCTGGCCGCCCGAAAGAGTCGGCAGGCGGGCGTGGATGTGGTCCTTGAGCCCGACCCACGCCAGCAATTCCTCGACGTGCCGCTGAACGTCGCTTTCCCGCGTCCCGGCTACGCGCAATGGCAGGGCGACGTTGTCAAAAGCGGAAAGGTGGCTGAGCAGCCGGAATTCCTGAAACACGACGCCGATTCGGCGGCGCAGGGCCGGCAGCTCGTCGCGAGGCGTGACGGCGATGTCGCGGCCGAACAGCGATATGAGGCCGCGCGTCGGCCTCAGCGCCAGGTACATCAGGCGCAGCAGCGACGATTTGCCGGCGCCGCTGGGCCCGACCAGGAAATGATAGGAGGCGGGGGTGAGCGCGATTGAGATGTCCTGGAGCACTTCCGGTCCGAGACCGTAGCGCAGCCCGACATTTTCAAACCTCACCACGCAATCGTTGACGTCAAAACCCACTACCGTCGCTCCCATCGCATGCCCCACAATGGCATGCTCGTTGGTCCCCCGTCCAGAATCGACCATCACGAGCCCCGCTTGCGTTGGATTTTCCAACCGCCTATAACGGCCAAAAGGCTAACTCCGGTCGCTTAATGATTATCATCTGTCCGTCCTGCTCGACCCAATACTCGATCGGCCGCGAAATCCTTGGCGAGCGGGGGAAAACCGTCCGTTGTTCCCACTGCGGATACCAGTGGATGCAGGTCGCCGACACGGCGAGTGCGCCGTTGCGCCGGTTGGCTCGCGCCGCCTCGATGGCCGGCGCGGAAAGGCCGCAGCCTCAGGCCGAGGCGAGGGCCGCGATGGTGGCCGAAGCCCCGGAACGGCCGCAACCGGCTCCAGAGCCGGAACCGCTGCCTGAACCCGAGCCTGAGCCTGAACCGGAGTTCGTGCCGGACCCTATGGAAGAGCCCGAGCTGGCTGTGGCCGCGGCGCCGGTCGAGCCGGCCGGCGAGGCGCCGGAGGAAGCCCCTCTCAGCGATGAGGACATCGAGCGGATTCTGAACGCCAATCCCGAGCCTGAACCCGAGGTTGTTCAGTCGCTGGTCGATGGCGAGCAAGAAGAACAGGAACCCATCAATCCCGAGGATATCCCCGATCCCGAGCCGATTCCCGAGGTGTTCACCGCCACCGACAGGATGGATGCCGACGAGCCGGACAGCGGGCACAAGGGACTATGGGTCGCCTTGATCGCGTTTGTTGTGCTGGTGGTCCTGGGGGCCGGTCTTTACATCTGGCGGATGAACGTAATGGCGCTGTGGCCGATATCCGAACCGCTTTACGCGATGGTGGGGATCGAGAAGCTTGGCGCCGGCCTGCAACTGGTGGATCTGCGCAACGAGTGGGCCAACGAGGCCGATCTGAACGACCTTGTTGTCCACGGAGTCATCGCCAACAACTCGGACCGGGAGCGTTCCGTGCCGATGCTGCGGATCGAGTTGAGGGACGAGCGCAATGAGATCGTGCAGGTCTACGTTTACCCGCCTGAGAAGACCAGTCTGGCATCCGGCGAGAAGTTGACCTTCAAGGCCCACGTCGGCGAGGTGTTAAAGACGGCTAGGCGCACCCATGTGCTGTGGACCGACGAACTGCCGCCCGACACCGGGAAGGGGCCCGACACGCCCGCCGGTTGACCGCCCGGCGACGGTTCAGAACTGCCTTAGCAGACGCTCGATGTAATCCCGCTCGAACTGCGGTCGCGACCGCTCGCCGGCCCGCCGACGCAATTCGCGCACGATTTCGTGGGCGCGGCGCAAATCCATGGCGTCGGGGATGTCGACGCTTTCGTTCGCCGAAAATCCGCTGCCGCTTTCGGCCGGGCGCCCGAAGGGATCGCGGTTGGGCTGGCGGCCCATTGGCAGGACCGGCCGCTGACCGACGAAACGGCCGGGCTGCCCACCCGGTCCGGGCGCCATCTGCCGCGCCATCTGCTGCGCGGCATCCTGGGCGCCGCTGCGCAGGTGCTGCAGGGCTTCGGTCTGGGCCTGCGTGGCGGGGTCCATCTGCGAGCCGCGCAACGCCTCGGTCGCCCGCCGCATGGCCCGTTCGGCTTCGCCGAGCGCGCCGGGGATCGACCCCATCATGGAATCGAATTGGAGCATGAGGTTGCCGAGGTCGCGACGCAACGCCTCCTGGAGGGCGGCCATGGCGTCACCCTCGCCTTCACCCTCACCCCCGCCTTCGCCGGGCTGTTGACCGGGCTGCGGCTGGCCGCCTTGACCGGGACGCCGCTGCTGGCCGGGGCCGGGCTGTTGTTGACCCTGGCGGCCCTCGCGGAAGGTCTTCTCCAGCAGCTCCTGCTGGCGCTGCGCCAGTTGACGCAACGCCTCCATCATCTTCTGGGCTTCGGCGTTCTGGCGCTGCTGCTGTTGCTGCTGAGGGCCGCCCGGCTGCATCCCGGCCCTCAGGCTTTCCAGCATCTGCTTAAGTTCGGCCAAACGTTGGCGGGCGGCGTCGAGCGCGCCCGCCTGGGCCATTTCGCGAATCTCGTCGATCATCCGCTGGAGGTCGCTCGAATCGATGAACTCGGCGTCGGGGTCGAGCGGCATGTCCGTCGCCCCCATGCGCGAGATTTCCTCGGCCATCTCGGCCATGAAGTCGGCAAGGGCCTGTTCAAGCTCGTCGAGCAGTTTCTGGATCTCCGGCGATTCGGCGCCCTGACGCAACGCTTCCATCAGGCGTTCCTGGGCCCGTTGCCACTGGCGTTCGGCGACGGTCAGGCCACCGTCCTCCAGGCGCAGCGCGGTATCCCACAACAACCCGGCAACGGCGCCGATCGCTGCGTCCCGCGAATCGTGGATCAGACGGGCGCGGGCCAGACTAAGGGCCAGGGAGACCACGACATCGTCGGAAAACAGGCGTGGCACCGAGGCGATCACGGCCAAGCCCATCGCCACCTCGGCGCGCACGGCATCCGACGGGTCGGCCAGCTTCCGGCGCTCGGCGATGATGGCGCGCGCCGCCGGATGCCGGAACGCTCGTTCAGGCAGCACGCTTTCGACGGGCGCGGCGACGGTCCGCTGCCCGGCGACGTCTTCGGCCGCCAGCGATACGGTAACGGGTTGGCCGGCCCACAAGTGGGCGGTCAGGTCGCGCACATAGGGAAGCTTGATCTGCTTGGCGGCCTGGCCGGGCAGGGGAACGGAAAGCTTGAGAACCTTCTCCGGCAGGTCGGCCCGCCCACTCCGCGAGATGGTGACCGTGACTTCCTTCAAGCCATAGTCGTCGGCGGCTTCGATCGGCAGCCGCAGGTGGGCCTGTTCGGTGGCCTCGGGCGGCGCCGAGAAGCGGGCTGTCGGTGGGGCGTCGGGAATGACCCGCATCGGCCATTCGGCGAGGGCGCCCAGGCCGGTCTCGACACGCAGGAGGTTGCCGGCCTGGATGGTGGTCTCCAGGCGATAGGAATGCACCGCCGGATCGGGGCTGATCGGCACGAAAGGCACCTGCACGGTGCCAAGATCGAGGGTGGGCGTTGCCGCCGTGCCGGTCACCTGGGCCATCAAGATGCTGCCGGCCGGCACGGTCAAAGGTTCGCCAGCCGGTGTCGCCGCATTGAGGAACAGGGGCGCGACCCGGGTATAGGCGGGCGGCGTGATCCAGATCTCGGCGGTGACCGGCGGCGCCGGGGTTCCCGGCACATGGGGCAGCACCGCCGCCTTCAGGCGCATCGGCGCGTCTCCGCCCGCCATCGCCGCCGCCACCACCAGCACCAGGACAAGGGCGGCGCGCAATGCCCAGGGGTCGATTCGGAGCAATCCCGGAGACGGCGGCCGCAGATGCAGGCTGCGGGCTCCGGCGGCCATGCGGGCGCGGTGGGTCTGCCACAGGCCGCGGGCGATCGGATCGTCAAGGCCGGCGGCGAGGTTGTCTTCGAGGGTGGTCAGCGGCCGGTGCATGAGGCCGCTGTCCCGCTCGACGCGGGCGCGGGCCGCATCGTGGTTCGGCAGCCTCAAGCCCCGCACGCCGCCATAAAGGGCGGCCGCGAAGGCCAGCCCGAAAAGGCCGAGAAGGCCGATGTGCAGCCAGAAGGGGAGCGCCGGCAAGGCGCCGAAAAGCGCTAGCGTCAGGAAGATGCCGGCAACGAGGGTAGCCGGCCACAGCCGTGGCCAGAGCCTTTCCCAAAAGATGGCCGCGCCGGCCATCCGGAGAAGCAGGAAGTACCCGCGGCGGCGGGGCGCCGTCACGGTCCGCCAAGCCAGTTAGGGATCGATTCGCGAGCCAGCATGTCGTCGACGCCGATCCGTTCGCGCACCACGTGGAAGGTGCTGCCCTTGACCAGGATCTCGGGCGGCAGCGAACGCGCGTTGTACGCCGAGGCCATCACCGCGCCATAGGCGCCGGCCGTCCGGATGGCCAGCAGGTCGCCCGCCGCCACCGCCGGAAGCAGGCGACGCTGGGCGAAAGTGTCGCCGGTCTCGCAAATGGGGCCAACCACGTCCATTTCCCTGAGATGGGCATTCGCTGCCGGTTCGTCCACCGGAACGATGTCGTGATGAGCGTCATAAAGGGCCGGGCGGATCAGGTCGTTCATGCCGGCATCGACGATGACGAAGGTGCGGGTCGCCCCCTCCTTCACGTAGATGACGCGGGTCACCAGGATGCCGGCGTTGCCGCAGATCATGCGGCCGGGCTCCAGGATCAAGTGGCAGCCGAGGTCGGCGACGGTGTCCTTCACCACCTGGGCGTAGTCGGCCGGCGACGGGGAAGGGGCCTGGCCGTACGGAATGCCGAGCCCGCCGCCGAGATCGAGCCGTTCGATCGGCAGGCCGTCGGCGCGCAGCAGGGCGACCAGGTCGCGCACCCGCTGATAGGCGTTGCGGAACGGCGCCAGGTCGAGAAGCTGCGAGCCGATATGTACCGCGACGCCGACGACGCGAAGTTGAGGCATGGCGGCGGCGCGGGCATAGATGGCGTGCGCCCGGGTCCATTCGATGCCGAACTTGTTCTCGCTCTTGCCGGTGGTGATCTTGGCGTGGGTGTTGGCGTCGACATCGGGGTTGATGCGGATGGCGACCGGCGCCTTGATGCCCAGCGCGCCGGCGACCTCGGCGACGGCATCCAGCTCCGGCTCGGATTCCACGTTGATCTGCCAGACCCCGGCCTTGAGCGTCGAGGCGATCTCGGCGGCCGTCTTGCCGACCCCGGAAAAGACGATGCGGCCGGCTGGAACGCCGCCGGCGACCGCCCGCTTGAACTCGCCGCCCGACACCACGTCGGCGCCGGCGCCCAGGCGGGCCAGGGTGCGGATGACCCCGATGTTGCCGTTGGCCTTGACCGCGAAGCAGATGGTGACCGGCAGGCCGGCGAAGCCGGCGGCGAAGACCTCGTAGTGCCTCTCGAGGGTGGCCGTCGAATAGCAATAGAACGGCGTTCCCACTTCTTCGGCGAGGGTATCGAGCGCGACGGCTTCGGCGTGAAGGCGTCCGCCCTCGTAGCGGAAATGATCCATGATGGTTTTCGTGTCCGTGGCTATTCGGCCGGGTATTCGCGCGGATAGGTGCTGCCCGGCGGCGGCTCGAGGGCTCCCTTGCGGCCGCAGGCGGCCAGCGGAACGAGCAGGCCAAGGACCAGCAGGGCAATCAGCAGTCGGCGCGTCATGGCTTGATCCCTCCGGTTGCCTCCGCCGTCGCCAGGAACCGCCGCCGCGCCTCGGTGGCGGCGCGGCGCACGGCGTCGGGGGCGGTGCCGCCCAGGCTGGTCCGGCTTTTCACCGAGTTCTCCACGCCCAGCACGGCGAAGACGTCGGCTGTGATGCCGGGAGCTTCCGCCCGCATGTCGTCGAGAGACAGATCCTCGATGCCGCAGCCCCGCGTTTCGGCCCGCTTGACCAGCCGGCCGGTGACGTGATGAGCCTCGCGGAAGGGCAGGCCCAAGACCCGCACCAGCCAGTCGGCGAGGTCGGTGGCGGTGGCGAAGCCGCGCCCGGCGGCCTCGTGCATGCGCTCGGCATTGAAGCGGGCGCCTTCGATCATGCCGGTCATGGCGGCGAGAGAGAGCGTCAGGGTATCGGCGGCGTCGAACACCGCCTCCTTGTCCTCCTGCATGTCCTTGGCATAGGTCAAGGGCAGGCCCTTGAGGACGATCAGCAGCGTGTTCAACTGGCCGATCACCCGCCCGACCTTGGCGCGCACCAGTTCGGCGGCGTCGGGATTGCGCTTCTGCGGCATGATCGAACTGCCGGTCGAGAAGGCGTCCGACAGCCGCGCGAAGGCGAAGGGCTCCGAGCACCAGATGACGATTTCCTCGGCTAGGCGCGACAGGTGCACGGCCAGGATTGCCGCCGTCGCCAGATACTCCAGCGCGAAGTCGCGGTCGGACACGGCGTCCATGGAATTGGCGCATGGCCGGTCGAATCCTAGCGCCGTGGCGGTCATTTCGCGGTCGATGGGAAACGACGTCCCGGCCAGGGCGGCGGCGCCGAGCGGGCACTCGTTCAGGCGGGCGCGGCAATCGGCGATGCGGCCGCGGTCGCGCCCCAGCATCTCGACGTAGGCCAGCAGGTGGTGGCCCAGCGTCACCGGCTGCGCCGTCTGCAGATGGGTGAAGCCCGGCATGACCGTGCCGGCGTGCCGGTCGGCCTGCTCGATCATCGCCGCTTGCAGGGCCTTTGCCTGGCCGTCCAGCGTATCCAGCGCGTCGCGCACCCACAGGCGGAAGTCGGTCGCCACCTGGTCGTTGCGCGAGCGCGCGGTATGCAGCCGCTTGGCCGGCTCGCCGATGCGTTCGGCCAGCCGGCTCTCGATGTTCATGTGGATGTCCTCGAGCTCGCGCGAGAACTCGAAGGTGCCGGCGGCAATCTCGGCGACGATGGCATCCAGGCCGGTCTCGATGGCCTTGCCGTCGGCGGCAGAAAGGATGCCGGTCGCGACAAGCATCCGGCAATGGGCTTTCGATCCCGCGATATCCTGCGAAGCCAGGCGCCGATCGACGTCGATCGAGGCGTTGATTTCCTGCATGATCGACGCCGGACCCGTTTCGAACCGTCCACCCCATATGGTACTGGTCGTGGGTTCCGAAGGTGAATGCTTCTTGCTCATGGTACGATCTGCCGAGGTATTGACGTGAAACCAGCCATTGCGCTGTCGGTTGCTGTAGGGGTCGCCGTGGCGTTCGTCGCGACCATAGCCTTGTATCATGCCGATAGGCAAACGCGAACATGTGGGCCGGGCAGCGGAAAAATGGCGGCGTTCCAGCCGGCCGAGGACCCGACGCCGCTGCCCGATGTCTCCTTCGTCGACGGCGACGGAACGGTGCGTACGCTCGCCGATTTCAAGGGCAACGGCGTGGTACTGAACTTCTGGGCCACCTGGTGCGTCCCCTGCGTGGCCGAGATGCCGGCGCTCGACCGCCTGCGGGCCCATTTGGCCGGGCGCGGTATCGAGGTGCTGGCGCTCTCTTCCGACCGCGGCGGCGCGGCGGTGGTGCGAGCCTTCTTTGCCAAGCACGGCATCGAGCATTTGCCGGTGACGCTCGATCAGGGCCTGAGCGCGGCACGGGTGCTTGGCGTCCAGGGGCTGCCGACCACGGTGCTGATCGACGGGACGGGCCGCGACAGGGGCCGGCTGGTCGGCGCCGCCGAGTGGGATTCCCAGGATGCGATCTCCCTAGTGGAAGACTGCCTGATCGGCAGGCAACAATGACGGATAGGATGAAGGCGATGACAAGAAAGATCGGAATGGTGGCCTTGCTGGGCCTTCTCGTTGCCTGCGCGGCGCCGGCCCCCGTGTGGGAAAAGCCGGGAGCCAGCGCGGCCGAGGTGAAACGCTTCACGCAGAACTGCCAGGCCTTCGCCGCGGCGGAATCCGACCGCAGGTACCGTTACGACAATCCGCGCGAAGGAAGCGGGCTGGCCGGGCCCGGCGACAGTTTCCAGGCGACGATGGTGGGCAACGAGGCCTTGATCTTCAAGAACAGGGTCTTCAACGAGTGCATGGAGACCCAAGGCTATCGCAAGATCGGTGCCACCGCCAAACCGTGAGGCGGCGGTAAAAGGAAAGGCGTGGCAGGAGGTCTGTCGGACCGCCGGCCACGCCTTGAGGCGATGAGGAGGATGGGGGAGGTAAGAAGGGACTTCAGGCCGCGAGCGGCTGCTTGATCTGGTCGTTGGAGGCCGCCGCATGCGGTTCGGCACGAAGCGCCGGCATGTCGGAAACAGCCGGCACCGTCGGTTCCGGCCGATAGGCCTGCTTGACGAGGGTCGGAATCTGGGCGCGGGTCAGGCCGATATCGGCCAGTACGCGGTCGCTGAGTCCGTTGAGTTCCTCGTACATGCGCTGGCGGTTGTACCAGGTGACGACGGGGGCGATGACAGCCCGGCGGATGGTGTTGAGAGCGTTCATGGGGGCATTCCTTTTCATTCGTCTGTTGGGTTCAGGTGCCGGCCAGATGCCGGATCACGCTTTTCTGTTGGGGAAGGGAAAGCGGCGGAAAGGCCAGGCGAGCAGCCGTGCTACCGCCTCAAACGCGGAATGGTAGACGTTCCGCAGGTCCGGGGTTTGGCCGGTCGGCTCTTCGGTCCGGGCGCTCCACTCTGGAGCGGCGCAACAAACGACACGCGCGCCTTGCCGCATGGTCTTTATCCCTTCGTTTTTTCGGGGCGAAGGCACCGCCTTTTCGAGAAGAACGGTCTCGAATCGAGGGGCGATGCTCCAACGGTTGTGGATATAGACCAGATTCGCCCTAAAAGGAGCGCGATTTTTGCAGCGCAGCCCCTCAATGCACGCATGGCTCGAACGGCAAGGAGCGCCAAAGCGGCCCTTGCGATGAGCCGTTTGCATACCTACGGTAGTCACCGGATCCGACCTTGGGGAAACGCGAAGTGGACCGATCGCTCCTCGACGATAGCCGTCTCGAAACCCTGCTCGCCGCGGCCGGCATTGCACTGACGCCGGCCTCCGTGCGCGCGCTTGCCGCCGGCGCGGCGGCGGCGCCCGCGGGCATCGAGGAGAACGGCTGGATGGCCCTGGTCGCGCCGGCCTCGACGATCGATGCGGCGGTTGGACTGGGCGACGCGCTACGCGCCCTATACCGGCAAGCGGCGTCGGTCGAGACCTCGGCTGCGCCCGATGCCGCCGCCCGTCTCGGCGCCCTGCGCGACCATCTCGGCCGGCGTCGCCTCGACGGCTTCGTGGTGCCGAGGGCCGACGTCTACCCCGGCGAATACATGCCTGGCGCCGCCGAACGGCTGGCTTGGCTTACCGGCTTCACCGGCTCGGCCGGCATGGCGGTGATCCTGAAGGAAAACGCCGCCATCTTCGTCGACGGCCGCTATACGCTTCAGGTGCGCAGGCAGGTGGACGGCGGGCTCTACGAATATCGCCACCTGACGGACGAGCCGCCGGCCGAATGGATCGCCCGCCATCTGAGGCCCGGCGGCCGGCTTGGATTCGATCCGTGGCTGCATTCCGCCGCCCAGGCGGCGGCCCTGCGGCGGGCCTGCGAGAAGGCGGGGGCCGAGCTGGTTGCCTTGGCCGACAATCCGATCGATGGCATCTGGGCCAGCCGGCCGCCGATGCCGCTCTCGCCCATGGTGGCGCACCCGCTGGCGGTCGCCGGCGAGCCCTCGGACGCCAAGCGGCGGCGGATGGCCGAGGCCATCGCTGGCGACGGTGCGGAAAGCGCCTTCATCGCCTCTCCGGAATCCATCGCCTGGCTGTTGAACGTGCGCGGCGGTGACGTACCGTTCACGCCGCTCACGTTGGCCTTCGCCCTGCTGCACGGGGACGCCACGGTCGATGTCTACGTCGATGGTCGCAAGGTGTCGGCGGAAGCCAAGCAACACCTGGGAAACGGTGTCAGCCTTCGCGAGCCGGGGGCACTGGCCGCCGATCTCGACCGGCTGGG
Organism: Rhodospirillales bacterium; assembly: GCA_014859895.1. Classification (GTDB taxonomy): domain Bacteria; phylum Pseudomonadota; class Alphaproteobacteria; order Rhodospirillales; family Shumkoniaceae; genus Shumkonia. Next base: position 46,393 of record JACZKS010000162.1, read on the forward strand.
GCGGGATGGCCGTGCCGTACGCCTCGACCGCGACACCGTGCCGGCCTGGGTGTGGCATCGGCTGGAGCGGGCGGGCGCCCGCCTGCGCGAAGGGAATGATCCCTGCCTGCTGGCCAAGGCTTGCAAGAATCCTACCGAGCTCGACGGCATGCGGGCGGCACACCGCCGCGATGGCGCCGCCATGACCCGATTCCTGGCATGGCTGGACGGGTCGGCGGGGCAGGGCGGCATCAGCGAGCGGTCGGCGGCTGCCCGGCTGGAAATGCTGCGCCGCACCGCCGGCGAATACCGCGGCCCGAGTTTCGAAACGATTTCAGGGGCCGGCCCCAACGGCGCCATCGTGCATTACCGGAGCACCGCCGAAAGCGACCGCGATTTGATGCCGGGAACGCTCTACCTCGTCGATTCCGGCGGCCAGTACGCGGATGGTACCACCGACGTCACTCGCACCGTGGCCATCGGCGAGCCGACGGCGGAGATGCGCCGGCACTTCACGCTCGTGTTGAAGGGACACATCGCGCTGGCGACGGCGACGTTTCCGAAGGGCACTTCGGGCTCGCAACTCGACGCCCTGGCCCGCCGTCCACTGTGGGAAGCCGGTCTCGATTACGATCACGGCACCGGCCACGGCGTCGGTAGTTGCCTGGGCGTGCATGAAGGTCCCGGCCGCATCGCCAAGCGGGCCAGCACGGTGCCGCTGGCGGTCGGCATGGTGCTGTCCGACGAACCGGGATACTACCGCGAGGGTGCCTATGGCATCCGCATCGAGAACCTGCTGGCCGTCGAGGCGAGACCGGGCCTCGGCGACGACGGGCGGCCGTTCCTCGGTTTCGAGGTTCTGACGCTGGTGCCCATCGACCGGGCGTTGGTCGACGTCGCGCAATTGACCGAGGACGAGCGGGGATGGGTCGATGCCTACCACGCCCGCGTGCGGGGGGAAATTGCTCCGTTACTGGACGAACCCACGCGCGCCTGGCTGGGGGTGGCGACCCGTCCATTACCCTGACGGGGAAAGTGCGGCCCATGCTTTGCAATTGATTTCCGGTTGATTCTTAACCATTCTCCAGACAGTCCCATGAAAACGGGTGCGGACAGGGATCGCCCTGATCCCGGACGCAGGCGGCATGACGGGATTTGGATACGGGCGGCATGGCGATTTTCGGCACCTTCGCGAGCAAGACTCCCCGGCCGCCGGCGGGGCCGCCGGAGGACCCCAGATGGTCGCGCTCGGCGTCCGGGCTGTTCCGGCGTTTCACCAAGCTGGACCCCGAAGCCGAGGGACTGAGCGAGAAAAGCGGCGTCTTCGTCATCTGGCATGGCGGCCTGCGCCCGCAGTGGGTTTACGCGGGTTCCAGTCCCGACCTGGCCAAGGCCCTGCACGAAATGGCCGGCATGGACGAAGTCATGCGCTTCGAGGTCAATGGCGGGCTGTTCGTCAGCTGGGCGTTCATCAAGGAAGAGTTCCAGGGCGGCGTCGTCAGGTACCTGAACGAGGCCATGGACCCGGTGGTGGAAAATCCGGCGGCGGCCACGTTGGAGGATACCCCCATCGCGGTGATCTTCCCCGGCAAGGGCGTCAAGAAATGAGGCGGCGCCGGCCCGGCCTTTCCGGCCGGGCGGCGCCCCGACGGCCGCAGGGGCCGCAGGCAGGGAGCGGCGAGCCATGGTCGACGTCCTGAACGTCATCATCGTCCTGGTTCTGGCGACGACTGCCATGGTCCTGGCCCTCGGCCTGTTCTCGATGATGAAGGGCGGCGCCTTCAACGCACGCTTCGGCAACCGGCTGATGCGCCTCAGGGTCGCCATCCAGGGCGTCGCCGTGGTCCTGGTGGCGATGGCCCTGCTGCTGCTGGCCTACGAACATTTCGGGAAGGGGTAAGCCGTGGTTCGGCTGACGCGCATCTACACCCGCGGCGGCGACGGCGGCGAGACGTCCTTGGGCTCCGGCGAGCGGGTGCCCAAGCATGCCCTGCGGGTCGAAGTCATCGGCACCGTGGACGAAGCCAACGCGGCGATCGGCGTGGCACGGCTCGCGGCCACGAATGATGTCGATGCCATGCTGGAGCGCGTCCAGAACGATCTGTTCGACCTGGGAGCCGACCTGTGCACGCCGGAAGGACGCCACCGTGGGTCACAGGCCTTGCGTATATCGGACCTTCAGGTCGAGCGGCTGGAACGCGAGATCGACGCCGTAAACGCCCATTTGCAGCCGCTCGATTCCTTCATCCTTCCCGGGGGCAGTCCGGCGGCGGCCCAGGTTCACGTCGCCCGCACGATCGTGCGCCGCGCCGAGCGGCTGATGACCCGCCTGGCCACCGAGGAGACGGTCAACCCGGCGGCGCTCCACTACATCAATCGGCTGTCCGACCACCTGTTCGTCCTGGCCCGCCACCTCAACGACGGCGGACGGGCCGACGTTCTGTGGAAGCCCGGGGCAAACCGCGAATAAGTCCTCACGCGGCGGCGTCGAAGTGGACGACCCGGTTGCGTCCCGACCTCTTGGCGGCATAAAGCGCCTGGTCGGCGCGGGAAAGGGCGGCCTCCACCGTAGTTTCGCCGGCCAGAAACTGCGAGATGCCGATGCTGATGGTGATGGGCGCGGGCAGGCCGCCGAGATGCAGGTCCTCGACCGCGGCGCGCAGGCGGTTGGCCAGAGCCATGGCCTGGGCGGTGCCGGTTTCCGGCAGCAGCAGCCCAAATTCCTCGCCGCCCAGCCTGGCGACGGTGTCTTCGGCGCGCACCAGGGTCCGGCACAGGTTGGCGAAGCTTGTCAGGGCGCGGTCGCCCTCGCCGTGTCCATAGGTGTCGTTGATCCGCTTGAAATGGTCGATGTCGGCCATGATCACCGCCAGCGGCCGGCCATGGCGCCGGGCCCGCCGGATCTCGCCTTTGGCGAGGGTGAAGAAGTGGGCCCGGTTGACCAGCCCGGTCAGCGGATCGGTGCTGGCCAGACGCTCGAGGTTCGCTTCCATTTCCTTGCGCCCGGTGATGTCGGTCAGCGCCACCAGGACGGCTTCGACGCCGTCGATCTCGGCCGTCGTCGCCGATAGCAGCACGTCGCGCGCCGTTCCGCCCAATTGCAGCCGGACCTCGAATCCATCGATTCTTCCCTTCGCCTTCAAGGCCATGATCAGTTTGCGCAGATGGCGCCGCTCGACGGTGGCCTGGATGGCACGGGCCTGGCCCAGCAACCTGTCACCGAAGTAGCTGCTGGCGGCGTCATTGGCCTGCAGGATCGCGCCGTCCTTCCGGTTCACGATGATCATCGGCGCGGGAACCGCCTGAAGGAGGGCTTGCAGCGTTTCGTGATGCCGGGCGAGTTGGTCATTGGCCATCCGTTCGGCCTGGATTGCCACCCAAGCCAGTCGTTGCAGCCGGTTGGAGCGGATCAGCACCAGCGCCAGGATGATGTTGAGGGTGATCAGCGCGAGAATCAGTCCGGGCCACGTTTCCCGTGACGGCAGGAAAGCCATGTACGACGCCAGCGGCGCTATGCTGCCTCCCAACCCGCAGACCAGCGCCCACCTGAACGGCATTGACAGGGCAAGGTAGTAAATCATCGGCATCACAAAGGTGATGAGCAGGCCGATGGGACTGCTGTGAGGGGCGATCAGCACCACCGACGCCGCAATGACGAAAAAAGCCCACGTGGCGCTCAGCCAGGCCAGCTTTCGAAAGCTGGCGATCCGGCCGGCGGCAAGCATGCCGGCCAGCGAGACGGCGACGATGACGCTTCGGGCGACCATCGAGACGGCGAAATGCGGGTGGCCGAAAAACCGCCAGTCGCTCAGATAGAACAGGAGGTTCATGAGAAGGGCGAAACCGAAAAGCAGTCGTGCGTGCCGCGCGGATTCCGCCAGCCGCTCCGCTTGATAGTCGGCTTCGCGGGCCGGATCGGCGAATTCGCCGCCCCATGTGAGAAACACCGGATACATGGCGTCGCCATCATAGTTCGGCCGACGGCATTCGGCGATGGAATTTCCCGCCCGCCGGAGGGTGCCCCTTCCGGCAGTTTCGTTGACAGGTTCGGTGCTTGACCGTATGGTGCCCCGGTATATGCAAGAGGGATGATTTACCTGGAAATCCGGCGCCTGTCGGCGCTTTCGGGAGTCCGGGAAAATCCCTCGACCGTGGGATAAACCGCCAACAGCCGAAGGCCGTCCATGAAAGTTCTAGTCGCCGTCAAACGGGTCATCGACTACAATGTCAATGTCCGCGTCAAATCGGATCAGACCGGGGTCGAGACCGCCAACGTCAAGATGTCCATGAACCCCTTCGACGAGATCGCCGTCGAGGAAGGGGTACGCCTTAAAGAGGCGGGAATCGCCACCGAACTGGTCGCCGTGTCGATCGGCGGCCTGCCCAGCCAGGAAACCATCCGCACCGCGCTGGCGATGGGCGCCGATCGGGGTATCCTGGTCAAAACGGATCTTGCCACCGACACCCAGATGCAGCCGCTTGCGGTCGCCAAGATCCTGAAGGCGGTGGTCGAGAAGGAGGGGGCTCAGCTCATCTTGCTCGGCAAGCAGGCCATCGACGACGATTCGAACCAGACCGGCCAGATGCTGGCCGCGCTGCTCGGATGGGCGCAGGGCACCTTCGCCTCCAAGCTGGCCATCGCCGATGGCAAGGCCCAGGTGGTCCGCGAGGTCGACGGGGGGTTGGAGACGGTGTCGCTGAAGATGCCGGCGGTGGTCAGCGTCGATCTGCGACTGAACGAGCCGCGCTACGCTTCGCTGCCCAACATCATGAAGGCCAAGAAGAAACCCATCGACACCCTCGATCCGGCGGCCCTCGGGGTCGACGTGACGCCGCGCCTCAAGACGCTGAAGGTGGTCGAGCCGGCCAAGCGCAAGGGCGGGGTGAAGGTGGCAAGCGTCGCCGAACTGGTGAGCAAACTCAAGAATGAGGCCAAGGTGATCTGATGAGCGTCCTGGTCATTGCCGAACACGACAATCAACAACTGAAATCCTCGACCCTGCATACGGTGGCAGCCGCCGCCAAACTGGGCGACGTTACCGTGCTGGTCGCCGGCGCCGCCTGCCGGGCGGTCGCCGATGCCGCCGCCAAGGTGGCCGGCGTCGCCAAGGTGCTGCTGGCCGACGACGCCAAGTACGCCAATTCGCTGGCCGAGGCCCTGACGCCGCTGATCGTCGGGCTGGCCTCAGGGTTCAGTCACGTGCTGGCCCCGGCGACGACGTTCGGCAAGAACGTCCTGCCGCGGGTGGCGGCCCTGCTCGATGTGGCGCAGATCTCGGAAATCATTGCCGTCGAGGCGCCCGATACCTTCGTGCGTCCGGTGTATGCCGGCAACGCGCTCGCCACCGTGCAGTCGGCCGACAAGATCAAGGTGATCACCGTGCGCGGCACGGCCTTCGAGGCGGCTGCGGCCGAAGGCGGTTCAGCCGCCATCGAGACGGTGCCCGCCGCCGCCGACCCGGGGCTGTCCTCCTTCGTCGAGCAGAAACTTACCAAGTCCGATCGCCCCGAACTGACCAGCGCGTCGCGGATCATCTCGGGCGGCCGCGGCATGGGCAGCGGCGACAACTTCAAGCTGCTGGAGGATGTGGCCGACAAGCTGGGCGCCGCCGTCGGCGCCTCGCGCGCCGCCGTTGACGCCGGCTTCGTGCCGAACGACTATCAGGTCGGGCAGACCGGCAAGGTGGTGGCGCCCGATCTTTACATCGCGGTCGGCATCTCCGGCGCCATCCAGCACTTGGCCGGGATGAAGGACAGCAAGGTGATCGTCGCCATCAACAAGGACGAGGAGGCGCCCATCTTCCAGGTCGCCGATTACGGTCTGGTCGAGGATTTGTTCAAGGCGTTGCCCGAGCTGTCGGCCGAACTCGGCAAGCTCTAGCGGCACCCAGGAGAGCAGGGACACGGCATGGCGGTTGACATCAAGAAGATCGGCGTCGTCGGCGCCGGGCAGATGGGCGTCGGAATCTCCCACGTTTGCGCGCTGGGCGGCCTCGACGTTCATCTGGTCGACATCGATCCCGATCGTCTGCGCCAGGGATTGGCCGCCATCGAGCACTACATGGGCCGCCAGGTCGCCAAGGGGAAGATTACCGAGGTCGACACCAAGGCTGCGATGGCACGCATCACCTCGGGGACCGAGGTGGCGGCCCTCGCCGACCGTGACTTGGTGATCGAGGCTGTGAACGAGGACGAGCAGGTCAAGAAGGCCGCCTACAAGGCAATCTGCCCGCACCTCAAGCCCGAGGCCCTGCTGGCCACCAACACGTCGTCGATTTCGATCACCCGGCTCGCTGCGACGACCGACCGGCCGAACAAGTTCCTCGGCATTCACTTCATGTATCCGGCGCCGATGCTCGATCTGGTCGAACTGATCCGCGGTATCGCCACCGACGTCGACACCTTCCGCACGGTCGAGAATTTCGTCCTCAAGCTGGGTAAGACGCCGGTCGCCGTCGAGGATTTTTCGGCCTTCATCGTCAACCGCATCCTGATGCCGATGATCAACGAGGCGGTCTACGCCCTCTATGAGGGGGTGGCTTCGGTCAAGGCCATCGACACCGCCATGCGGCTGGGCTGTCGGCACCCGATGGGGCCGCTGGAGCTGGCCGATTTCATCGGCCTCGACTTCTGCCTGGCGGTGATGAACACCCTGCACGAGGGTCTGGCCGACACCAAGTACCGGCCCTGCCCGCTGCTGGTAAAGTACGTCGAGGCCGGCTGGCTGGGCCGCAAGTCGGGCCGGGGTTTCTACGACTATTCGAAGGACGAGCCCGAGCCCACCCGCTGAACGGCCGTCCTTTCAAATCACGCAAGACGGGGCCCGGCGGGCCCCGTTATTTTGTGGCCGGAAACTGTCGCAAATCCTTCGCCCAATCGTCATCGAATCGTCGCCAGGGCCGTGCAAACTGGCAACCCTGAAAGACTCGGATGGTCCAGTCGAGACGGCCTGCCGGGTTCCTGTCCTCGATCCGACGAAGGGACGTTTGGGGTTTGTCGACGACCAAGCTTCAGGTTCGCCTCGCCGAAACGCCGCTCGACCTGGAGGCCGCCCAGGCTTTGCGCTACCGGGTCTTCTACGAGGAAATGGGGGCCATCCCCACCGCCGAGATGCGGCTTCGGCAACGGGACTTCGATTCCTTCGACGACCTCTGCGACCACCTGCTGGTGATCGATCCCGAGCGCAGCAACGGCCATCCCCATGTGGTCGGCACCTACCGGCTCTTGCGCAAATCGGTGGCGATGCGTGCGCAGGGTTTCTACACCCAACAGGAATTCGACATCGGCCCCCTGGTGGATCAGCCGAGCGAGATCGTCGAACTCGGCCGTTCCTGCGTCGATCGGGACTATCGCACGCGCGCCGTCATGCAGATCCTGTGGGGCGGCCTGGCCGCCTACATCGACGATTTCGACATCGCGCTGATGTTCGGCTGTGCCAGCCTGCCGGGCACTGAACCGCTGGCGGTACGTTCGGCGCTGTCCTACCTCCACCATTTCCATCTGGCCCCGGAAACGTTGCGACCCCGGGCGCTCGACGAACGCTATGTCGCAATGGGCGTCTTGCCGCCGGCGGACCTTGACCGGTCGGCGGTCCTGAGCGAGTTGCCCCCGCTCATGAAAGGGTATCTGCGCGTCGGCGGCTTCGTTGGCGACGGCGCGGTTGTCGACCTCCAGTTCAACACGACGGACGTATGCATCATCGTCAAAACGGACTCCATTTCAGCGAAATACCGTCGCCACTATATGGATTCGCCGAAGCCTTTGGTGGTCTGAGCCCTTCGCCCTCGTGGGGCCGGGCAGTGGGGCGGTTCGCACTCTTTCTGCTGATGACGGCGGTTTTGGTGCCGCTCTATGGGCTCGCCAGCCCGCTGGGCTGGCGGCCACGCAAGGCGCTGATGCGCCTGTGGTTCAAGGGCGCCTGCCGGCTTACCGCGCTCGATGTTCGGGTCACCGGCGTTCCGTGGCGGGGCGGCCCAGCCCTGATGGTCGCCAATCATGTGTCGTACCTGGACGTGCCGGTCCTGGGCAGCCTTCTTGACGTGGTATTCGTTGCCAAGGAAGACGTGGCGACCTGGCCGCTGTTCGGTTTCCTGGCCCGCTTGGTGCGCACCGCTTTCATCAGCCGCAAGCCGGCCGAGGCGCAGCGCCAGGCCCGCCATCTGGGCGAGCGGCTGAGGCGGGGCGAAAGCCTGCTGGCCTTCCCCGAAGGCACCAGTACCGACGGTTTCGCCGTGCGGCCGTTCAAGACGGCTCTGTTCGCGGTGGCCGAAGACGGCCCGGCGTTATGGGTCCAGCCGGTTTCCATCGCCTACCCCCGGGCCGCCGCCGGCAAGGCGCTGACCCACGGGCTCGAGAACCACTACGCGTGGTACGGCGAGATGACCCTGCTGCCGCATTTGTTCACCGTCTTCGGGCTGGAAGGCGCCGAAGTCGAGGTGATCTTCCATGAGCCAGTGCCGGCCGCGGGCTTCGCCGATCGCAAGGCTTTGGCCCGGTACTGCCGCGAAGTGGTGTCGCAGGGGGTGTCGATGGCGACCGGCCGGTGGCATGCCGCCCTTCCGGTCCATACCGGGGTGTCCGCCCCGGCATCGCCGGCCATCGCCGGAGAGGATTTGGACCTCGACTTTGATCTTCTGGAGCCCGCCGCAGCTTCCTGAGGCGCGACGGGCCAGCCCTGTTCAGTGCATCTCGGTGCGCAGTTGCTGGCGCAACACGTCGATGGGCACCAGATGGCCTCTGACCTCGGTGCACCAGAACTGCCAGCCGTTGCAGGCCGGCGCTCGTTGCACGTAGGCTCCGACCTGGTGGATGGAGCCCCGGAAATCCGACGTGATGAGCGTGCCGTCGGCGCGCACCCTGGCCGAGAAGCGGCGGCTGGCGTCGGTCAACGTGACGCCGGGTTGCAGGATGCCTCGCTCGACCAGCCAGCCGAACGGGATGCGGGGCTGGCTGCGCTTGCTGGGCGTGCTGACCAGGTCGGCGTCGTCGGCCGGCTTGACCCGGGCGATCCGCCGTTTGGCCACGGCGGCGTAATCGGCGTCGCGTTCCAGTCCGATGAATTCGCGGCGCAGCCGCTTGGCGACGGCACCGGTGGTGCCGCTGCCGAAGAAGGGATCGAGCACGACGTCGCCGACCTCGGTGGACGACAGGATGACGCGGTGCAACAGCGCCTCGGGCTTCTGGGTGGGATGGGCCTTCTTGCCGTCGATCTTGAGGCGTTCCTGGCCGGTGCACAGTGGCAGCGTCCAGTCAGAGCGCATCTGCAAGTCGTCGTTCAGGCTTTTCATCGCCTCGTAATTGAAGCGATAGCGCGCCTCCTTGTCGCGGGCGCACCAGATCAGCGTCTCGTGGGCGTTGGTGAAACGCCGGCCGCGGAAGTTCGGCATCGGGTTGGTCTTGCGCCAGATGACGTCGTTCAAGATCCAGAACCCCAGGTCCTGAAGGATCGAGCCGACCCGGAAGATGTTGTGATAGCTGCCGATCACCCACAGCGTGCCGTTGGGCTTGAGCAACCGCCGTGCCTCTGCCAGCCAGGCCCGCGAGAAGCCATCATAAGTGGCGAGGTCGTCGAAGTGGTCCCACTCGTCGTCGACGCCGTCGACCGTGGTGTTGTTGGGCCGCAACAGGTCGCCGCCGAGCTGCAGGTTGTACGGAGGATCGGCGAAAACCACGTCGACCGATTCCTCGGGAAGGTCCTTCATCAGCGCCACGCAGTCGCCGACCAGGATCTGATTGACCGGGATTGTTTTGTTGTTTGACATGGCCGGCAGAATGAGTCACGCCGGATTCGCCGTCAAGAACAAATGGAATCAACAGCTTACGAGAGATTCCTGATGCCAGATGTGGGAGTCAGGCGTCAACCGGCCGCAACATCTTGATGACCGGGGCGAAGCTTCTGCGGTGCTCGGGTGTCACGCCCAGCCTTTCCAGCCCGGCGCGATGCTCGGCGGTCCCGTAGCCGGCATTGTGTTCCCAGCCGTAGCCGGGATGGACGATGGCGAGCTTGGCCATGATGCGATCACGGATCACCTTGGCGACGATCGAGGCGGCGGCGATGGACAGGCTGCGGGCGTCCCCCCGGACCACGCAGCGCGCCTTGCAGGCGAGATCGGGCAACCGGTTGCCGTCGACCAGCGCGATGTCGGGAAGTACCGCCAGCGCGTCGAGCGCGTGGGACATGGCCGTCAGGGTGGCGTTGAGGATGTTGTGGCGGTCGATTTCCTCGACGTGGGCTTGGCCGACGCCGATGGTGGCGAAGGTCGGCAGCACGGCGAACAGGCTTTCGCGCCGCGTCGCCGTCAGCTTCTTGGAATCGTTTATGGCGTCCGCGATCTCCTGGGGCAGCAGGGCGCGGTTGAGGATGACGGCCGCGGCCACCACCGGCCCCGCCCACGGGCCGCGTCCGGCCTCGTCGATGCCGGCGATCACGGCGTGGCCCTGGCGCAGCGCGGCGTCTTCCAGGCTGAAATCCGGCCTCGGCGGAGCATCCGGCCACAGAAGGGGCTGGCGGGCGGTCATGGTGCCGGATCGGGCATCAGGTTGTCCCGCGCCCAGGCCAGCGGCAGGACGGCGCGGCCGTTGCGGCTGAAGGTGCCGGCGGAAAGACCCTTGGGCACCGCCAGGGTCACGGTGTCGGCCTTCACCTCAAGGATCTCGGCAAGCACGAACCCCGATTGCCCGCTGATGTCGACGACCTCGCTGCGATCCAGAATTCCCGAGACGTTCTTGCCGTCGAAGCGGATCATCGCCACGATCTGGTCGGGAAACGGCGCGGTCAGCAGATGAACGGGAATCTTGACGCGCTGTCCGGCTTCGATGCTGTCCATCAAGTGGCACGTCCCCCTTTTGATCGTTCCGCCTCGACGGGCGGTTCGATTGCCAGGATAGCCGCTTCGGGGGGCGGCGGAAACGCGAAATCTTGGGCTTGGCCTACAGCAGTTGCAGTTGATCGCCCGGCCGCGGCGGAACCCGGAACCTGGCGGCATCGAGCGTCATGGTGCGGTCGTGGCCCGAGGCCAGTCCGTGCTTGCGACATGCCAGGCGGAAACGCTGCTCGATCAAGTCGGCGAAGGCCCCGTGGCCTCGCATGCGGGCGCCGAACTCGGCGACGTAGAGCTGACCGTCGCGGCTTTCGCGCAACCGGTTGAGCACGTGGCGGGCGCTGCCGGGGAAATGGTTTTCCAGCCACTCGGTGAACAGTTCCTTCAACTCCAGCGGCAGGCGCAACAGGATGTAGCCGGCCGCTCGGGCGCCGGCTGCCGCCGCCTCCTTGAGGATGCGCTCGATTTCCGATTCGGTGAGGAAGGGGATGACCGGCGATACCAGGACGGTGACGGGGATGCCGGCCGTGCTGAGCGCGGCGATGGTTTCGAGGCGCCGGTGGGGCGCCGCGGCGCGTGGCTCCATCCGGCGAGCCAGGGTCTTGTCCAGCGTTGTCAGCGAGATGCCGACGCCGACCAGCCGATCCGCCGCCATCGGCGCCAGGATGTCGAGGTCGCGGGTAATGAGCGCCGACTTGGTGGTGATCATCACCGGATGACGGAAGCGGGCCAGCACTTCGAGGATGGACCGCGTGATCTCTCGGTCCCGTTCGATGGGTTGATAGGGATCGGTATTGGCGCCCAGCATGAAGGGCTCGGCCACGTAACCCGGTTTGGACAACTCCTTCTCCAGGAGGAGGGCGGCGTCGGGCTTGGCGAACAGGCGGGTCTCGAAGTCGAGCCCGGGCGAGAGCCCCATAAAGGCGTGGGTCGGCCGGGCGAAGCAGTAGATGCAGCCATGCTCGCAGCCGCGATAGGGGTTGATCGACTGGTTAAAGAAAATGTCCGGCGAGGCGTTGCGCGAAATGATGGCGCGCGGCTTCTCGTCGGTGACGGTGGTGCGCAGCGGCGCCACGTCGTCCTCCGCCAGCCCCCAACCGTCATCGACGGCATGGCGGATTTCGCGCTCGAAGCGTCCGGTCGGATTGCCGACCGCGCCCCGGCCCTTGCGGGGGGTATCGGGCAGGCGCTCGTCCATGGGTCAAATATCAGGGTGCGTCGGGAACAATTCAAGAACATTTGCGCGCTACCAGTAGGTCATGGGAATCGTGACGTCGGTGCCGCCGGCCCCGACAACAAAGGCGGCGTCATCGAAGTCGGGCGGGCCGAAAAAGGCCCGCGCCCCCATGCTGAAGGCATAGCCTTCGCGCGGTATGCCGAGAAAACCCTGGTCGAATTCGTCGTTGGCGTTCTCGTCGTGATAGACGGCGATGGCATAGGTGCCGGGTGCGATGCCGGCGAAGCGGGCAACCGGGTCCGACGCCGGGACCACCCGGTCCTCCAGGATGTGGTCGTTGTCCGGGAAGCCTTCGCGGGAACCGTAGAGGGCGACACGAACCATCCCATCGGTCGAGCGTAGCGCCGTGACCGCAATGGTGAGATCGGCCGCGGCCGCGTTGCCCGCAAGGAAGAGCGCGGCGGCCATGACGGCCGATGCGATGAAGGTCTTGCCCGACATGCCCAGGATGACTCCCACCATCGATTCCGATGATGGCCGAACGGGCCGCGTTCGCAAACCCCGAAACGCCCGGCGGGTATCACAAGACGGAATTGGACGGACGGGTGCGGTATGGTAGGGCTAGTCCATGATCAGCGTCGTCATTCCCACGTTGCAGGCTGGCGGCACCCTTTCCGCCACGCTGGACGCCGTGACCGGCGCCGTCGGTGTGGGCGAGGTGGTGGTGGCCGACGCCGGCTCGACCGATGACTCGGTGGCCATCCTCGAGCGCTGGTCCGACCGGCTCGCGGGCTGGCGCAGCCATCCGGACGCCGGGCAGGCCAGTGCGATCAACGAAT
>JACZKS010000163.1 GCA_014859895.1 Rhodospirillales bacterium
TGGTCGGCCGCCTTGGCGACCCTGAGCGACAGGCCGACGATGGCGACGTCGTGGCGGTCGCGCCCATCCGTCGGCCTGTCGCTCAGGGTCGCCAAGGCGGCCGACCAGAAGGCCTTCTGGCACATGCTGGCCAACGGCCTGGACGGCTTCGAGCCCTACCCGGCCGACCGCTGGAACCATAACGCCCTGCTGCACCCGGAACGCGACGTGCTGGGCAAGACGGTGGTGCGCACCGGGGCCTTCCTCGAAGACATCGCCGCCTTCGATCCGCGCTATTTCCGCATTTCCCAGTACGAAGCCGAGTTGATGTCCCCCGAGGTCCGGCTGGTTCTGGAAGCGGCCGTCGAGGCGTTCGAGGATGCCGGCTATTCGCGCGAGACCCTCCAGGCGCGCTATGGCGGCGACGTGGCCGTCATCGTCGGCTCCATGACCAACGAATACGACCTCTACGGCTTCCAGAACATGCTGATGCGCGGCGCGCTGGCCAGCGGCAGCTATACCGGCACCGTGCCCAACATGGTGTCGTACTTCTACGGGTTCACCGGGCCGTCCTATTTCCTCGACACCATGTGCTCGGCCTCGTCCACCTGCGTGCACGAGGCGGTGCACATGCTGCGGGCCGGGCGCTGCAAGATGGCGCTGGCCGGCGGCGTCAGCCTGCTTCTGCATCCGCAGAAGCTGATCGCCACGTCCCAGGAACATTTCACCACCAAGACGGCCGAGGTGATCCGCGGCTACGGGCTGGGGGCCGACGGCACCATACTCGGCGAAGGCGTGGGCGCGCTGGTGCTGAAAACCCTGGCCGACGCAAAACGCGACGGCGATCACATCTACGGCGTCATTCGCGGCACGGCGGTCAGCAACGCGGGCGTGCGCAACGGCTTCACGGTGCCCAATCCCCACCAGCAGGCGGTGGCCATCGAGCAGGCGCTGGAGGATGCCGGGGTCAATGCCGGGACCATCGGCTATGTGGAGGGGCACGGCTCGGGCACCGCGCTGGGCGATCCCATCGAAATCAAGGCGCTGTCCCAGGCCTTCCGCAAGCACACCGACGCCGTCCAGGTCTGCCCGATCGGCACGGTCAAAAGCAACATCGCCCACCTGCTGGGGGCCTCGGGCCTGGCCGGCATCGTCAAGGTCCTGGCGCAGCTGGCCCATGGCCAGTTGGCTCCGTCGCTGCACGCCGAGACGCTCAACCCCAACATCGCCTTCGAGCAAACGCCCTTCCGTGTCCAGCGCGAACTGGCGCCGTGGCCCCGCCTGCGCGACGAGACGGGGACCGAGATTCCCCGCCGGGCGGGGGTCACCTCCATCGGCGCCGGCGGCATGAACTCGCACATCGTCATCGAGGAATACATCGCCCCGGTTCACCCATCGGCTCCGGCGGAACCGCAGCTGCTGGTGTTCTCGGCGATGGGCGAGGCGACGCTCACCGCCCTGGTACAGAGGTTCCTCGGCCATCTGGACGAGCATCCCGGCGAGCGCCTCGACGATCTCGCCTATACCCTCCAGGTCGGCAAAAACGAGCTGCCGTGCCGGCTGGCGCTGGTGGTTGCCGATCACGCGACGGCGACGGAGCGCCTGCGCGCGTTCGCCGCCGCGCCGGGCGCCGGCGCCGGGTGGCGCTACACCCGCTCGATCCTGGACAGCGACCCGGAAACGGACGGATTGGAGGACGCCGTCGGGGCGCGCGATCTGGAGAGGATCGCCGCCGCCTGGATATCGGGCGCCGCCATCGACTGGGAACGCCTGCACCAGGGCCGCCGTCCCCGCCGGCTGTCGTTGCCGGCCTATCCGTTCGAGCGGGTGCGCTGCTGGTATCCGGAATTCGCCGATGCGCCCTCGGTCGTGCATCCGCTGGGAAGCAAGCTCAAGCTGCATCCCTTTGTCGGCACCAACCGCTCCGACCTGACCGGCCTGCGCTTTTCCACCGTCCTCCATCTAAGGGAACTGCTGGATTTCGTCTTCAAGCGGAACGGCGCGCCCACCGTGCTGCCCAATGTGGCCATCGAGGCGGTGGCGGCGCTGGCCCGCATCGCCGGCCTGGAGGGGCCGCTGACCCTTGCCGCCCTCACCCAGCGCCAGGAGATGGCTTGGCCGCTGGTGACGGAACTCTCCGCCAGCCTGGAGCCGATCGCGGGTGGCCTTGCGGTGCGGATCGAGGCTGTCGCCGAAAGCACGTTCCCGTGGGTCGAGGCCACCGTGACGACTGGCGCCGACGCCCCTGCTCCGCCGCCGGTCCCATCGCTGGAAGGCGCCGCTCGATTGGAGGCGGTGGAGGTCTATGCCCGATTGCGCGAACGCGGCCTCGACTTCCAGCCCTATCTGGAAGTGGTGGAGCACGCCCGCCTGCTGACCGACGGCGGTGTTCTGTGCGCCGTGCGCAAGGATCCGCCGCAACAGGATTTCTTCAAAAGCCGCGAGCAGCTGCCCGCTGCCGCCCTGGGCGCCGCCTTCCAGGCGCTTCTGCTGGCCTCCGGGCAGGCGGAGGCCACCCCCGGGGCCATCGATCGCATCCAGTTGATCGAGGCCGGCGCCATCGCTCAGGTGCTGGCCCGGCCTTCCGGCGACGGCACGTTCGCCCTGTGGCTCCTGAACGAAGCCGGCGCCGCGGTCGCCCACATGGCCGGCATCCGCCTGGATAAGACCGCAGGGCCGAGCCGTCAGGCGGCGCCCGTCGTCGCCGATGCGGCCGGCGATGCCCGGACCCGGCTTGGGCTGGAACTGCGCGTCCTCGCGGCGTCGCTTCTGAAGTTCCCGCCCGAGCAGATGGCTTTGCGCGACGCCTTTTACGATCTGGGGTTCGATTCCATTTCCCTGACCCGGCTGGCCGATTCCATCGCCACCGCCTATGGCATCCCCCTGTCGCCGGCGGTGTTCTTCGAATGCGAACACCTTGATGCGTTGGGCGCCCATCTGATCGCCCGCCATCACGTGCAGCCTCGTGGCAACGCCCCCGCCGCCCGTCCGGCCCAGGCCGCCAGGACGCCCGAGGTCGCCCTGCGCGCCGCGCCTCCACCCAAGTCCCGGCGCGACGGCATCGCCATCATCGGCATGGCCGGCCGCTTCCCCGGCTCGCCGGATGTGGGGACGTTCTTCGAGCGCCTGCTGGCCGGGGACGACCTGACCGGCCCGTTGCCGCTGGACCGTTACGGCCCCGCCTACGCCGAACGCATGGCCCGGGCCGCGTTCGCCAGGCACGGCGGCTTCCTTACCGACATCGATCGCTTCGACGCCGCCTTCTTCCGCATCTCGCCCATCGAGGCCGAGCGCATGGACCCGCAGCAGCGGCTGATGCTGGAAACCGCCTGGCGGGCGCTGGAGGATGCCGGCTATGCCCCCGACGAACTGCCCGCCGATACCGGCGTGTTCGTCGGCGCCAGCGCGCTTGATTACGACCGGCTGCTCGGCGATCACGGCGTGGCCCGCGACGGCTATGTGGCCACCGGAAATTCCCTGGCCATGGTGGCCAACCGGGTGTCCCACGTGCTCAACCTGCGCGGCCCCAGCGAGACGGTGGACACCGCCTGCTCCAGCTCGCTTGTCGCGCTGTTGCGGGCGGCCGAGGCCCTGCGCCGCAACGCCTGCGCCGCCGCCCTGGTGGGCGGCGTCAACCTGACGCTGGCCATCGAAGGCTTCGAGGGACCGCACCAGGCCGGCATGCTGAGCCCCGAGGGCCGCTGCAAGACCTTCGGCGCCGCCGCCGACGGCTACGGGCGCGGCGAAGGGGTGGCGGCCCTCGTGCTGAAGCGTCTGGACGACGCCGAGCGCGACGGCGACCGCATCCTCGCCGTGCTGATCGGCGGCGCCGAAAATCATGGAGGCCGCGCCGGCTCGTTGACCGCGCCCAACGTCAATGCCCAGGCCGAACTGATTGCGGCGGCCATGGCCGGCATCGACCCGGCCAGCATCTCCTACATCGAAACCCACGGCACCGGCACCCATCTGGGCGACCCGGCCGAGGTCAACGGCCTGCGCCGCGCCTATGGCGGGTTGATGGGCACGGAAACCGCAGCCCAGCCGTTCATCGGCCTGGGCACCGTGAAATCCAACATCGGCCATCTGGAGGCGGCGGCCGGGCTGGTCGGGCTGATCAAGGTGGTGATGGCCATGGCGCGCGACGCCCTGCCCGCAACCTTGCATTGCACGCCGGTCAACCCGCATCTGGAACTGGCGGGGAGCCCGTTCCGTCTGGTGCGCCAACGCGAAGCGTGGCCGCGCGAACCCGGACGGCCGCGCCGGGCTGGCATCAGCAGCTTCGGTTTCGGCGGCACCAACGCCCATGTGGTGGTCGAGGATTACATCGAGGCCCAGCCGCCGCGCCGCCACCCGCTGCCGCCGCGTGCCTTCGCCGCCACCCGCTTCTGGCTGCCCGGCACCCCCGATAACGCCGCCGTCATCGTCACTCCCGGCTGGCGCGAGGCGCCCCTCATTTCGACTGCGCGCCGCTTTGGCCGACGCGTGGTGATCGCCTGCGAGATGGCCGTGGCCCCCGGCTTCGGCGCCGAAATGATTGCGGGCGCCGCCGCGCCGGGGGACCAGGGCGCCCGCTATGGGGCCATGGCCGAAACGGTGCTGGACACCGTGCGTTCCGCCCGTGCCGCGGCCGATACGCTGATACAACTGGTGGTGCCCATCGGCGACGAGCGGCAGGTTTATGCCGGCCTGGGCGCCATGCTGGACACCGCCGCGCTTGAAACGCCGCGCCTGGCCGTGCAGGTCGTCGAGGTCGAGGCCGGGCTGGGCACCGACGCCGTGGCCCGGTTGTTGGCCGAGGAAGCCGCCGGCCCGCTCGAAAGCCGGGTGCGTCATGCCGGCGGCCGCCGCCAGGTGCGCGCGTGGACGGAACTGGCGGGCGGAGACTCGTCCGCTTCCAATTGGCGTCCGCGCGGGATCACCCTCATCACCGGCGGCATGGGGGCCTTGGGCCGCCTCGTCGCCCGCGACATCGCCCGCCAAGCCCCCGGCGCTCAGCTGGTGCTGACCGGCACCGCCGCCGAGGATTCACGGCGCGCCGCCTTTCTCGACGAATTGCGGAGCCTGGGCGCGGCGGCCGTCTATCGCCGCGTCGATGCCAGCCGGCCGGAAGCCGTCGCCAATCTGGTGCGCGACATCGTCGAGGCGCAGGGAACGTTGAACGCCGTGGTCCACTGCGCCGGCGTCCTCAGGGACGGCCTGATCCGGGGCAAGACCGGGGATGACCTGGCCGCCGTGCTGGCCCCCAAGGTGGCGGGAACCCTGGCGCTGGTCCGGGCCTGCGCCGACGTGACTCTGGATGCCTTCGTGCTGTTCTCCTCGCTGTCGGGGGCGGTGGGCAACACCGGTCAGGCCGATTACGCCGCCGCCAACGGGTTCATGGACGCCCTGGCCGAGTGGAAGGGCCTGCCCCTGGTGGCGGTGGATTGGCCGCTGTGGGCCGAAGGCGGCATGAAGGCGGACGAGGCCGCCCAGGCCGCCCTGTTCGCCCGCATGGGGCAGCGGCCCCTGCCGACCGATGCGGGACTGGCGGCGCTGCGGCGCATTGTGGCGGCCGGCGTTCCCCGCGCGGCGGTGGTGGCCGGCGATGCGGATCGCATCCGCGCCTTCTTCGCCGCCGCCCACAGCCCCGCCGAAATGCCGGCCGAAGCGCCGGCCGTCGGCGATGGCCGCCTGGCCGAACGGGTGGGCGCCAAGTTGCGCGAGCTGTTTGCCCGCGTCGGCGGCTTCGCCCCCGACGCCATCCAGCCCAACACGCCGCTCGAGGAATACGGCATCGATTCCCTGATGATCACCCGCCTGAACGCCGCCTTGGGCGAAGTCATCGCGGCGGTCCCCAAGACGCTTTTCTTCGAAAACCGCACGCTCGCCGAAGTCGCCGGCACTCTGAGCCGCCGCCATGCCGAGGCGTGCGCGCGCTGGACCGGCCTGGGCGACGCCCCGGCGGCGGCGGTGGCCCCAGAGGTGATGGCGCCCGCCGTCCGATCCCCTGCCTCGGCCAACGAACCCATCGCGGTGATCGGCATCGCCGGCCTTTACCCCGGCGCCGCCGACCTGGAGGGCTTCTGGGCCAATCTGGCGGCGGGCCGTGATTCGGTGGGCGAGATTCCGGCGGAGCGCTGGGACCTCGACGGATTCTTCAACCCCGATCGCGACGAGGCGGTGGCACGCGGCATGAGCTACGCCAAGTGGGGCGCCTTCCTGGAAGGCTTCGCCGATTTCGACCCGCTGTTCTTCAAGATCGCGCCGCGCGACGCGGCGGCCATGGACCCGCAGGAACGGCTGTTCCTGATGTGCGCCTGGCAGGCCTGCGAGGATGCCGGCTACACCCGCGCCCGCCTGGCGGCGGCCAATCCGGGGCGCGGCGGGGCGAACGTCGGCGTCTTCGTCGGGGTGACCAAGACCGGCTTCGCCCTGCAGGGGCCGTTCATGGGCGACGGCGGCGCGATGGTGCGCCCCATGACGTCGTTTGCCGGCATCGCCAACCGGGTATCGCACATGCTCAATCTCACCGGCCCCAGCCTGCCGGTGGACACCATGTGCTCGTCGTCGCTGACCGCCATCCACGAGGCCTGCGAGCATCTGCGTTCGGGCGCCGTCACCATGGCGCTGGCCGGCGGCGTGAACCTTTATCTGCACCCAAGCACCTTCATCGACCTGTGCGCCACGCGCATGCTGAGCCCGGACGGGCGCTGCCGCAGCTTCGGCAAGGGCGCCAACGGCTTCGTTCCCGGCGAGGGCGTCGGTTGCGTGGTGCTGAAGCCGCTGTCGCGCGCCTTGGCCGACGGCGACCGCATCCATGCCCTGATCCGCGCCACCGCCATCAATCACGGCGGTCGCACCAACGGCTATACCGTCCCCGACCCGGCGGCCCAGGGCGATCTGGTGCGCCAGACCCTCGCCCGGGCCGGCCTGAGTTCCCGCGCCGTCACCTGCATCGAGGCGCACGGCACCGGCACCGAGTTGGGCGACCCCATCGAGCTGGCCGGCCTGACCGAGGCGTTTGCCGCCGACACCGCCGAGCGCGGCTTCTGCGCGCTGGGCTCGGTGAAATCCAATATCGGCCATCTGGAGGCCGCCGCCGGCATCGCCGGGCTGACCAAGGTCATCCTGGCGATGAAGCACCGCCAGTTGCCGCCCACCCTGCACGTGGGCGAGGTCAATCCGAACCTCGACCTCGAGGCCAGCCCGTTCGTGCTGCAACGGCGCTTGACCCCGTGGCCGCAAGGCCCGCGCATCGCCGGCGTGTCATCGTTCGGTGCCGGCGGCGCCAACGCCCACGCGATCGTCGAGGAATGGCCGACGCCTTCGTTCCCGGTGGCCGAAGACGCGTCCTCCCAACCCGGCCCGCAGGCGGTGGTGATCTCGGCCCGCGATCCCGACCGCCTGCGCGCGCAGGTCCGGCAACTCCTGGCGGCGCTGGATGCCCCCGCCCCCGCTGCCGCTCCCGCGACGGCCGGCCTGGAGACTGAACTGCGCCGCGAACTGGCCAGGATATTGGCGGTGGCGCCCGAGCAGGTGGATGGGAGCGAGCCGTTCGATTCCCTGGGGCTGGACCCCGCCCAGCATCTGGCCTTCCGGCGCTGGATCGAGGAGCGGTTTGGCCTTGCCCTGGATCCCGCCGTCTTCGCCCATCTGACCACGCTCGATCAGGTCGCCGCCCATCTGGGCGCCGAACCGCCCCAGGCAACGCCGGCCAGCAGCGCACCCGCGCTGGCCGATCTCGCCTATACCCTGCAAATCGGGCGCGAGGCCATGGAGTGCCGGCTGGCGCTGGTGGTCGACTCCATTCCCGCCGTAATCGCCACGTTGCAGGGCTGGCTGAACGGAGCCGAGGGCGCCGGCCTTTATGCCGGCCGGGCCGGCGAGCATCGCGACATCCTGGGTGCGCTCGGCGACGAGGACGCGCTTGGCGAGGTGATGGCCCGCTGGTGGAGCCAGGGCCGGCTGG
Source organism: Rhodospirillales bacterium (assembly GCA_014859895.1). Classification (GTDB taxonomy): domain Bacteria; phylum Pseudomonadota; class Alphaproteobacteria; order Rhodospirillales; family Shumkoniaceae; genus Shumkonia. The sequence continues at coordinate 7,928 of JACZKS010000163.1, forward strand.
ACAAGATCCTCGGCCTGTGGGTCAAGGGCCTCGACGTGGATTGGGCGTCGCTGCCGCGCGTACCCCGCCCCGCCATCGTCTCGCTGCCCACCTATCCGTTCGAGCGCCGCCGCTTGTGGCTGCCGTCGGTAGACGGCATCGCCGCCGCCATTGCGGCACCGAGGGGCGAGGAAGCGCTGCTGGCCGAGGCCGGGCGGCTGGATCGCCACATCGCCGCCATCCTGTCCGAGACCTTGCGCCAGGAGCCCGCAATCGTGCCGGCCCTCGCCCGCTGGCGCCAGGCGGCGGACAACCTGCTGGCCGGGTACACGCCGGCCGGGGGCGATGATCCGTGGACCGCGTGGGACCGCTACCGGCAACAGGGCGGCCCGGCGGCGCAGATGGCGCTGGCCGAAGCCACCCTGCGCGCCCTGCCCGATATCCTGGGCGGACGGCGCGCCGCCACCGCCGTGATGTTCCCCGACGGGGCCATGACGCTGGTCGAGGCCGTCTATAAGGACAACCCGACGGCGGCGCGCTTCAGCCGCAATCTGGCCCAGGCGGCCGAGGCTTTCGTGCGGGCTTCACCCGGCCGGACCCTTCGCGTCCTGGAAATCGGCGCCGGCACCGGCGGCACCAGCGGGCCGGTGTTCGACGCCCTGGCCCCGCATGCCAACCGCATCGAGGAATACCGCTATACGGACCTGTCCCGCGCTTTCCTGATCCATGCCGAGCGCCGCTTCGGCCCGCGCTGGCCGCAGCTCGTCACCGCCGTGTTCGACGTCGAAAAGCCCCTGGCCGGCCAGGACGTCGCCCCCGGCGCCTATGACCTGGTGATCGCCGCCAACGTGCTGCACGCCACCGCCGACATGAAACGCACCCTGGGCCATGTGCGCGAGCTGCTGGCGCCCGGCGGCCTGCTGCTGATCAACGAAACCAGCAAGGCCACCCTGTTCACCCATGTGACCTTCGGCCTGCTGGAAGGCTGGTGGCGCTTCACCGATGCCGGGCGGCGCATCCCCGGCACGCCGTCGCTGACACCGGATTCGTGGCGTTCGCTGCTGGCCGAAACCGGGCTGGACTGGGTTACCGGCTCGACGCCTGCGGAATGCGCGCTGGGCCAGCAGATCATCGCTGCCCGCGCCCCGGGCCAAGCTCCGGCGATACAAGCATCCCGGCCCGCCGCCGCCGTTCGGCAGCCGGCGGCGCCGGCCCGGGTTGCCGGTGACGGGTTGCGCGCCCGCCTGCTGGCCCTGGTCGGCGAGACCCTGAACATGGCGCCGGCCTCCATCGACGTCGATCGCCCGTTTGCCGATTACGGGCTGGATTCCATTCTGGGCGCCGACCTCGTGCACCGCATCCGCCGGGTGCTCAAGGTCGAGCTGGACCACACCCACCTGTTCGATTTCACCACCGTGGCCCAGCTGGAAGCCTTTCTGGCGGCGCAAAACCCCGCTGCCGCGCCGGAACCCGCGGCCCCGGCCCGACCGACGGCGGCGCCGCCCGCTTCCCTCGAGCCCATCGCCATCGTCGGCATGAGCGGGCGCTTCGCCAAGTCTCCCGACGTCGAGGCCCTGTGGCGGCATCTGGTGGCCGGCGACGATCTGGTCGAGCCGGTGAGCCGCTTCGACCTGGCGCCGTTCTACAAGGATGCGGCGCCGGACTCCTACGGCCGCCATGGCAGCTTCATCGACGGCATCGAGCTTTTCGATCCGGTGTTCTTCGGCATTTCCGGCCTTGAAGCCACCTACATGGATCCGCAGCAGCGCCTCTTCCTGGAGGAAGCCTGGAAGACGCTCGAAAACGCCGGCCACGCCGGCGACGACATGGCCGGCCGGGCCTGCGGCGTGTTCGTCGGGTGCAGCTCCGGCGACTATCAGGAGCTGTTCCGCAGCCAGCCGCCGGGCCAGGCGTTCTGGGGCAACACCAGCTCGCTCATTCCTTCGCGCATCGCCTATTTCCTCGACCTCAAGGGGCCGGCGGTGGCGGTGGACACCGCCTGCTCCAGCGCCCTGGTGGCGGTGCACATGGCCTGCCGGAGCCTGTGGAGCGGCGAGTCCGAAATGGCCCTGGCGGGCGGCGTCTTCGTGCACTGCACGCCCAGGTTCTATCGCTACGCCAACCAGGCCAACATGCTGTCGCCCAGCGGCCGTTGCGCCGCCTTCGGCGCCGATGCCGACGGCATCGTGCCGGGCGAGGCCGTCGGCGCGGTGCTGTTGCGGCCGTTGTCGGCGGCGGTGGCCGACGGCGACACCATCCTGGGCGTGATCGTGGCCTCCGGCATCAACCAGGACGGCACCACCAACGGCATCACGGCGCCCAGCGCGGCCTCGCAGGAGCGCCTGATGCGCGGCGTCTACGAGCAGTTCGGCATCGATCCCGCCACCATCGGGCTCATCGAGGCGCACGGCACCGGCACCCGGCTGGGCGATCCCATCGAGCATGCCGCCCTGGCCCGCGCCTTCGGGCCCGGACGTCCCAAGTCGTGCGTCCTGGGTTCGGTGAAGTCTAACATCGGCCACGCAACCACCGCCGCCGGCATCGCCGGGCTGATCAAGGTGTTGCTGAGCCTGCGCCATGCCACCATTCCGCCGACGCTCCATTTCAACGGCGGCAATCCGGCCATCCGCTTCGAGGACGGGCCGTTTGACGTCAACACCGAGCCGGTTGCGTGGCCCGCCGGGCCGGCCGGACGGCGCCGCGCCGCCGTCAGCTCGTTCGGATTTTCCGGCACCAACGCGCACGTGGTGGTCGAGGAGGCCTCCGCGCAGCCCGCCAGGCCCGACGATGTCGGCCCGCACCTGTTCATCCTCAGCGCCCGCACCGCCGAGCAGCTGCGCCAGCAGGCGGAACGCCTGGCCAGCCATCTTGAGGCCACCCCCTCCCTGCGCCCGGCCGATGTGGCCTTCACGCTGCTGGCGGGGCGGCGTCACCTGGCCCACCGTCTGGCGGTGGTCGCCGCCGACGTGGCCGAACTGGCCGCCCGCCTGCGCCGCTGGCTGGGCGGCGACGAGGCCGGCGTCAGGACGGCCGTGGTCGAGGAAACCCCCACGGAGGAGCCGTCGGGCGCGACGCCGAGCCTCGAAGAGAGGGCGGAGATGTACCTGCGCGGCGCATCGCTGTCGGGCAAAGTCCGGTTGCCCGGCGGCCGGCGGGTGCCCTTGCCGTCCACGCCGCTGGCCGCCGGCCGCTATTGGGTCGACGCCCCCGCCGCACCGGCCGCGCCGGTTGAAAAGCCAACGGCGCAGCCGCTCCGGCTGGCCGATCCCACCCGTCTTGTCGGACCCTTCGTGGCCCAATCGCTGGCCGGCCGCGTGACCTTGGCGCCGCTGGCGCCCTCCGCGCCAACCGGCGAGCTGAGCCGGCGGCCCGATGCCGACGGCGTCCGTCATCTGCGCCTGTCGGGCCGATGGGGCGGCTCGCTGGAGCGCCGGCTGGCCGAGGAACTGGGCGCCGTGGCGGCGGACGAGTCCATTCGGGCGGTGGTGGTCTCGGCGGCCGAGGGTTGGGGCGGCGCCGAGGGAAGCGGAGACGGCTCCGCGCTGCTTGCCTGTCCGGTGCCGGTGGTAGCGGCGCTGGCGGAAGCGGCCTCGGGCCCCGGGCTCAAGACCGCGCTCGCCGCCGATTTCGCGGTCCTGGCCGAAGGCGTGCGCTTCGAGGGGGAACGCCCGGGCATGCCGCGCGAGCCGGCCTCGCAGGTGGAAACCGCCGCCCTGGCGTTGGCCCGCCGGATCGCCGAGGCGCCGCGCCTGGCGCTGGTGGAACTGAAACGCACCATGCGCCAGCCCGACCGCCTGCCCGAGCGTTCGGCACCGCAGTTCGACGCCCTGTGGGCCGAAGCCGAAGCGGCGCCGCCCGCCGCCGCCGACGTCCCCCGCGCCATGCCCCTGGCCACGTCGTGCGTGACCCTCGAAACCTATGACGACGGCGTCGTGGTGCTGCGCATGACTGAACGCCAACACAAGAACTCGTTCACCGAACTGTTCATGGACGGCCTGAGTGAAGCCTTCGCCGCCGTCGGCCGCCTGGAAAGCGCCAAGGTAGTGGTGCTGACCGGCTTCGATGGCTATTTCGCCAGCGGTGGCACCCGCGACGGCTTGCAGGCGCTGCAACAAGGCACCGCGCGCTTCACCGACCGCAAGATCTACAGCCTGCCGCTGGATTGCCCGCTGCCGGTGATCGCCGCCATGCAGGGCCACGCCATCGGCGCCGGCTGGTCGCTGGGCATGTTCTGCGACCGCGCGCTGGCCGCCGCCGAGGGGGTCTATCACAGCAATTACCTGTGGTACGGTTTCACCCCAGGCGCCGGAGCGACCCTGATTTTCCCGCATCGCCTGGGCGACGACCTGGGACGCGAGGTGTTGTTCACCGCCCGCGAATACCGTGGCCGCGAGCTGGCCGGGCGGAGCCCGAATTTGCGCGTGCTGCCGGCATCGCAGGTGCTGCCGGTGGCGCTGGCGCTGGCCCATGGGCTGGCCCGCCAGCCGCGCCAGCGCCTGATCGCCATCAAGGCCCAGGCCAACCGCCCCATCGTGGATAGGCTGGATGCCGTTTTCGCCCGGGAGCTGGAGATGCACGAAAAGACCTTCATCGGCAATTCCCGGGTGCAGGAAAGGATCGAGCAGATGTTCCCGCCCACCCCGTCGGCCGCCGCAGCCGCACCCGCAACACCGGCCGGCCGCGTTCCGGTGCGCAAGGTGGTGGTCGATTCACTGGCCGAGGATCTGATGATCGCGGTTGCCGACATCCGCGACGGCGCCGGCTTCCTTGAACTGGGCCTCGATTCCATCCTGGCGGTAACGTGGATACGCCGGCTCAACGGCCTGCTGGGCGTGGAATTGCCGGCGACGGCGGTCTACGCCCATCCCACTGTCGGCGCCCTGGTCGACCATGTGGCCGGCCTGCTGCCCGCCGCGGCGGTGGAAACGCCGCCGCCGGCACCGGCGCCGGTTGCCGCCGTCGCCCAACCGGCCCCCGTCCGTTCGGAACCTATTATCCGACACGCCCGCACCGCGCGCTCCGCCGCCGATGCCGTGGCCATCATCGGCGCCTCGGGGCGGTTCCCCAAGGCGCCGGACCTGGAGGCGTTCTGGGACAACATCCGCTCGGGCCGCGACTGCATCGGCGAGGTCCCCGCCGACCGCTGGGACGTGGCGAAGTATTTCCATCCGGACCCGCTGCATCCCGGCGCGTCCTATTGCCGGTGGATGGGCGCCATCGACGACGTGGACCGCTTCGACGCGCAATTCTTCAACATCACGCCCCGCGAAGCCGAACTGATGGACCCGCAGCAGCGCCTGTTCCTGCAGCATGCGTGGCAGGCCTTCGAGGATGCCGCCCTCGATCCGGCGGCCCTGGCCGGCAGCCGCTGCGGGGTGTTCGTCGGGGCCGGCGCCAGCGGCTACGGCGATCTGATCGACGAACACAATGCCTACAGCCTGCTCGGCTCTTCCGGCTCGATTCTGGGGGCGCGCATAGCCCATTTGCTGGATCTGCGCGGCCCCTGCATTTCGCTCGATACCGCCTGCTCCAGCTCGCTGGTGGCCATCGCCGAGGCCTGCAACAGCCTGCTGGTGGGCGACAGCGACCTGGCGCTGGCGGGCGGCGTATGCGTCCTGATCGGGCCCGGCATGTTCATCGACACCTCCAAGGTCGGCATGCTGTCTCCGGACGGCCACTGCTTTACCTTCGATGACCGCGCCAACGGCTTCGTTCCCGGCGAAGGCGTCGGCGTCCTGCTGCTGAAGCGGCTCGAGGATGCCGAACGCGACGGGGATCCCATCCACGCGGTGATCCGCGGCTGGGGCATCAACCAGGACGGCCGCACCAACGGCATCACCGCGCCCAACCCGCAAGCCCAGACCCGGCTGATGAAGGAGGTTCACGGCCGCTTTGGCATCGAGCCCGCCAGCATCGGTTTGATCGAGGCCCACGGCACCGGCACGCCGTTGGGCGATCCCATCGAGATCGAGGGACTGAGTGACGCCTTCGCCGGGCTGGGCGATCGCCCGGGCACCTGCGCGCTGGGCTCGGTGAAAAGCAACGTCGGCCATCTGCTGGCCGCCGCCGGGGTGGCCGGGGCGATCAAGGCCATGCTGGCGGTGGAAAGGGGCGAGTTGCCGCCCTCCATCAATTTCGAACGGATGAACGAGCACATCTCGCTCACCGGCACGCCGTTCGCCGTCAATACCACCCTGCGGCCCTGGCCGCGGCCGACGGCCGGCCCACGCCGCGCCGCCGTCAGCGCGTTCGGTTTCTCCGGCACCAACGCCCACGTGGTTGTCGAAAGCCATGAGCGGCCGGCCGCCGCCAGCCAGCCGGGACCGTGGATCTTCATCCTGTCGGCGCGGACCCGGGATCGGCTGGTGGACTACGCCGACGCGATGAGGCGGTTTGTCGCCGCCCATGCCGGGATCGACGTGGGCGAACTCACCCACACGCTGCAAGTGGGCCGCAAGGCCCATGGGGTGCGATTGGCCTTCGTCTTTGACGACCGCGACGGGCTGTTGCGCGCCCTTGAGTCGGTAGGTACCGGCCAGCCCATGGCCGGCATTACCCTGTCTAAGGGCGAAGCCGACGCGATCGCCCTGTTCGAACAGGACGATGACGCCCGAGCGCTCACCGCCAAGTGGCTTGCCTCGGGGGATGGCGCCAAGCTGGCCAAGGTGGCCGAACTATGGGCCAAGGGCATGTCGGTGGACTGGCGTGCGGCGTCTCCGACGGGGCGCCGCGTGCATCTGCCCGGCTACCCGTTCAGCCGTGACCGCCATTGGGTGGCGCCCCCGGCCGAGGCCGCGGCGATGGCCCCGCAAACGCCGGCCCGGTCCCATCCGCTGCTGGATGCGCGTCCCGGCCCGGCGCGGTTCTCGGTCCTGATCCAGGGCGACGAGCCCTTCGTCACCAGCCACGCCACCGGCACCGAACGGGTGGTGCTGGGGCTGTTCCTGCCCGAACTGGCCCGCGCCGCGGCCGAGCGGGCGACGGGACGGGTGGTGCGCGGCCTCAAACACCTGGTCTGGGGGGCGCCGGTGCGGGTGAACGGCAAGCCGCGCCAGCTCTGCGTAACGATCGAGGCCGACAGCGAAGGCCCGCTCTATCGAGTGGCGGCGGACGGCGAGGAGGCCACGCCCTGCCATGTGGGCGAAATCCTGACCGAAGACGAGGTGGTGATGCCGCTTGAACTGGTGGCGCCCGAAGCCTCGCCATCCCGCATCGGCACCAGCGACGCCTTCCGCCGCTTTGCCGCCGGTTGCGACGCCCATTCCGGCCCGGCGGCCCCCGAGGCCGCCCAGGTGCGCGAGGTCTGGCGCCAGGGCGACGATCTGATGGCCCGCGTCGCCCATTCGGGCGACGGCGCCGCCTTCGATCCCCTGGTTCTGGACGCGGCGTGGCGGCTGGCCGCCTTCCGCGCCAACGGCTGGCGGGCCGAAGGCGGGCCGCTGCCCTTCCCGCTGGCGATGGAACGGGCGCTGACCGCCGGCCCCGTGCCGCCCGAGTTTTTCGTTCGTGTTTGGACCCGTCCCGGTGAAATCCATCCCAACATTGCCCTGTTGGACGATCAGGGCGTCGCGCGCCTGTGTCTGGATGGCGTCAGGACAGCGCATTTCACCGAGCTGGCGGAAATCCTCGTAGGGGAAGAGCTGGAACCATGACCAAGGCGTTCAAAGTGGCCGTCATCGGCGGCGGCCCGACCGGGATCGGCGTCGGCCGCGAATTGATCGACGGCGGCGTCGATTTCGATTTGTATGAAGCCGAATCCGATTTCGGCGGCGTCTGGAACAGCGAGGCCCCGTGCGGCCGTACCTATGATTCGCTGCACCTGATTTCCCCCAAGTTCAATACCCAGGTGCCGGATTTCCCCATGCCGGACGACTATCCGGTCTATCCCAACCATCGCCTGATGCTGCGCTACATCCGCTCGTATGCCAGTCACTATGGGCTTTACGGCCACACCCGCTTCGGCGCCCCGGTCACCAGCCTGACGCCCGAGGGTGATCAGTGGCGACTGGCCAGCGGCGCCGGGCATGCCGAGCTGTATTCCCTGGTGGTGGTGTGCACCGGCCTGCACCGCGAACCCCGCTATCCCGACCCCGCCTATCCCGGCACCTTCACCGGCGACGTGCTGCATGCCCGCGACTACAAGGGCCTGGACCAAGTGCGCGGCAAAAGGGTCCTGGTCGTGGGCGGCGGGAATTCCGGCTGCGATTTTGCCGTCGACGCCGTGCATTCGGCCGCCCAGGTGTATCACAGCACGCGGCGCGGCTATTACTATCAGCCGAAGTTCATCGCCGGAAAGCCGACGCCGCAATGGATGATGGAGCTGGGAGCCAAGTTCAAGACGAAGCAGGAAACCCAGGCCTATATCGCGCAGGTGTTCCGGCTGGCCGGCTATGACGGCGCCGATTACGGCCTACCGCGCCCGGATTACCCGCTGGACGGCGCGCATCCGGTCATGAACTCGTTGATCCTCTATCACATCGGCCACGGCGATATCATCCCCAAGGGCGACATCGGTTCCTTTGCCGGCCGGAAGGTCACGTTCACGGACGGCTCGACGGCGGACATCGACCTGATTCTCTACGCCACCGGCTATCGCCGCGACTTTCCCTTCCTCGACAGCACCCTGCTGGAATGGAAATCGGGCATCCCTGACCTGTTTTTGCATTCCACGCCCCGCAACCATGACAACCTGCTGTTCATGGGCTTCATCAATTCCGCCGCCGGCCTCGGCGACGGCCTGAAGACCCAGGGCCTGTTCGTGCTCAATTACGCCAGCGCGCTTTCCGGCCGCACGCCCGGCCTCAAGGCGTTCCTAGCCGCCAAGATGGTGGACCAGCCCGACCTCGGACAGGATCATTTCGTGAAATCCTATCGCCACCTTTGGGAGGCCGATTTGTGGAAGCTGCTGGGCCACATGCGCCATTATCGCGACATGCTGGCCCAGCAAGGCGAAGCCGCCGTGGTGGCGCGATGACCGACAAGCCCAACCCCGATCTCGATGCCGCCATGGGCCGCCTGCTGGACCAGGAGTTGATGGCGGGCATCGGCCCGGCCGGGGCGCCATCGGCCCCGACTGCCGCCACGCCATCCGGGACGGCGATCCCCGGCATGCGGGATCGGCTGGAAGCCGATGTGCTGGGTATCGCCGCCGACGCCCTGCGCATTCCGGCCGACCAGTTGGACCCCACCGAGAATCTGGCCAATTTCGGCGTCGATTCGATCGCCATCACCGAAGTGATGGTGAAGATCTCGCGGGTCTTCGGCATCTCGGTGGCGCCCACTACCTTTTTCGAGGCCCGCCACCTCAACGATCTGGCGCGCCTCCTGGGCGAACGTTACGCCAAGCCCATCGCCGCCCATTATGCGCGGGCGGCTGCCCAAGCCGAACCGGCCCCGCCGGCAGCGGCGCCCACGACACCCGCCAAGGCCGCCGATGACGTGCCGGCATGGCTCGTCCGCCACCGGGCAATGCGTCGCCCCAAATCCGCCGCGTCCCGCGAACCGGCGACGGCCGATTGCCCGATCGCCGTCATCGCGATGGCCGGCAAGTTTCCGCAGAGCCCCGATCTGGAAACGTTCGAAGCCCATCTCAGCCGAGGCGACGACTGCATCGAAGAGATTCCCGCCGACCGCTGGGACTGGCGTTCCGTCGACGGCGATCCGCGCAAGGGCCCCTTCACCAACGTGAAATACGGCGGCTTCGTCCCCGGCCACGACCAGTTCGACGCGGCCTTCTTCAACATCTCGCCGCGCGAAGCGGAACTGATGGACCCGCAACACCGGCTGTTCATCGAATGCGTGTGGACGCTGATCGAGCGGGCCGGCCATGCGCCGGGCTCGCTGAGCGGAGAAAAGGTCGGCCTGTTCCTGGGCATCAACCTGCTCGACTACGTCAACATGGTCAATCGCGCCGGCATCATGGAAGCCCAGCAGATGACCGGCCTGGGGCATGCTTTTTGCCCCAACCGGCTGTCCTTCCTGCTCGACATCCACGGCCCCAGCCAGGTGGTCGACACCGCCTGCTCCAGTTCGCTGGTCGCGCTCATCCGCGCCATCACGAGCATCCGCCACGAAGGCTGCGCCATGGCCATCGCCGGCGGCTCGAACCTGATGCTGACGCCGGATCAGCATATCCTGTTCTCGCAGGTGGGCATGCTGTCGCCCGGCGGGCGCTGCCGGTCCTTTGCGCGCCAGGCCGACGGCTACGCCCGCTCCGACGGGGTCGGCGCGGTGCTGCTGAAGCGCCTGGATCTGGCCGAACGCGACGGTGACACCATCCTGGGCCTGATCCGCGGCTGGGCGGAGCACCATGGCGGCGCGGCCACCTCGCTGACCGCCCCCAATCCCAAATCGCAGGCCCGCCTGATCGTCGAGGCCCACCGCCGGGCGGGCATCGACCCGCGCACCGTCACCATGATCGAATGCCACGGCACCGGCACCTCGCTGGGCGACCCGGCGGAGGTCGAGGCGCTGAAGACCGCCTTCGCCGAACTGTATCTCGACCATGGCCTGGAGCCGCCGGCGGCACCCCATTGCGGCCTGGGATCGGTGAAATCCAATATCGGCCATGCCGAGACCGCGGCCGGCATCGCCGGGCTGGTCAAGGTGCTGCTGGCGATGCGCCACGGCATCCGATACCGCTCGTTGCACTGCGAGGAACCCAACCCGCTGATCGATCTGGCGGGCAGCCCGTTCTTCCTGCTGAACGAGGCGCGGCCGTGGGCCCGGCCGATCATCGACGGGATCGAAGCGCCCCGGCGCGCCGGGCTCAGTTCGTTCGGGGCCGGCGGCACCAACGTCCATGTGGTGATCGAGGAGTATCGCGCTCCCGCCGGCGCTCCCGCCGCGCCCGGCCCGCGCCCCTTGGTGGTGCCGGTCTCGGCCCGCACCGAGGACGGATTGCGCCAGGCGGTGGCCGATCTGCGGCCCCTGGTCGAAAGCGCCGATCCGGACGATCTCGCCTTCACCCTGCAGGTCGGCCGCGACGCCCAGCGTACCCGCGTCGCCTTCGTCGTCCATGACGGAGCCGAATTGGCGCGCCAGATGGATGGGTTCCTGGCCGGCGGCGGCGCGGCCGTCGCCCATGGCGTCGCCAAGCAGCGCCGTGGCAATGGCACCGTCGTCGACCCGACAGGCCTGCCCTCGGTCGAAGCCGCGGCCCGCTGGGCCGAAGGCGAGACCATGGACTGGCGCCGCCTGTACGCCGACACCCGCCGTCGTCGTCTGGCCCTGCCGACTACTCCTTTCATCCGCAAGCGGTTCTGGCTGCCCACTGGGGCAACCGCCGCCCGCATCACGCCGCAGGGCTTCGCCCTCCGTCAAGGCGGTCCCGACCGCTACCTGGTGGATCTCAGGGGCGATGAGTTCTTCGTGGCCGACCATCGATTGGGCGATCAGCCGGTGTTGCCCGGCGTCGCCTATCTGGAATTGGCCCGCGCCGTCGCCACCCTTGCCGGCCTCAACGTCACGGCCCTGCGCAATGTGGTGTGGATTCAGCCGATGATGGTCACGGCGCCGCTGACCGTCGAGGTGACGCTGAACCGCGACGCCGGCGGTGTCGTCCGGCAGATCGAAATCGCCAGCCTGCCCGCCGACGCCCCCCGCCGCCTGCATGCCCAGCTCCGCCTTGCCGACACCCCGGCGTCACCCGGGCCGACGGCCGACCTCGCGGCCTTGCGGGCGGCCCATGCCCAAGCCTTCTCGGCCGACCAGGTCTATGCCACCTTCGCCGCCATGGGGCTGAATTACGGCCCGGCGCACCGCGCCATCACCCATCTATCCACCGGCAGCGATACCCAGGGGCGTCCCCAGGTTCTGGCCCATCTGGCCCTGCCGGCCACCGTGGCGGACACGCTGGACGCCTATCCCCTGCATCCTAGTTTGATGGACGGCGCATTCCAGGCCGCCATCGGCGTGACCCTCAATGCCGGCGGCGGGACATCAGAAGGCGCCGCCCTTCCCTTCGCCGTGGACTCGATCGAGGTGCTGGGCCCATGCGTGGCGGACATGTGGGTGCATATCCGCGCCGCTGCCCGGGCCGAGGCGGCGCCGCGCGTGCGCACCCTCGACATCGACCTGATGGACACGGCGGGGCAGCTGCGGGTGCGCCTGCGCGGTTTCGCCACCCGGCTGCCGGCGGCGGACCATTCTCCGGTGCAGTTGTTTGCTCCTCATTGGCAGCGGCCGGCGGCGGGATCGGCCCCCGCTTCCTCCATCCGCATTGCCCTGCTGGGCGACGGCATCGCCGATCCGGCGGCGCTGGCGCCCCATCTCCCGGGTTGGAGTTGCCGCATCGAGGGAGGCGACGTCGCGGCGCCGCTGGAGGAGCGGTTCCGGCTTCTGGCGCATCAGCTTCTGGCGGAACTGCAAGCGGCGTCCTCCCCGGCGCTGATCCAGCTGGTGCTGGCCGACGGCCCCGATTCCGAGGCCCTGGCCGGCATAGTGGGCATGCTGCGCAGCGCCGGGCTGGAGCGTCCCGCCTTGGCCGGGCAGGTCGTCATCGTCCCGCCGGGCATCGCGCCCTCGGATCTGGGGGCGATCCTGATGCAGGCCGCCACCGCCCCGGCCGGAGCCAAGCTGCGATCCGAAGATGGCGCCTTGTGGCAGGAGGGCTTCACGCCCGTCGCCGCTGTCCCGCATCCGGCGCCCTGGCAGGACGGCAAGGTCTATCTGATCACCGGCGGGTTGGGCGGGTTGGGCCGCCTGCTCACGTCAGCCATTCGCGCCTCGGCCCCGGGGGCGGTCGTCGTCCTCGCCGGCCGGTCGCCGTTGACCGACGAGCCCCGGGCCTGGCTGGACGGCCGGGGCGGCGTCGAATACGAGGCGTGCGACCTGGCCGACGCGGCGGCGACGGCCGCGCTGGTGGCCGGCATCCGCCGCCGTCATGGCCACCTCGACGGGGTGATCCATGCCGCCGGCGTGACGAGAGACAGCCTCCTGGCCGAAAAGACTGCCGGGCAATTGGCCGCTGTGCTCGCCCCCAAGGTGGCCGGCGCGCTCAACCTGGACCGCGCCATCGGCGCCGCGCCGCTCGACTTCTTCGTGCTGTTCTCGTCGCTGTCGGCCGCTCTCGGCAATGCCGGCCAAGCCGACTACGCCGCCGCCAACGGCTTCCTTGACGGCTTCGCCGCCGCGCGCGAAGTCCGCCGCCGCGCCGGCTTGGCCGAAGGGCGAACGGTTTCCATGGCTTGGCCGTTGTGGGCCGAAGGCGGCATGGCCCTGGATGCGGCAAGCCAGGTCCTGATGACCCGCACCACCGGCCTGGTGCCGCTGCAAACCGCCGATGGACTGGCCGCCCTCGCCAGCGCCTTGAACGGCGACGCGCCACGCCTGCTGGTGGCGGCCGGCGACGCAGACAACGTGCGCCGCCGCATCATGGCGGAGCCGGTCGCGATGCCGGCCGAGGCGCCACCTGCGACCATGACCTCTTCCGGCTTGAACGAACAGATCCTGGCGGCGCTGACGGCCGCCGCGGCGCAACAGCTCAAGGTGGCGGTGAACGATCTGGAGGCTGACACAGAGCTGGCCGAATATGGCTTCGATTCCATAGGCTTCACGCAGTTTGCTAATGTTTTGAATGAGCGGTTCGATCTCGAGCTGACGCCGACGGTGTTCTTCGAGCATCCGACGCTGGCGGAACTGGCCGGGCACCTGGGCGCCGCCCACGGCGCCGCCCTGGCCGCCCGCCTGGGGGTGACAGCCGTACCG
>JACZKS010000164.1 GCA_014859895.1 Rhodospirillales bacterium
TGCTCGACGTCCATGCCGCCGGCGGCATGGACGTCGAGCATGAAGGGTTGCAGCGGCAACGCGGCGCGCACCGCGGAGGCCACCGTGTTGGGGATGTCGTGGAACTTGAGGTCGAGGAACAGGGGCAGGCCGGCAGCGTCGATCACCCGGCGCGCGCCCTGCGGGCCATTGGCGGTGAAGAATTCCTTGCCCAGCTTGATGCCGCCAACCAGCCCGCCGAGATTGGCCGCCAGATCCGCCGCCCGCTTGGGATCGGTGGTATCGACGGCGACGAAGATGCGGTTTGCCGGACGGGGCATGTGGATCTCCCGACTAGAGGCCATCCTGGCGCGCCGGCAACGCCGGCTCGGCGGCCGGCCGCTCGCCGGTAATGTCGCCCAAGCGCTGGCGCAGGGTGGAAAGCTCCTGCTCGGCGGCGGCGGCGCGTTTGGCGTTGGCCCGCGCGCGATGGCGGGCGCGGCCGCCGGACAGCCAGGCGATGAGGCCGCCCACCACCACGCCGCCGACCAGGCTGGCCAGCACGACGGCAAACATCGGCGCCTCGACGGTATACGGCACCGGCCACAAGTCGACCTCGACGGCGGCCCGGTTGTTGACCGCGAAACTGATCACCGCCAGCGCCACCGGCACCATGATGATCCAGGAGAGCAGCCTCGACACGCAGCATCCTTTCAAGCTTCGGCGGATGGGCAGCCGCCGGAAGGGCCGGTCAGGTATTCAGAATCTGGCGCAGCTGCTTGCCGGTCTTGAAGTAGGGAATGTACTTGGCCGGCACGTCGACGGAATCGCCGGTGCGCGGATTGCGGCCGAGCCGCGAGCCCCGCTCCTTGACCGAAAAAGCGCCAAACCCGCGCAATTCCACCCGGTCTCCGTCGGCCAAGGCCGCCGTGATCTCGTCGAAAATGGTGGTGACGATCCGCTCGATGTCCCGGTGGTACAGGTGCGGGTTGGCCTCGGCAAGGCGCGCGATCAACTCCGACTTCGTCATACCGCAAATCCTTTTCTGGTGCGTCCCCCGGCGGAGCAAGAAAGCGACTCCGCCCACCTAGCGCCCATCAGGGTGCCAAACCGAAACCAGCCCGTCAAGTCTAAGTCTTTCAGAAAACACGCTTTTTCCAACCGAGGCGTCGAGAAACTCGCGCCACCACCCATCCTCGCGGGCAATTTTCACCGGACGTACCGGCAGCCCCTCGGCGACGCCGCGAGCTTCGGTCAGCCACTGGCGGGCTTCGGCCTCGCCACCGAGGTCGTCGACGAGACCGTTGGCCTTGGCCTGCCTGCCGGTGAAGACCCGACCGTCGGCCAAACCGAGGACCTGCTCGTGCGCCATCTCGCGGCGTTCCGCCACCATGTCGACGAACAGCTCGAAGATATCGGCCACCACGACGCGGGTCGCCTCGCGGGCCTCCGGGCTGAACGGCTCCAGGGGATTGGGCTGGGCCTTGAGCGGCGCACTTTTGACGATTTCCGGCTTGATGCCCAGCTTGTCGAGCAGCCCGGTGACATCGGCCGACTGCATGATGACGCCGATGGACCCGGTGACCGAGCCGGCCCGCGCAAAGACGCGATCCGCCCCGATCGCCGCCATATAGCCGGCCGAGGTGGCGAGATCGCCCATGATCGCCACCACCGGCTTGGCCGCAGCCACCGCGCGCAGGCCGAGGAACAGGGATTCGCCGCCGACCACGCTGCCGCCCGGGCTGTCGATATAGACGATCAGGGCCTTGGCGCGATCATCCTCGGCGATCGCCGCGAGCGCGTCGGCCCGGGCCGTGTCATCGAGGATGATACCTTCGACGGCCAGCTTGGCCACGTACCCGCCCGACACGCCGTCGGCGTAGCGGCCGGCCACCACGGCGATGAGCACGACGATGGCGACGATCGCCGCCAGCCGCCAAAAGGTCAGGCGTCGCTTGAGGCGACGCCTGTCGATCAAACGGTCGGCATCCAGGGACATTCGACCTCCGTTGCCACCGGGGCGGGCCCGGTCGGGCACCGCCGTCGAACCGTAGTCGGAACCGGCGGACGGCGGCGACCCGCCGCCGCCCGCGCGTTCCCGTTACTCTTCGGCCGCAGGCTCGCCTTCGCCCGATTCGGCCTCGACCTTGGCCTTGGCCTTCCTCACCCTCTTGGGCTTGGGCTCAGCCTCGGCTTCCGCCACCACCTCGGCCGCTTCGTCGGCAACCGCCTCGTCGGCGGCCTCCTCGGCCTTGGGCTCTTCCGCCTTGGGCTCCTCGGTCTTGGCGGAGGCCTTCTTCTTGGCGCCGCTCTTGCGCTCGGCCTCGGCCTTTTGCTTGCGCTCGGCCTCTTCGCGCTTCTGCTGGATCGCCGCGCCGAGAATGTCGCCGAGGCTGGCCCCGGCGTCGGACGAGCCGTACTCGGCCATCGCCCGCTTCTCTTCCTGGATCTCCAGCGCCTTGATCGACAGACCGAGACGACGGCCGCCGTGGTCGATCTGGGTGATCTTGGCGTCGACCTTCTCGTCCGCCGCGAAGCGATCGGGCCGCTGCTCGCTGCGGTCCCGCGACAGGTCGGCCTTGCGGATGAAGCCGGTCATGCCGGAATCACCGACCTTGACCTCGATGCCGGCATCCTGAACGGCGATCACCGTGCAGGTGACGATGTCGCCCCGCTTGAGGCCGACGACGCCCGATTCGAATGGATCGCTGGTCAGCTGCTTGACGCCCAGGCTGATGCGTTCCTTCTCGACGTCGACGTCAAGCACCTTGGCCTGAACCTTGTCGCCCTTCTTGTAATCGGCCAGGGCCTTTTCGCCCGGCTTCTCCCAGGACAGGTCGGACAGGTGGGCCATGCCGTCGATCTCGCCGGGCAGGCCGATGAACAGACCGAACTCGGTGATGTTCTTGACCTCGCCCTCGACCAGGGTGCCGACCGGATGGGCCGCCGCGAAAGCATCCCACGGGTTGGTCAGGCACTGCTTGAGGCCCAGGCTGATGCGCCGCTTCTCGGGGTCGGCGTCGAGCACCATGACCTCGACTTCCTGACTGGTCGAGACGATCTTGCCGGGGTGCACATTCTTCTTGGTCCAGCTCATTTCGGAGACGTGGACCAGACCCTCGACACCCGGCTCCAGTTCGACGAAGGCGCCGTAGTCGGTGATGTTGGTGACGCGGCCGGTGAACTTGCTGCCCGGCTGATACTTGGCCTGCACGCCCTCCCACGGATCGGCGTCGAGCTGCTTCATGCCGAGGGAGATGCGCTGGGTTTCGGCGTTGAAGCGGATGACCTGTACCTTGACGGTCTGGCCGATCTGCAGGGCTTCGCTCGGATGGTTGATGCGACGCCACGCGATGTCGGTGACGTGCAGCAGGCCATCCACCCCGCCCAGATCGACGAAAGCGCCGTAGTCGGTGATGTTCTTGACGACGCCGTCGAGAACCTGGCCTTCCTTGAGGTTGGCCACCAACTCGGCGCGGGCCTCGGCGCGCGCTTCCTCGAGCACGGCGCGGCGCGACACCACGATGTTCGAGCGGTTGCGCTCCATCTTAAGGATCTGGAACGGCTGCGGCGTGCCCATCAGGGGCGCGATGTCGCGCACCGGGCGGATGTCGACCTGGCTGCCCGGCAGGAACGCCACCGCGCCCGACAGGTCGACGGTGAAGCCGCCCTTGACCCGGCGGAAGATGACGCCGTTGACGCGGCGGCCGTCGTTGAAGGCCTTCTCCAGTTCGGTCCACGCCTCTTCGCGGCGGGCCTTTTCGCGGCTCAGGCGGACGATGCCGTCGCGATCCTCATAGCGTTCGACGAAGACGTCGACCTTGCTGCCGGCCTTGAGTTCGAACTCCTGCCCCGGCGAGGCGAATTCCTTGGCCGGCACCCGGCCTTCCGATTTCAGGCCGACGTCGATCAGCACCATGTCGTTGTCGACGCCGATGACCGTCCCGGTGACGACTCGGCCTTCAAAGCCTTCCGGCCCCATGGCCTCGTCAAGCAGGTCGGCGAAATTCTCTGTCAGGCCGGACTCGGTCCCCTCGCCCGGCAGGTTTGCGCTTGCAGCAACCATCAAAGTGATAATCCTTTCCTACTCTTCATTATCCTGGCCGACCGGTTGTATCCGGCGGTCTTTCACCATTTGAGCGACTTGAACGTTTCATGGCGTCCCAACGCGGGACGCCCCTGGATCGGCAATGCGACTCCATTGCGATGATATGGGGGTTCTATTGGCGATTGCCCCGCGCCTTGACGAAAGCGAGCGCCTTGGCGAACACGGCATCCGGATCGAGCGCGCTCGTATCAAGGACGAACGCATCCTTGGCCGGTTCCAATGGTGCCACCGCGCGGCTTGCGTCGCGGCTATCCCGCTCCTTCATCTCCTGGAGAACGCGGCTATGTATAGCTTCGAGCCCGCGCGCCCGCAACTCTTTAAGACGCCGCTCGGCGCGAACTTCAACCGAGGCGGTGACGAACAGCTTGGCGTCGGCGTCGGGGCACACCACGGTGCCGATGTCGCGGCCGTCGAGAACGGCGCCGACGGCGCCGCCCGGCGGGTGGGCGGCGAACGAGCGCTGAAAGTCGAGCAGGGCGGCCCTGACGGCGGGGATGGCGCCCACCTTCGAGGCGGCGGAAGCGGCGATATCGCTGCGCAGATCGGCCGCCTCAAGATCGCCGGCATCGAGGCCGCGGGCGGCCACGGCCGCCGCCTCGGCGTCGGCGGCATCGCCGCCGGCCCGCACGACCTTCATGCCGACCGCCCGATAGAGCAGGCCGGTGTCCAGCAGGGCGCATCCCAGATGGCCGGCCAGGCGGCGGGCGAGCGTGCCCTTGCCCGAAGCGGCGGGGCCGTCGATGGCGATGATCATGGCCGCGCTCCCTCCGTGGCGATGCGGGCACCGAGACCATTCATCAGGTCGACGAACCCGGGGAAACTGGTGGCGATCGGGCCGGCGTCGTCGACGCCGACCGGTTCCTCGCTGACCATGCCCAGGACCAGGAAGGCCATGGCGATGCGGTGATCGAGGTCGACGGCCACCCGGGCGCCGCCTCTGGGCGGCCGGCCGGTGCCGTGGATGACCAGCGAATCGGCCGCCTCCTCGACCTTCACCCCGCAGGCGGCGAGCCCGCGGGCGATGGCGGCCAGCCTGTCGCTTTCCTTGACCCGGAGTTCGCCCACCCCGAGCAGGCGGGTGGCGCCCTCGGCGCAGGCGGCGGCGACGGCCAGGATGGGGTATTCGTCAATCATCGAGGGTGCGCGCTCGGCCGGCACGTCGACGCCCTTGAGCCGGCCACCCTTGACTTCAAGGTCCGCGACCGGCTCACCCGCCTCGGTGCGGGCGTCGGCGAAGCCGATGTCGGCGCCCATTTCCCGGAGGGTAGCGATGAGGCCGGTGCGCAGCGGATTGATGCCGATGCCGCAAAGAGTAAGGGCCGAGCCCTCCATAAGGACGGCGCCGACCAGCGGGAAGGCGGCCGAGGAAATATCGCCGGGCACGCGCACCCGGGCAGCCGCCAGTTCGGGCTGGCCGGTGAGCGAAACGGCCCGGGCGCCGTCGCCGGCATCCTCGATTCGCAGGCGGGCGCCGAAATGCTTCAGCATCAGTTCGGTGTGATCGCGGGTGGGCTTGCCCTCGATCACGGTGGTGGTCCCCGGCGCGTTGAGCCCGGCCAGCAGCACGGCCGACTTCACCTGGGCCGAGGCGACCGGCGAGCGGTAGGTCACCGGCAGCGGGTCGGCGGCCCCGATGACGGCGGCCGGAAATTTTCCGCCGGTGCGCGTCACGAAGCGGGCGCCGAAAGCGGCCAGGGGTTCGGTGACGCGGCGCATGGGCCGCCGGCACAGCGAGGCGTCGCCGGTCATGAAGGTGGTGAAGGGGTGGGTGGCCACGATGCCCATGAGCAGCCTGGCGCCGGTCCCCGAATTGCCCATGTCGAGCACGCAGCCGGGCTCGGCCAGGCCACCGACACCGCGACCGGCGACCCGCCAGACGCCGTCGTCGCCGCGCCGGGCGGTGGCGCCCAGGGCCGACACCGCCGCCGCCGTGCCAAGCACGTCTTCGGCTTCCAGCAGCCCCTCGATCGCGGTTTCGCCGATGGCCAGTGCGCCCAGCATCAGCGCCCGATGCGATACCGACTTGTCGCCGGGAACGGCGATGCGGCCGGAAAGCCCGGCCGCCTTGCGGGAAATCAGCGAACTCAAGGGGCAAACCATCCCTGATCTGGCGGTTGCAAGAGCCGCCCGGAAGGGGCGGGGCCCTGTCTCTAGCACATCTTCCTCCCGCTAGGGTAGAGGTCCGCGGCAACCCTGGCAGCGACGAACACCGAGGGGAAAATCCGCAAGCGGTCTTTTTCGGTTTTGACAGGGCCTTTTTTTCATGGCAATTGGCACCCAAGTGAGTGCGACCGATTACCAGGAGGTTCCGCGTGGCTAAACCGGAATGGGGAATGAAGCGATTCTGCCAGAATTGCGGCGCCCGCTTTTATGACATGCGCCGTGATCCCCCGACGTGTCCCAAGTGTGGCACACCGTTCACGCCGCGTGCGGTCGTCCGGCCGCGGCGGGCCGCCCCGGTGGCCGCCGTCAGCAAGGTCCCGTCTCCGGCGGCGGTGGAGGACGATCTGGCGCCCGGCGTCGAGATTCCGGCCTTCGAAGACGACGCGATCGAAGTGGTCGAGGACGAGGGATTGGACGACGCCGACGCCGAGATCGAGCCGCTGAAGGCCGATGCCGAGGAAGACGCCCTGCTGGAGGACGCCTCCGAACTGGGCGAGGACGACGATGACATGTCGGAAGTGATGGATCACGTCAGCGATCCGGACGCCGTCGACAGAAGTTGATTCCGCCACTGTTTTTCGCTTGCCCTGCGGGGGGTTCCCTTCTATTTTGCGGCCCCCGACGCCAAGGTTGCGCCGCAAGGCGAATCGCTGGCAGCCGGGCATCCCAGATGGGGCCGTAGCTCAGTTGGGAGAGCGCTTGAATGGCATTCAAGAGGTCAGGGGTTCGATTCCCCTCGGCTCCACCAAGTTTCCAACGACCCGGCCGATCCCTTCGGCCGGGTCGTTTGATTCCGGGACGGCTGGTTCGACGGACCGCAGCCGAACGAGCCGATCACCCCACCCCGCCGGCGAAAATCACCGCGGTGCCCAGGACGAAATACAACGGCGCTGCCCATAACCGCCCGCCACGGCCGGCCACCGCGGCGCTCATCAACCAGATGCCCGCCCCGACCTTGACCATGGCCAGCAGCGCCAGCGGCAGGCTGATTTCGGGATGGATCAAGGCCGGGTTGACGATAAAGGCCAGGGGCACGACGTAAAGCCCCAATCCCAACCGCATGGCACGATTGGCCACCGCCACCCATGGCGCGTCGGCCATCGCCGCGGCGATGAACACGGTGCCGCAAACCGGCGGCGTAATGGTCGAGAGCAGGGCGTACCAGAAGATGAACAGGTGGGCGTGCAAGGCCGGAAGGCCCAGGTTCTGCAGGGCCGGCCCCGCAACCGATACGCAGATGACGTAGGCGGCGGTCGTCGGCACCTCCATGCCGAGAATCAGGCAGGCGATAGCCGTAAGGACCAGGGCGATCCACAGCGTGCCGCCCGACAACGCGATGATCACCGAGGTCACCTTGACGCCGAGACCGGTCATGTTGAGGACGCCGATCACCAAACCCGCGCAGATGATGATGGCGGCAACCGTGGCAATCTGCCGCGCGGCGTCAAGGACCGCCGTCCGGAGTTCCCGCCACCAGCGGCCGAGGGAAACGCGGCCGGTCCGATCCGCCGCCAGCAATAGCATGGAGACGCCGGTGGCGATTGCCGCGGCATACTGCGGCGTGTAACCGGTGAAAAACAGGATCGCCAGGAGCACGCCGAACGGCGCCAGGAAAAAGGGCGCCGTCCGGATGACGTCATCCCATGGCGGTGTTTCCTCGGGCGCCATGCCGCGCAGGCCATGGCGCTTGGCAAAATGGTCGACCCCGGCCCATGTTGCCCAGAAGAAAAGAATCGACGGCAAAATGGCCGCGGTCATGACGTCGACGTAGGTGATCCGCAGCAGTTCGACCATCAGGAAGGCGCCAGCCCCCATCAGCGGCGGCATGATCTGGCCGCCCGACGAGGCGACGGCCTCGACCGCGGCAGCAAAGGCTGGCGGATAGCCAAGCTTTTTCATCGCCGGAAGGGTCACCGCGCCGGTCGAGGCCACGTTGGCCGACGCCGAGCCCGAGATCGACCCGAACATTGCCGAAGACAAGACCGCGACCTTGGCCGGCCCGGCCCGCATCCGCCCAGCCAGCCGGGTGGCCAACAGCATGAAGCCGGGCCCGCCCTCGGACGCGCTGACGAAGGCACCGAGAATGACGAACACGGCAACAACGTTGACTGAAATACCCGTCAGTTCCCCCCACAGCCCGCCACCGGCCACCACCAGGGTGCCGAGGAAGCTGTCGAGCGGCATGCCGGGATGGCCGAACTGGCCGGGAATCAGATGACCGAATAGGCCGTAGGCGAGGGCCAGCAGGGCGACACTGGGCAATGCCGCCTTGATGCGGCGGCGCGCCATTTCGAGGACGACAACGATCAGGGCGATGGCCAACCCGTACTGGAACGGCCCTTCCAGCGAACCGTACTGGTCCACCAGGATGTCCCGGTTCCAGGCGATCCAGATGGAGGCCGCCATGCCGACGATGCAAAACACGTAACCGATCCAACGGCGCAACGGGCCGCCTTCGGCGCCGATGACGAAAACCCACGGCAACGCCAGCGCCAGATGCAGGGGCCGGGTCACCAGATTGGGCAGCAGCCCCGAAAAGATCAGGTACAGGTGATAGACAACTGAAGTTGCGGCCAGGGCAAAGACCGCCCCTGACGTCAGCAATCGGGACATGGACGGTCTCTGCGTCCGGCTATGCGTGCGACGAGGGCTACTTAAGGGATGCCGGAACGGGGATCCCCGCTTCGGCATAATACTTCAGTGCGCCCGGGTGGAGCTTGCCGGCCAATTCGCCGATCATGTCGGCCTTCACGCCGTGCCACCACGAATTCACCTTGGTCATGGCGTCAAGCTGGGTCCAAAACGTCTTGGTCAACGTATAGGCCGTGGCGTCGTCCATGGCGGTCGTCGCATAGGTCCCGACCGGCATGGAAATGGTGGTCACGTCGGTGTCGACGCCTTTGTAGGTGCCGGCCGGAATCACCAGTTTGGTGCCCGATACCTTGGCAAGCTGCGCCTCGCTCAGGCTCAGCAGGCGGATATCGACGCTCGCCCCCGCCTCCTGCACGTTCGGCGCCGGCCATGAGCCGGCGGTGGCGAAACCGTCGATCTGACGGTTCTTCAGGGCCGGAACGGCCGAGTTGAGCTCGACGTCGACAAACTTCACCTTGCCTTCCAGGCCCAGAGCCATGAACACCGCCTCGGTCTGGCGGGCGCCGAAGCTGCCCTTGCCGATGATGAACGACTTGCCCTCCAGATCGGCGAAATCCTTGATGCCGGTGTCGGCGCGCACCACCCAGTGCATGGTCAGGGATGGAACGGGAAAAAGGGCCCGGATGGATTTGTAGGCCTCGTCGGCGGGAAACGGTTTCTTTCCTTCCAGGGCGCTGTCGATCAGGCTGGGCGGGGTGGTGAAGACGTAATTGCCCGTCCGTTTAACCGCCTCGCGCACATTCTGCTCGGACCCCTGGCTTTCCTCGACGGTCACGATCATCGCGCCGCCGGAACCCACCTTGACCGCTTCGGCGACCTGGACCGCCATCTGGTAATACGACGACGCGGTCTTGGCCGACTTGTAGGTGACCCGCGTCTCCGCCTGGGCCGACGGCGCCAAAGCCACGGTCGCCGCCACGATTGCCGACATCCAGTATTTCATGCTTTCGATCCTCCCCTTTTTGCAGTCGGCACGGATGCACCTCCCCCACGCACGGCCGTGCGTGGAGGAGGAAATTATCACAGAGCTTCCGCACGACGAAAGCCGGGAAACGGCCGCCCACGCGTTCCCTCAATTATTCCCGGTCGCCGGATCGGGCACGGCGTTGTCCGCAAGGCCGGCAATGGCGCCGCGGCCCATGGCCAGAATAGCCTCCTCCGCGCTGCCGCCAATGTGCGGGGTCGCCAGGAAGTTGGGCAACGCCAACAAATCGGCATCGGATGGCGGTTCCGTCACAAAGGCATCACACGCCGCCGCCGCCAGACGGCCGCCGCTCAGGGCCTCCTTGAGAGCCGTCTCGTCGACGATGCCGCCGCGCGCCGTATTGACCAGCACCGCGTCCGGCCGCATCAGCGCCAGCCGCCCGGCATCGATCATGCCCCGCGTCGTAGCGTCGAGCGGCACGTGCAGGGACACCACGTCTGCGGTTTTCAGCAGATCCTCCAACTCAACCGCCTCGACCCCATGAGCCGCGTAGAACGCAGGATAATCGCGGATGTCGTGGGCCAGAACCCGGCAACCGAAGGGCACCAGCAGGCGGACCACCTCTTTGCCGATGTGGCCGCAGCCGACGATGCCGACCGTGCGGCCGCTCAGGTGGCGGCCGATCCGCCGCCGCCACAGGCCGCCGCGGACATCCAGGCTCGCCGCCGGCACATGGCGCAGAAGGCTTATGAAAAAAGACAGGGCCAGTTCGGCCACCGACAGCCGATTCACGCCGCCCGTCCAGCCCAGCCGCACACCGTGGCGGACCATCGCGCCCAAATCGATGGTATCGAGACCGACGCCCCATTTCGAAACGACCGTCAGTTCCGGCACCGCGGCGAACACGGCATCGTTCATCGCCTGGGCACCAACGATCGCGCCCTGATGCCCCTTGAGAAAACCGATCAGGGCATCGCCAGCCAACACCCGTCCATCTTCATTGAGGGTGGCATCGGGATACAGGGCGAGAAGTTCCGTTTTGAGGACGGGATGCCGGCCGAAGGCCGGTTCGCAAACGGCAATTCGCATCATCGCGGGTACGTTTCCTATTTTTGGTGGCGCGGCGCGATCATAGGCCGCAGCGGAGTCGGATTCCAGGGCGGCCCGGCATGATCGGCCATATCGCCCTCTTTTCGAAAGGGCCCGGCGAGGCCATTTGAAGAAAACGCGTTTTCGCAAGTGCAGGGAATACCGCCGTGCGTCGCATGCTATTGGTGAGCTCAGCCATCGCGGTCGCGCTGGTGGCCGTCGCGGTACCGGATGATGAGGTCCGGGCCGACGTTGCGGTTGATCTGGAACTGGTTTTGGCGGTCGACGTTTCGGGAAGCATGGATACCGACGAGGCCCTTCTCCAACGGGAAGGCTACCTCGGCGCACTCGCCCATCCCGACGTCATCCGCGCCATCGAGGGCGGCTATCGCGGCGCCATCGCCGTGAGCTACGTCGAATGGGCCGGCGTCGGCCACCGTACGGTGGTCGCCGGCTGGGCAGAAGTACGCGACGCCAAGAGCGCCCAAAGCCTGGTCGCCAGGATCGGCCAGGCGCCGGTCACGCGGGGGATGTACACCTCGATCAGCCACGCCATCGACTTCGCGGTGCCGATGTTCGCCGGCAACGGCTTCGAGGGAGCGCGGCGGGTCATCGATATCTCGGGCGACGGCGCCAACAACGAAGGCCGGCTGGTGTCCATGGCGCGCGACGCCGCGGTGGCGGCGCAGATCACCGTCAACGGGCTTCCCATCGTCAACGACCGCGTCAACCCGTTCGGCCGGCGGCAGATTCCCGACCTCGATCTTTATTACCGCTATTGCGTCATCGGCGGTCCGGGCGCCTTCATGGTGGTGGCCGAAGGGTTCAGCTCGTTCGCCGAGGCGATCCGCCGCAAGCTGGTTTCCGAGATCGCCGGCATCACGCCGGCCGGCGGCACCATCGTCGTGCGGTCGCCGGCGGAACGGGCGAGGCCGCGCATCGTTCCGGCCGCCGCGACGGCACCTCTCGTCGCCCCGGACCTGCCGGCGGCGGCGGGATTTCTGCGGACGGCTTCCCGCCAGCCGCCGCCCTGCGACATCGGCGAGCAATCGCTCGAACAGCGCCGCCGCTTCTTCAACGAAAACTAGGCGCCGCCGGCCAGCACCTTGCCCAGGCCCCGGATCAGATCGCCGGCTTCCGGATCGTCGGCCAGGCCGGCGGCCTCGGCCAACGGCATCCAGCGGCGGGTCCGCTCGGCCCGCTCGGGCCAATCGTCCAGCACCTCCTCCACCGCCATGGCGAACACCTCGACGGTGCAGTCTCCGTCCCATTTCGCGTAGCTGAACGAACCGAGGCTCGGCTCCGCCACCCGGCCTTTGACGCCGGCCTCTTCGAAAGCTTCGTTGGCGGCCGAGGCGATGGCGCTCAGCCCCGGCTCGACGACCCCCTTGGGAAGAATCCAGCGCTTGCGTGTCCGCGAGGTGATCAGCAACACCTCGGGCCCGTCGACGCCGTGCCGGTAGGGGATGACGCCGGACTGGCGGTAGTACCACGAGGGTGGGGGCGAGTCTCTCATCGCGTCCTTGCAGCCGAGTCGAGGGAAAGCGAAAGATGAGGCGGCGCATCATGCCCGCTTGCCGCCGTGGCGTCTACCCGGTCGGCCCATCGCCTGGAATGGGTATCCACGGATGTATACAGAAAAACATGTTAAATAAAATTATCGTACAAGAAAATTTGATAATTTTTGGCAACCCCCCCTCGACATCCTTCCGGCCAGTTCCCAGATGTGGCGCCCGGGGCTGTCATGGCGACACCCAAGACCGAGGAGGAATTACCATGGCCATTCGATTGGGCGACATCGCGCCCGACTTCACGGCCGTCACGACCGAGGGCACCGTCAAGTTTCACGACTGGATCGGGGACAACTGGGCGGTACTGTTTTCGCACCCCAAGGATTTCACCCCCGTCTGCACCACCGAGCTTGGCTCGCTGGCCGGTCTCAAGTCGGAATTCGACAAGCGTAACGTCAAAGTCATCGGGCTTAGCGTCGATCCCGTCGAGGATCACCAACGCTGGGCCGCCGACATCAAGGAAACCCAGGGCAACGCCCTCAATTTCCCGGTAATCGCCGACAGCGACCGCAAGGTGTCGGACCTTTACGACATGATCCACCCGAACGCCAATGACACGCTGACGGTGCGCTCGGTATTCGTCATCGGCCCGGACAAGAAGGTCAAGCTGACGCTGACCTACCCGGCCAGCACGGGGCGCAACTTCGCCGAACTGCTGCGGGTCATCGATTCGCTGCAGCTCACCGCCAAATACAGCGTGGCGACGCCGGCCAACTGGGCTCAGGGCGAGGACGTCATCATCGTGCCCTCGGTGTCCAACGAGGACGCCAAAAAGAAGTTTCCCGGCGGTTGGCGCGAGCTGAAGCCCTACCTGCGGCTGGTTCCCCAACCGCGATAACCGCGCCGCCGAAAGAGAAGAAGCGCCGCCGACTGTCGCGGCGCTTTTTTTTGCGCCGCGCCGTCGCGGCGTCGTGCGGAGATCGTTGAAAACATGCCGGATTCGAGAAGGCTTGAATAATGCAGTAACTTGGTATGCTATTAAGTCGCGTTTGCCCCAGACGGAGCCATCGCCAATCGGATCCTCGCGGTGCAGGAGCAGTCCATGGAAGACGAGTTTCTCGAACGAGCCGAACAGGCGCTGCGCAAGAGCGAGGAACGTTTCCGCCGGGCCGTCGAGTATGCCCCTTACGCCATCCTCATGACCAACGAGGCGGGCCGCATCGAGATGGTCAACGCCCAGGCCGAACGCCTGTTCGGCTACGACAGGTCCGAATTGCTGGGGCAGCAAGTGGAAGTGTTGGTTCCGCAGCCGTTGCGGGTAGGGCATTCGGCGATGCGGGCCGGATTCTTCCATGAACCCCAGTCGCGGCCGATGGGAGCCGGCCGCGATCTGTTCGGCCTGCGCAAGGACGGCGGCACGTTTCCGGTCGAGATCGGCCTCAACCCCATCGAGACCGAGGAAGGGATGGTGGTGCTGGCGGCCGTCATCGACATCTCGGACCGCAAGCGCGAAGAGGAGCGCATTCGCGACGCGCTCAAGGAGAAGGACCTGTTGCTGGGCGAGATCCATCACCGGGTCAAGAACAACCTTCAGATCATTCACAGCCTGCTCAGCCTGCAAACCGCCAGCGTCCGCGACGAAGTCGCCCTGGGCATGCTGCGCGAAAGCCAGAACCGCGTGCTCTCCATGGCCCTCATTCATCGGACACTGTACCAGTCGAACGACTTCGCCAAGGTCGACTTCGCCACTTTCCTGGATTCCCTGGTGCCAACCCTGATTGGCTCCTACGGAATCGATTCGAGCCGCTTCGCGGTTTCCGTCGACGCCGACGACGCCCGCCTTCCCATCAATGCGGCGGTTCCGTGCGGGCTGATCGTCAACGAACTGATATCCAACACGCTGAAACACGGATTCCCGCAAGGCCGCGGCGGTAAAATCGACATCAGGCTGGCGAACGGCAAGGACGGCGGGGCCGTCCTTTCGGTCAGCGACGATGGCGTCGGCCTTCCGGACAACCTCGATATCGACAACTCGACGACGCTCGGCCTTCAACTTGTGACCCTTCTTGCCGACCAGATAGGCGGCAAGCTGACGATCCGGCGCCGCGACCCGACGCGGTTCGAAATTCATTTCCCGATGGAAACATGAGGAGGACCGTGAGATGCCGTCGACCCAGGTGATGATCGTCGAGGACGAGCGCATCGTGGCGCTGCACCTCAAGCAGCAACTCGTCCGACTCGGCTACGAGGTTGATGGAATCGCCTCCAACGGCGACCAGGCCCTTTCGAGCATCGAGCGGCAGCGCCCGGATGTCGTGCTCATGGACATCCATCTCGACGGCGACATGGACGGCATCGAAACGGCGGCCCGTATCGACGACATCCCGGTCATCTACCTGACCGCCTATTCCGAAGACACCACCCTGGAACGGGCACGCGCCACCAAACCGTTCGGATATCTGGTCAAGCCGATCTCGGAACGCGAGTTGCACGCCACCATCCAGATGGCGCTCAAGCGTCGCGAGATCGAAGGAGACCTCCACGACAGCCGCGAGCTTCTTGGCTTCGCACTCGACGCCGCCGAGATGGGATCGTGGGAGCTCGACGGGATGAACAAGCAGATCAACCGCGACGGCAACGCGCGGCGCATTACCGGCGTGGCGACCGAAACGGCCTCGACCGCGCTGGCCGATTTCCTCTGCGAGATCTTCGCCGAGGACCGTCCGGTCGTGGCCGAGGAATTCGAGCGCCTGTTGAGCGAGGGGACCCCCTGCGCCGTCGATTTCCGCCGCACCCGCCCCGACGACGGCATCCGCTGGCTCCGGGCTCACGGCAAGGCTTTCCGGTCGGGGCACCGCAAGGCCGGCCGGATCGTCGGCATCGTCCAGGACATCACCGAGGAGATCGAGCACGAGCGCCGCGAGCGGATCATGGAACGCCTGGAAACCATCGGCACCCTTGCCGGCGGCATTGCCCACGACGTCAACAACATGCTGGTGCCGATCCTGACCCTGACCCAGGTCGTCATGGAATCGCTGTCGGAGCACGACCCGAGACGCCGGCAACTGACGACGGTCCTGGGCTCGGGGCAGCGGATCCGCCAGCTGGTGGCGCAAGTCCTGGCGTTCAGCCGCCAGGATGCCTACGAGGCCCAGCCGCTCGACCTTCACGACGTGATGCGCGCGGCGCTTGTGATCGCGCGCGCGACCATCCCCGCCTCCGTCACCATCCGCGAACACCTGGGGCGCGGCATCGGCTTCGTCAGCGCGGCGCCGGTGCAGATCGACACCATCCTGATCAACCTGGTCGTCAACGCGGCCCAGGCGATCGCCCCGGCCGCCGGGACCATCGACGTGGCGCTGGAGCGCGTCGAGATCGATCCGGCCGCCGCGCGTCGGGACCTGCCGGCGGGATCCTATGCGCGGATCGCGGTGACCGACACCGGATCGGGCATGGACCCGGCGACGCAGGAGCGGATCTTCGAGCCGTTCTTCACGACCAAGCCGATCGGCAAGGGCACCGGTCTCGGCCTGTCGGTGGTCTTCGGGACGGTCAAGAAGCTGGGCGGCGCCATCGATGTGAGAAGCGAGGTTGGGGTCGGCTCCACCTTCATTGTCGACCTGCCGCTGATCGCCGGGACCGGCGTCCACTGACCCGCGTCCGTCTTGAAGGAAATCCGATGGCCGTTCCGGGATTCAAGGGCACGACGCATGAGTTCCTGACCGGGGACGGGACGCGCTCAAGTTTCTGATCGACGCCCTGGTCCGCCGCCTGCGCGGCCAGGCCAAGGCACCGGTCTAGGCGTCGGCGATCCGCCCACCCTCCTGCACCGTCCAGGTGGCACCGCGCCGAAGCAGCGCGTTGAGATTGGCCTTCGGCCCGTCGGCGGCCTTGGGGCCGGCCTGGGCAGCCAGGGCATCCTCGTAGCAGGCGCCGGGATGGCAATAGAGCACGCCAAGCGCCACCGGGAAGGCCGGCGGGGTCAGGGAGGCCAGCATCATGGCCAGCACCGGGCTGGTTTCGTCGTGGACCATAACGTCGGCTTTGCCGACACCACCCTCGCCCACCTTCACCACCTCCAGCTCCAGGGTGCCGGGCTTGAGGCGAAGCCCCTTGTCCTGCGCCGCCCCGAACAGCAGCGGCTCGCCGTGCCTGACGCGAAGCTGGGTCTCGTCGGCGACCTCGCGGTCGGTGAAGTGGGCGAAGACGCCGTCGTTGTAGACCAAGCAGTTCTGGAAGATCTCGACGAACGAGGTGCCGCGATGGGCGTGGGCGCGGCGGAACATCTCCATCAGGTGCGGCTGCAGGGTGTCGACCGAGCGGGCGACGAAGTGGGCGCCGGCTCCCAGCGCGAATCGCGCCGCCGATACGGGATAGTCGATGGAGCCGCCGGGGGTCGAGGGCGAGCGCGTGCCCGGCCGCGAGGTCGGCGACGCCTGCCCCTTGGTCAGGCCATAGATCTCGTTGTTGAACAAGAGGATGTTGAGATCGACGTTGCGGCGCAGCACGTGCAGCAGGTGGTTGCCGCCGATGCTGAGGCCATCGCCATCGCCCGAGATGACCCACACGTCGAGATCGCGGTTGGCCAGCTTGATGCCGGTGGCGATCGCCGGCGCCCGGCCGTGGATGGTGTGGAAACCGTACGTGTTCATGTAATAGGGAAAGCGCGACGAGCAGCCGATGCCCGACACGAAGACCAGCTTTTCCCTGGGGATGCCCATCTCGGGCAGGGTGCGCTGCAGGGCCTTCAGGACCCCGTAGTCGCCGCACCCCGGGCACCAGCGGATTTCCTGATCGGACGCGAAGTCCTTGTCGGTCAGTTTCTTGGGCGGCGTGGTGACGTTCATGGCTCAGGCCTCCAGGCGGGCGCGCACCGTCGCCTCGATTTCCGAAATCTTGAAGGGTTGGCCGCTGACCTTGTTCAGGCCCTCGGCGTCGATCAGGTAGCGGCTGCGCAGGAGTGTGATCAGTTGCCCGGCGTTCATCTCGGGCACCAGGACGTGCTCGAAGCCGGCCAGCAGGTCGCCCAGGTTGGCCGGCAGCGGCCAGATGTGGCGCAGATGGATGTGCGAGACGTCGAGCCCGACCTCGCGCAGGTTGTCCACCGCGCGGGAAATCGGTCCGTAGGTCGACCCCCAACCGACCACCGCCAAGCGGCCGCGGGGGTTGCCCGCTTCCACGCCCTGGGCGGGGATGTCCCGCGCGATGCCGGCGATCTTGCCGATCCTCAAGTTCGTCATCTTCTGATGGTTGGCCGGGTCGTAGGAGATGTTGCCGGTATCGAAGTCTCGCTCCAGGCCGCCGATGCGGTGTTCCATGCCGGGGGTTCCCGGCAGCACCCATTCGCGGGCCTGGGTCACCGGGTCGCGCCGGGTCGGACGGAAGTCTTCCGTCTCGGTGGCGAAGGAAACCGCCATGCGCGGCAATGTATCGACGTCGGGGATGCGCCAGGGCTCGGCCGCGTTGGCGACGAAGCCGTCGGTCAAGAGGATGACCGGCGTCATGTACTTGGTAGCCAGCCTGACCGCCTCGATGGCGACCTCGAAGCAGTCGGAAGGCGAGCGCGCGGCGATCACTGCCACCGGGCTGTCGGCGTTGCGCCCAAACACCGCTTGGTGAAGGTCGGATTGCTCGGTCTTGGTCGGCATGCCGGTCGACGGCCCGGCACGCTGCGAATCGATGACGACCAGCGGCAGCTCGGTGCCGATGGCCAGTCCGATGGCTTCGGTCTTGAGCGCGATGCCCGGCCCCGAACTGGAGGTGACGCCGAGCGCGCCGGCGTAGGAGGCGCCGATCGCCGAACAGACGGCGGCGATCTCGTCCTCGGCCTGGAAGGTGGTCACCCCGTATTCGCGTAGCGGCGCCAGGGCATGCAGGATGGAGGAAGCCGGCGTGATGGGATAGGAACTGAACACCATCTTGAGCCCGGCCAGCTGAGCGCCGGCAACCAAGCCCCAGGCCAGGGCCTCGCTGCCCGACACCGTGCGATAAAGGCCGGGATCGAGGGTTGCCGGCCCCACCGTGAAGCCGGAAAGGCCACCGCCCATCTCGGCGGTCTCGCCGAAAGCGTGGCCGGCGTTGAGCGCGGCGATGTTGGCCCCGGCGATCTCGGGACGCTTGGCGAACTTGCGATTGAGCCAATCGATGGTGGCTTGGCGGCTGCGGCCGTACATCCAATAGACCAGGCCCAGCGCCCACATGTTCTTGCAGCGCAGCATGTCCTTCTGCGACAGACCGAAGGACGTCAGCGCTTCCTCGGTGTGGCGCGAGATGTCGATGCCGGTCACCTTGAAGGGGGCGAGCGTACCGTCCTCCAGCGGATTGCCCTCGAAGCCCGCCTTGCGCAGGTTGCGCGCCGTGCAGGTGCCGGTGTCGATGATGACGGAGCCGCCCGGCTTGACGGTGTCGAGGTTCACCTTCAGCGCCGCCGGGTTGAGGGCGATCAACAAGTCGGGCGCGTCGCCCGGCGTCATGATGCGGCGCGCCCCGAAATTGATCTGGAAGGCCGACACCCCGAAGGTGGTGCCGACCGGGGCGCGGATTTCCGCCGGGAAATCGGGGAAGGTCGCCAGATCGTTGCCGACCAGCGCGGTCGACATCGTGAATTGGCTGCCGGTGAGCTGGATGCCGTCACCGGAATCGCCGGCGAAGCGCACCACGACCGATTCCACTTCGCGGCGCGGGGCCGCGATCACTTCCGCCTTGGCGGCGATCGCTGAAACCATGATCGGCTTTGTCCCTTTGTCGAGGACTGAACGTCCTGCTTGATGGCCTGCATATAGGTAAGCGTTGCTCCGCCGCCAACCACGGACGGGCTGGAGCCTCGCTTTTCCCTTGAAACGGGCTTGAAACGCCAGCCGGCCTGTCCTATTTTGCAATCAGGACTGAATTGGTACTGTTTTAAGAATCATAGGCATGATCAAGCTCAACAAGATGACCGATTACGGCATCGTCGTGATGGTCCGCCTGGCGGTAGCCGGAGAGCGGATGCAGACCGCGCCCGAGATCGCGGCGGCCACCGGACTGACGCTGCCGACGGTGGCCAAGCTGCTGAAGACCCTGGTGCAGGGCGGGCTCGCGGTTTCCCAGCGCGGCGCCCAGGGCGGCTACACCCTGGCCCGGACGCCCGAGCAGATTTCGGTGGTCGAGGCCCTCGAGGTGCTGGACGGCCGCTTGAGCCTGACCGACTGCGTCGAGGGCGACCACGACAGCTGCGAGCGCGAAGGCCAATGCCTGATGTCGGGCCGCTGGAACCGCGTCAATGCCGCCATCATCGACGCGCTGAAGAACCTTACCCTGGCCGACATGATGTCGCCTTTCGACTATTTCATCGACGCTGGAGCGCCGCCGGCCGAAAAGCCGGTCGCCGCCGCGGCGCAAATCGCACCCCCCGCGCGAGGAGAATCGAATGCCCGCCGTATCTGATACCGTCGAAACCGTACGCTCGGTCACCGACCAGAAGTACAAGTACGGCTTCGTCACCGACATCGAGACCGATACCGTCCCGAAGGGCCTCAACGAGGACACCGTTCGGTTCATCTCGGCCAAGAAGGGCGAGCCCGAGTGGCTGCTCGAATGGCGCCTCAAGGCGTTCCGCCTGTGGATGACGCTGGAGGACGAGGAGCCTACCTGGGCGAAGGTCCACTACCCCAAGATCGACTATCAGGACGCCTATTACTATTCGGCCCCCAAGCGCGATGAACTGAAGAGCCTGGACGAGGTCGATCCCAAGCTGCTTGAGACCTACGCGAAGCTGGGCATCCCGATCAAGGAGCAGGAGATGCTGGCCGGCGTCGCGGTGGACGCCGTCTTCGACAGCGTGTCGGTGGCCACCACCTTCAAGAAGAAGCTGGGGGAATACGGCATCATCTTCTGCTCGATGTCCGAAGCCGTGCGCGAGCATCCCGAACTGGTCAAGAAGTACCTGGGCAGCGTGGTGCCCTATTCCGACAACTTCTTCGCCACGCTGAATTCGGCGGTGTTCACCGATGGCTCGTTCGTCTATGTGCCCAAGGGTGTGCGTTGCCCGATGGAGCTTTCCACCTATTTCCGCATCAACGCGGCGCAGACCGGGCAGTTCGAGCGCACCCTGATCATCGCCGACGAGGGCGCCTACGTCAGCTATCTCGAAGGCTGCACGGCGCCGATGCGCGACGAGAACCAGCTGCATGCCGCGGTGGTCGAACTGGTCGCCCACGACGACGCCCAGATCAAGTATTCCACCGTGCAGAACTGGTATCCGGGCGACGAGGAAGGCAAGGGCGGCATCTACAACTTCGTCACCAAGCGGGGCGCCTGCCGCGGCCGCAACTCGAAGATTTCGTGGACCCAGGTGGAAACCGGCTCGGCGATTACCTGGAAGTACCCGAGCTGCATCCTGCAGGGCGACAACTCGGTGGGTGAGTTCTACTCCATCGCCATCACCAACCACCGCCAGCAGGCCGACACCGGCACCAAGATGATCCACATCGGCAAGAACACGCGCAGCACCATCGTGTCGAAGGGCATTTCGGCCGGCCACGCCGATCAGACCTATCGCGGCCTGGTGCGCATCCAGCCCAAGGCCGAGAACGCCCGCAACCACACCCAGTGCGATTCCTTGCTGATCGGCGATCAGTGCGGCGCTCACACGGTGCCCTACATCGAATCGAAGAACCGCACGGCGCGCGTCGAGCACGAGGCGACGACGTCCAGGATCAGCGCCGACCAGCTGTTCTATTGCCGGCAGCGCGGCCTGACGCCCGAGGAGGCGGTGTCGCTCATCGTCAACGGCTTCTGCCGCGAGGTGCTCCAGGTCCTGCCGATGGAGTTCGCCGTCGAGGCGCAGAAGCTGGTCGGAATCAGCCTGGAAGGCAGCGTCGGCTGACCGCCGGCCCCGGAATTTTGGAAAGGACGGATAGACAAATGCTTGAAATCAAGAACCTGCACGCCTCGATCGAGGACAACGAGATCCTCAAGGGCGTCAACCTCACGGTCAAGGCCGGCGAGGTACACGCCATCATGGGCCCGAACGGCTCGGGCAAGAGCACGCTGTCCTACGTGCTGGCGGGGCACGAGGCCTACGAGGTGACCGATGGCGGCGCCACGCTCAACGGCAAGGACCTGCTGGACATGGCCGCCGAGGAGCGGGCCGGCGAGGGCCTGTTCCTGGCCTTCCAGTACCCGGTGGAAATCCCCGGCGTCGATAACGTCACCTTCCTCAAGACCGCCTACAACGCGGTGCGCAAGTACCGCGGCGAGCCGCCGGTCGATGCCATGCAGTTCCTCAAGCTGCTGCGCGACAAGCAGGCCAAGCTGGGCATGGGCGACGAGATGATCCGGCGTGCCGTCAACGTCGGTTTCTCGGGTGGCGAGAAGAAGCGCAACGAGATCCTACAGATGGCCGTGCTCGATCCCAAGCTGGCCATCCTGGACGAAACCGACTCGGGGCTCGACATCGATGCGCTGCGCATCGTCGCCGAGGGCATTAACGCGCTACGCGGACCCGATCGGGCGATCGTGCTGATCACCCACTACCAGCGCCTGCTCGACTACGTGCAACCCGATTTCGTCCACGTCATGGCGGCCGGCAAGATCGTCCGTTCGGGCGGCAAGGAGCTGGCGCTTGAACTGGAACGCGAAGGCTACGCCGCCATCGCCACCGCCGCCTGAGGGGAACGCCCATGAGTCATGTCAGGAGCATTCCGTTCGCCTACGCCGAGGGCGCCACGCCGGCCCTGCCGGGCGGCGCGCCATGGCTGGCGGCGTTGCGCAAGGACGCGCTTAGCCGTTTTGCCGAAAGCGGCCTGCCGTCGACCCGCGTCGAACAGTGGAAGTACACAAACCTCAAGACCTTCGCCGACAGTCCGCTCCGGGCGGCCGTAGAAACCGATGCCAAGGTTGCCGTGGCCCCCGACCTGCTGCCGGTCATCGACGGCGCCTATCGGGTGGTCTTCGTCAATGGCCGCCATCGGCCGGACCTGTCGGACACCGGCCCGCTGCCGGCCGGCGTCGAGCTGTCGACCGTGGCCGGCACGATGGAAAACGATGCCGATGCGCTGAAGGGCAGGCTGGGCGTGGTGGCCGGCCCCGACGGGCGCGTGCTGGTCAACCTCAATACCGCGTTCCTGGCCGACGGCGGCGTGCTCAGCGTGGCGCCCGGGACCCAGGTCGAGCAGCCGATCCATCTGGTGTTCGTTGCCACCGCCGCCACGGAAGGCGCGCTCGCCCATCATCCGCGCAACCTGATCGTCATCGGCGAAGGCAGCCGCGCCACCCTGGTGGAAAGC
This sequence comes from Rhodospirillales bacterium, assembly GCA_014859895.1. GTDB lineage: Bacteria > Pseudomonadota > Alphaproteobacteria > Rhodospirillales > Shumkoniaceae > Shumkonia. The sequence goes on from JACZKS010000164.1 coordinate 22,675, forward strand.
CACATCGCGACGGCCGACGGCATCGCCTACTGGTCGAACCCGGTCGGCGAAATCACCATCGAGGCCGGGGCCCGGCTCGACCACATCAAGGTGCAGGCCGATTCGCGGGCGGCGACCCATCTGTCGTTCTCGAAGGCTCGGGTGGCGGCGCGCGGGCGGTACGACAGCTTCGTCATGACCGTCGGCGCCCTCCTGTCGCGCAACGAGATCGAGGTGGTGCTGGACGGCGAGGAGGCCCTCTGCCACCTCAACGGCGCCTACCTGATCACCGGCCGCCAGCACGCCGACACCACCACCTTCATCACCCACGCCAAGCCCGGCTGCACCAGCAGCGAAATCTACAAGGGCGTGCTCGACGGCAAGGCCCGGGGCGTCTTCCAGGGCAAGATCCTGGTCGCCAAGGATGCGCAAAAGACCAACGGCCATCAGTTGAGCCGCGCCGTCCTCCTCTCCGACGGCGCCGAGGTCAGCACCAAGCCGGAGCTGGAAATCTACGCCGATGACGTGAAATGCAGCCACGGCGCCACCACCGGCGAGCTGGACGAGGATTCGCTGTTCTACCTCCGGGCCCGCGGCATCCCTTTGGCCGAGGCCCGGCGGCTGTTGATCCGCGCCTTCGTCAGGGAGCAGATCGACGAGATCCCCATCGATGCCGTGCGCGAGCATCTCGACGGGCTGATGAGCGGCTGGCTGGACCAGGCCGCCCAGGAAGGAGCCTTGGCATGAACACGCTTGCCCCCCTCGCCGAGGCGCGCCGGGAGTCCGTTTTTGTCCCGGCCTTCGATGCCGAGGCGGCGCGCCGCGACTTTCCCATCCTGGCCACCCCGGTGATCCACGGCCGGGCCTTCCTGGACAGCGCCGCCAGCGCCCAAAAGCCGATGCAGGTAATCGATGCGGTCAGGCGCTGCTACGAGGCGGAGTACGCCAACATCCACCGCGGCGTCTACGAGCTGAGCGCGCTGGCGACCAAGAATTTCGAGGTCGCCCGCGACAAGGTGAGGACCTTCCTCAACGCCCGTGAAAGCAGCGAAATCATCTTCGTGCGCGGCGGCACCGAGGGCGTCAACCTGGTCGCCTACGCCTATGGCGACAAGTTCATCGGCGAGGGCGACGAGATCATCCTCACCTATCTCGAGCACCACTCCAACATCGTGCCGTGGCAGCTGCTGGCCGAGCGGGTGGGAGCCAAGATCCGCCCCGTTCCCATCGACGACGCCGGCGAACTGATCATGGAGGAGTACGAAAAGCTGTTGGGCCCGCGCACCAAGATGGTCGCGGTGACCCATGCCTCCAACGCCTTGGGCACCCTGCCGCCGGTCAAGCAGATGATCGAGATGGCCCACGCCCAGGGGGCGGTAGTGCTGATCGACGGCGCGCAGGGGGCGCCGCATCTCAAGGTCGACGTCCAGGACCTCGACTGCGATTTCTATGTCTTCTCGGGCCACAAGGTGTACGGGCCCTCCGGCATCGGCGTGCTGTACGGCAAGAAGGCCCACCTGCTGGCCATGCCGCCGTGGCAGGGCGGTGGCGACATGATCGAATCGGTCAGCTTCGAGAAGACCACCTTCGCACCGCCCCCCAACAAGTTCGAGGCCGGCACGCCCCACATTTCGGGCGCCACCGGGCTGGCCGCCGCCATCGACTACGTGACCAAGCTGGGATTGGACAACATCGCCGCCCACGAGCATGCCCTGCTTGAGGAGGCCACCCAGCGCATGCGCCAGATCCCGGGCGTGCGGATCTATGGTGAGGCCAAGAACAAGGCGGCCATCCTGTCGTTCATGATCGACGGCGCCCATCCGCATGACGTCGGCACCATTTTCGACCACCATGGCGTCGCCGTCAGGGCCGGCCACCACTGTGCCCAGCCGGTGATGGAACGCTACGGCATTCCCGGCACCGTCAGGGCCTCCTTCGCGCTCTATAACACGCGCCACGACGTCAACCTGCTGATCGAGGCGGTCGACAAGGTGAAGGAAATCTTCAAGTGAGTTCGGAACTGAGAGAACTATACCAGGAGGTCATCCTGGACCATGGGAGGACGCCCCGCAATTTCCACAAGCCGGAGGGCGCCAACCACCACGCCAACGGCCATAACCCACTGTGCGGCGACCGCGTGACGGTTCACCTCAAGCTCAAGGACGACAAGGTCGAGGACGTCGGTTTCGAGGGCAGCGGCTGCGCCATCTCGATGGCCTCGACCTCGCTGATGACCGAAGTACTGAAGGGCAAGACGGTGACCGAGGCCCATGCGCTGTTCCACCGCTTCCACGACCTGCTGACCGGTTCCGAGGACAGCGCGGGCGATGCCGCCGTCGATACCGACGACTTCGAGCGGCTGATGGTGCTGGCGGGAGTGCGCGAATATCCCATGCGCGTCAAGTGCGCGACGCTGGGCTGGCACACCATGGAGGCGGCGATCGGAACCGAGGCCGACAAGGTGAGCACCGAGTGACCCAAGGATCGGAGAATGCCATGGCGGATTCTTTCGTGTTCGACAAGGGTGAGACCTCGCAGACGGAAAGCGCTCCGACGGCGGCCGCGCTGCCGGTTTCGGGCGATCGCGAGGGGTTGGAGAGCCGTATCGTCTCGGCGCTGCGCACTGTCTACGACCCCGAGATTCCGGTGGATATTTACGAGCTGGGTCTTATCTATCGCATTGACATCGACGAGGCCGGCAAGCACGCCACCATCCGCATGACCTTGACGGCGCCAGGATGCCCGGTGGCCGGCGAGATGCCGAGACATGTCGAGCATTCCGTGCGCGGCATGGTTCCCGAGCTCGAAAGCGTGGCCGTCGAGCTGGTTTGGGACCCGCCGTGGGACAAGGACATGATGTCGGAGGCGGCCCGTCTCGAACTGGGCTTTTTCTGAACGGAGAACGAATTGACGATGACCGCACGACCCCAACTGCTGACGCTGACGGACGCCGCCATCGAGCGCATCCGCAATTTGGTGAATCGCGACGATGCTTCCGGACGGACGCTCCGCATCGGCGTCAAGGCGCAAGGATGCTCGGGCATGTCCTACCACGTCGAGTTCGCCGACGCGCCGGGACCTGCCGACGAGGTGGTCGAAACCGGCGGCGTGACCGTCTACGTCGACCCCAAGGCCACCCTCTACCTGCTGGGCAGCCGGATGGATTACGTCGAGGACAAACTGAAGTCCGGCTTCGTCTTCAGCAATCCCAACGAAAAGGCGCGTTGCGGCTGTGGCGAGTCCTTTCACGTCTGAGCCCGGCGCCAAGGAGATCACGATCATGACAGACACCTCCGTCGCCGAGCGCATCCTCCGCGAGATCTCGGAGAACGACGTCACCCTTTTCATGAAGGGAACGCCGGCAGCCCCGCAATGCGGTTTTTCCGCCCATATCGCCCAGGGGCTCCAGGTCATGGGCGTGCCCTTCAAGGGCATCGACGTCCTGGCCGATCCCGAACTGCGCGAAGGCATCAAGGTCTTCAGCCAGTGGCCGACGCTGCCGCAGCTCTACATCAAGGGCGAGTTCGTCGGCGGCGCCGACATCTTCCGCGAGATGGTCGAGTCGGGTGAGCTGGTCAGCCTCATGAAGGAAAAGAGCATTTCGCTCCGGCGCGGTTAGCCGGCCGGAGCGTTCCCCCCTCTTGACTCGCGGTCAATCCCGACCGAAATAAGACGTGGTTGCCGGCGGTGCCTTATGGCCGCCGACGGGGCGCCTCGACGAGGGCCCACAAAGACCGGACTCGCTCGTACCTGGAGGAGGACGACCCATGGCCCGTGTATCCGTATTCGACAGCCCACTGTTGCTGGGCTTCGATCATTTCGAACGAATCCTCGATCGCGTCTCCAAGGCGTCGCACGACGGATATCCGCCCTACAACATCGAACAGACCGGCGAGAACGCCCTGCGCATCACGCTGGCGGTGGCCGGGTTCTCGATGGACAATCTCAACGTCACCATCGAGGATAACCAGTTGATTATCCGTGGCCGCGGGAATGAAGACGATACGGGGCGGGTCTATCTGCACCGGGGAATCGCATCCCGGCAATTCCAGCGGAGCTTCGTGTTGGCCGAAGGCATCGAGGTCAAGGGCGCCTCGCTCGATAACGGGCTGCTCCACATCGAGCTGGAACGCGAACTGCCGGAAACGAAGGCGCGCACCGTGCCGATCGACGCCGGGGGCTCGAAAAAAGCCGTCGGCAAGCGCCGGACTATCGAGATGGACCCCGAGGTCTGACGCCATCCCGGCCCGACACCCGTTTTGCCCCTTCGCTTTCCCATTTCGAATCCTCGGCGCGCCGAACCGTCCAGGCGCCGTGAAGGAGATGGCCATGCAAGATAAAACGAACAACTCATCCGGCACGCCGCTGTCGCCCGACCTGACGCCCGCCGACTTCGTCGCCCTGGGTGTCGAAGATGTCGCCTACGTCAAGCCGGTCGTCGTCAACGGCGCCCGCGCCTATGCCATTCATGCCGCCAACGGCCAGCATCTGGCGGTGGTGCCCAACCGCGACCTCGCGCTGGCCACCGTGCGCCAGAACGAGCTGGAACCGGTCAGCGTCCACTAACGAAAAAGGAAATGAGCCGGCGGCGGCGCGCCAAAGCGCCGCCTCAAGCGGCGTGCGATGCCGCCGACTCGGTCAGGATGGCGTAAATGGCCTCGGCGCTGTCGGTGCCGCGCAGCTTCTCGCAGCCGCTTTTATCGCGCAGCAGGCGCGACACCCGGGCCAGGGCCTTGAGATGGTCGGCGCCCGCCGATTCAGGCGCCAAAAGCAGGAAAATCAGGTCGACCGGCTGCTCGTCGATGGCATCGAAATCGATGGGCTTGTCCACCTTGGCGAACAGGCCGTACAGGCGGTCCAGATTGGGCAGCTTGCCGTGCGGAATGGCGATGCCGTTGCCCACCCCAGTGGTGCCCAGCCGCTCGCGCTCCAGCAAAACGTCGAAGATGGCACGCTCGTGCATGCCGGAAATTCCGGCGGCACGCTTGGCCAGTTCCTGCAACGCTTGCTTTTTGCTGGTGGCGTGTAGATGCGGGATCACGCTCTCGGTCGTGATCAGATCGGAAATCTCCATCACCGCCCCTTAACCTTCGCGCGTTCCCCGGGGATCGATCCAGCCGACGTTGCCGTCGGGCCGTCGATACACCACGTTGAGACCGCCGTGGGCCCGGTTGCGGAACATCACCACCGGGGTGTCGGCTAAGTCCATGCGCATCACCGCCTCGCTGACCGTGATGGTGTCGATCTCGGCCGCCATTTCGGCGATGACCACCGGCTGTCCGTCGACCGGGACCTCCTCGTCCTCGCCTTCGGCCGCCAGGACGTACTGCGCGGCCGGGATGGTTTCTTCCTCGGTCCCGCCCCAGCCCTTGTGGTGATCGCGCAGCCGGCGTTTATAGCGGCGGAGCTGCTTGGCGATGCGGTTGAGCGCGTTGTCGAAGGCGGCATGAATTTCGTCCGCCGCCGCACCGCCCTGCATTACCAGCCCCCGTCCGGCGTGGACGGTGATCTCGGCCCGGTTGAGGTGGGCTTCCCGCGAGAAGATGACGGTCGCGTGAAGAGCGCGGTCGAAATACTTTTTCACGTCGGAGGTGAGGTTCTTCACGACGTATTCGCGAAGCGCGTCGCCGACGTTGAGATTCTTGCCTTTGACTGAGATTTCCATGAGGAAAGCTGTCCTGCCGTGTGTGGCCCCACAGCCCCGGGGGACCCGGAATTGGCTACTTCTTTTTAGATAATTCCCAGTGCGGCTTGTCGCAATGGCCCACCGCCGCCCGGCCCCGTGTTCACCGGGGAGGCCCGGAACTTAGTGACCCACGGTATCGGAGTCAATAGCCGCGGCGGAGGTAGGGGAAAGCCCCGGAAAACCGTCACAATCCGCTGGTCTTGTTGCGCCGCCGCTGGACCGAGGACGCGATGCCCAGGGATTCGCGATATTTGGCCACGGTGCGCCTGGCCACGTCGATGCCTTCCTTGCTCAGCATATCGACCAGGGTATCGTCGGAAAGGACGGCAGTCGGCTTTTCCGCCTCGATCAGTTCGCGGATCCGGCAGCGCACGGACTCGGCGGAATGGGCTTGGCCGCCGGATGAGCTGGCGATGGAGGCGGTGAAAAAATACTTCAGCTCGTAAATGCCCCGAGGGCTGGCGATGAACTTGTTGGAGGTGACGCGGCTGACCGTGCTTTCGTGCATCTCGATGGCTTCGGCGATGTCGCGCAGCACCAGGGGCCTCAGCGACTGCACCCCGTGGGCGAAGAAGCCGTCCTGCTGGCGGACGATCTCGGCCGCCACCTTGAGAATGGTCGTCGCCCGCTGGTGCAGCGACTTCACCAGCCAGTTGGCCGACTGAAAGCAGTCGTCGATATAGTGGCGCTCCTCCTTGGTCCGGACCGCCTTGCTGACGATGGCATGGTAGCGGTTGTTGACGAGCAGGCGCGGCAGGGTCTCGGCATTGAGTTCGACCGACCAGCCGCCGTTCGGCTGGGGACGCATGAGGATGTCGGGCGTGATCGGCGGCGCCACCGTGGTGTCAAAGGCGAGCGCCGGCTTCGGATGGAGGGCGCGCAGCTCGGCGACCATGTCGAGGAGATCCTCGCGGTCGACCCCGCAAACCCGCATCAGGCCGGCGAGATCGCGCTTGGCCAGGAGGTCGAGATGATCGATCAGCGCCTCCATGGCGGGGTCCAGGCGGTTGCGCTCCCTGAGCTGCAGCGCCAGGCATTCCGCCAGGTCGCGGGCGAAGATGCCCGACGGGTCGAGCTGCTGGAGCCGGCCCAGGACGGCCTCCACGCGGGCGACGGGACAGCCCAGGACGGCCGCCACCGTCTCGACGCTTTCGGCCAGATAGCCGGCGTCGTCGAGACGGTCGATCAGCTGAAGGCCGATCACCCGGTCGGCCGGGTCGTGGAATTCCATATTCATCTGCCCGATCAGGTGATCGCGCAGGGTCTTTTCTTCGGAAAGGGTCTGTTCGAGATCGCCCGACGCCGGCTCGAAACTGCCACCGCCGCCACCCCAGGTAGCGAAAGCGGTGTCGGCGAGGCCGCCGTCGCCGGCGTCGCCCGCGCTGTCGTTGTTCCACACGTTGTCGTAGTCGACGTCCATATCCTCGGTCGTCGCCGCGCTGCGGGTCTCGGTGAAGTCGATGCCTTCCAGTCCGTCACGCCCGCCTTCTTCGCCGGCCGGGGCGGCCCCGTCCTGGCCGCCGTCGGGGCTGCCGCCCGCGCCATCGGCTCCGTCGGCGCCATCCGCTGCCTCGCCGTCCTCGCGCTCGAGCAGCGGGTTCTTGGACAGCTCCTCCTCGACGTAGGCGGTCAGTTCCATGTTGGAAAGCTGCAGCAGCTTGATCGCCTGCTGAAGCTGCGGCGTCATCACCAGCGCCTGGCTCTGGCGCAACTCGAGGCGGGGGGTCAGCGCCATCGCCCGCCTCCCCGCGGCCGGCCGGCCGTGGGTGCGCGGCGCGGCGCGGCGCACGGCGCCGGACGAGAGCTCCCATCAGAGCGGTTCCGGGACAGGATCATCGCGACAAACCCGACGTCTCAGGTGGTTCCCGGAAGGCGACGCCCAGCAGCGTCAAAGAGTGAAGCGTTCGCCGAGGTAGACCCGGCGCACGTCCTCGTTGCCGACGATATCCGCAGGCGCGCCTTCCATGAGCACCATACCATCATGAATGATATAGGCTCGATCGATGACGTCGAGAGTTTCCCGCACGTTGTGGTCGGTAATCAAGACCCCGATCCCACGGTCCTTGAGATGGAAGACCAGCTCGCGCAGGTCGTTGACGGCGATGGGATCGATGCCGGCGAACGGTTCGTCGAGCAACACGAAATGGGGATTGGAGGCCAGCGTACGGGCGATCTCGACGCGCCGCCGCTCGCCGCCCGAGAGCGCCAGCGCCGGCGTGCGCCGGAGGTGGGTGATCGAAAACTCGGCCAGCAGCGAATCGAGAATGGCTTCGCGATGATCGCGCGTCTTTTCCACCACCTCGAGCACGGCGCGGATGTTGTCTTCCACCGACAGGCCGCGGAAGATCGACGCCTCCTGAGGCAGATAGCCGATCCCCAAGCGGGCCCGCCGGTACATCGGCAGGTCGGTGAGGTCCTGGTCGTCGAGATAGACGTTACCGTAGTCGGGCGAGATCAGGCCGGTGATGATGTAGAAGCAGGTCGTCTTGCCGGCCCCGTTCGGCCCCAGCAACCCGACCACCTCGCCGCGCTGGATCTCGAGGTTGATGCCGCGCACCACCGGCCGCTTCTTGAAGCGCTTGCCCATGTTCCTAGCGACCAGCCCGCGGTTGGCCGAAATCAGGCGGGGCTTGCCGCCGGGGATGACGGCCGTCGGACCTGCGGCGGATGGGGGCGTTCTGGTTTCCATGGCTCCGGCGTCCTTACTTCGTCCCCTGGCTTCGGTTCTTCACGCCTGGCGTCTCGTCGGGCTTGAGCAGGCCGCGCACGCCACGTCCCTGGCCTTCGCAGCTTTTGAGCTTGCTGATGCCGGTCTTGAGGTTCACGTCGGCGCTGCAGCCGACCAGGGTGTTCTCGCCGCGCACCAGCTTGACGTTGCCGCTGAGTGTGACGATGCCGGAATCCACATTATAGACGCCGCGGTCGGCCCACGCCTGCTCTTCCGCGGTGGTGATATGCACGTTGTCGAAGGCGTCGATGCGGTAGACCCGGCTTTTGCCGGCGGCATCCTTCTCGAAATAGGCGACCAATACGTCGGTGCGGATCTTGCGGTCGGCCCGCTGGGCCACGGCATGGCCGCGGGCGACCGCCATCTGCTTGGTATCGTAATATTCCAGCTGCTGGTCGGCGGTGATGGTGTCCTCGGCGGTGACCAGCTTCACCTCCTTGCCACTCAGCACCATGACGCCCTTGTCGACGTCGTAGACGGCCGTTTCGCCAAAGGCCGTCTCGCCGGTCGAGACGATGCGCACCGAGCCCACCGCCTCCAGCCGATAAATGTCGGTGCCGCCCTCGGTCTTCTTGCGATAGAAGGCGCGCAACAGGTCGCCGTTGACGGCGACGTCACCGCGGGTGGCCTTGGCGTTGCCGCGCGCCAGGAATACCTGCTTGTCCTGCTGCCATTCGATGCCGTCGTCGGCCGTCACCTCGATCGGCATGGCGGAATCGGGATTGGCAAGATTGAGGCTCTGGGCCGCCACCGGCCCCGTGCAAATGAGCAGGGCGGCCCAGGCGACGAAGAGCCACCCCCCCAACCTCGGCTGGATGCGGGTCATTCCACCGCCTTCCCGGCGTCGGGATAGAGCACCAGTTTCGCCTTGCCGGTAAACACGATGTCCTTGCCCTTGTCGGTCAGCCGCAAGCCCTCGGCGTTGATGTTGCCGAACGGTCCCTGGCCGTCGACCGGCTGGTCGCTGACAGCCTCGCCCTTCTGAAGGTCGATCATGGCGTGGGTGGTACGCAGTTCATAGCCGGAATCATGAAACAGGTTCACGGCGCCGCTCAATTCCAGCATCTTGGTCTTCGGCGTCAGCAGGCCGGCGTTGGCCGTCAACACCAGCCAGGAACCGTCCTTGAGCGTGATGTCGGCTTTCGGCATCTCCAGCTCGACCGGCGTCGAGGTTTCTCCCCAGAAATCCTGGCGCAGGTAGAAGTCCTTGGCGAGGTCGGCGGTAATCGAGAACGGCTGGTCCTTCTCGTCGGTGCCGACGAGACGCGGATTGACGATATTGGGCCGCTCCGCCTGGGTGGCGACGAGCGAGGAAAAGCTGATGCGGAACCGCCCGTCGGTCGGTTGCATGTAAGGCCAGGCAATAACCATGGCAACCAGGATGACCGCCCCCACCGGCAGCAGGATCTTCATCATGCCGACGAAGCGGCTGTAGCCGGGCCCGAGGCGGCGGGTCTCCTCGGGCGCGAAGTGGGCGCGCGTCCTTCCCTCGGCCCGCTGGGCGGCCGAGGCCGGCATGTTCAGAACAGCGATCTTGCTGGTGCTGGTCCTTTCCATATCCCCGTCTCAAACGACGCCGGCGCGCAGGCAATCGTGAATGTGCAGGATGCCCACCGCCACGCCGTCGCGCACCACGAACAGGTTGGTGATCGCCCGGGCATTCATCAAGAGCACCGCCTCGCTGGCCAGGGCGTCGGGCCGGATGGTCTTGGGGCTGCCCGTCATGATATCGCCGGCCCGGCGGCCGAGCAGGTCGGGGCTCATGTTGCGGCGCAGGTCGCCGTCGGTGACCACGCCCAGCAACATCCCGGCGCCATCGACGATGCCGATGCACCCGAAGCTCTTGGCGGTCATGACGATGAGCGCGTCGGCCATCGGCATGTCGGCGTCAACCAGGGGCAGCGCGTCGCCGGCATGCATGAGGTCGGCCACCTTGAGCAGACGGCGCCCCAGTTTGCCGCCCGGATGCAGCACATGAAAATCGTCGCGCGAGAACCCCTTGCGTTCGAGGAGCGCGACCGAAAGAGCATCGCCCAACGCCATCATCATGGTGGTCGACGTGGTCGGCGCCAGCCCCATGGGGCAGGCTTCGGCCGCCGCCGGCAACAACAGCGCCACCTCGGCGGCCTTGGCAAGCGCGCTGCGGCCGCTCGCGGTCATGGCGATGATGGGAATGCCGAAACGCTTGGCGAAGGCCACGAGGTCGGCCAGTTCGGGCGTCTCGCCGGAATTGGAAAGCGCCACCAGCACGTCGCCCTCGACGATCATGCCCAGATCGCCGTGGCTGGCTTCCGCCGGATGGACGAACAAGGCCGGCGTTCCCATCGAGGCCAATGTCGCCGCGATCTTGCGGGCGACGTGTCCGCTCTTGCCCATGCCGGTGACGACGACCCGGCCGCGCAGCCGTTCGAGAACATCCACCGCCGCCGAGAAAGGGCTTCCCAGGGTGCGCGCCAACGCTTCCAGGCCCTCGGCCTCGACGCGCAGCACCCGACGTCCCGATTCGATGGTCGGATCTGCCGCCTGTTCCATCGCCGTTGCCGTTGCCCTGGATCCCGTCATTCCCTCTTTCCGCAAAATCGCTCTTCACCCCTCGGGTCCGGCGCCCGCCGGGCCCGGTCCGTTCGATCGCCTTCCCGACGACGGGGTGAAAAAACGCTTATCCAGCCTGGACCGCAGGAGTATGCGCCCGGGGGCCGGAATCGTCAACGAACCAAAGCCTTACGGCTTTTCGCCGAAGTCCCGTGTCAATGACGGAAGATATCCGGCTCGTCCCAGCCGCCGAGGTCGAGTTCGGCCCGGTAGGGCAGGAACTCGAAGCAGGCCTGGGCCAGCTCGGTGCGCCCTTCGCGCGCCAGCACCCGATCGAGGCGGGCGCGCAGTTCGTGAAGGTAGAGTACGTCGCGGGCGGCGTACTTGACCTGCTCGGCCGTCAACGTCTCGGCTCCCCAGTCCGAGGACTGCTGTTCCTTGCTGAGCTCGATGCCCAACAGATCCTTGCACAGATCCTTGAGGCCGTGACGGTCGGTGAAGGTGCGGGTCAGCTTGGCGGCGATTTTGGTGCAGTAGACTGGCTGGCAGACCACGCCCAGGTACCGGCGCATCACCGCCAGATCGAAGCGCGCGAAGTGAAAGATCTTGGTGATCGCCGGATCGGCCATCAGCGCCTTGAGATGCGGGGCGTCATAGCTGGCGGTCGGAAAATGGACCAGATGGCAGATGCCGTCGCCGGCCGACAGCTGGACGACGCACAGCCGGTCGCGATGCGGGTTGAGCCCCATGGTTTCGGTATCGACCGCCACCACGGGGCCGAAGTCGACGCCGGCCGGCAGATCGCCACGATGGACCTCGATGGTGGGGGATGTCGCCATCACTCGGAGCGCCCTTGCGGCGGGAGAAAAAAGGGAGGTGGTGCCCAGGAGAAGACTCGAACTTCCACGACCTTTCGGCCACAGGTACCTGAAACCTGCGCGTCTACCAATTCCGCCACCTGGGCACGATATGCAGAACGGCCGGGAACTCCCCGGCGAGGCAGTCGTTAACCTTCCAGGCGACGGATGTCAACCGCGATTATCGTCCGTCGCGGTTGACGGCCGCGAGGCGGCCATTGTAAGCCAACGGATGGGCGTTCCCGCGTGACGCCGGCGGGCAGAGCGTTCGGCAATCGAGCGGGTCACGACAGGAAAGGAAGAGCAGCATGGGCCGCCGGGTCGTCACCGTTTTCGGAGCATCGGGCTTTCTGGGCCGACACTTGGTCAAGCGGCTGGCGACGGAAGGATTCATCATCCGCGCCGCCGTGCGCGACGTCGATGCCGCTCTTTTCCTCAAGACCATGGGCGATGTCGGCCAGGTCGTCATCGTCCAGGCCAACATCGCCAACCCCGCCTCGGTAGCCGCCGCCATCGAGGGGGCAGACGCCGCCGTCAATCTGGTCGGCATCCTGGCCGAACGGGGCCGGCGCACCTTCCAGCGCCTGCATGTCGACGGCCCTGCCTATCTCGCCGCCGCCGCCGCCCGGGCCAGCCTCGGCCGGCTGGTTCAGGTTTCCGCCATCGGCGCCAACGCCGAATCGCCATCGGCCTACGCCCGCACCAAGGCCAGTGGCGAGGCGATGGCCCGAACCGCCTTCCCGGAGGTGACCGTGGTGCGGCCCAGCATCGTCTTCGGCCCCGAGGACAAATTCTTCAACCTGTTTGCGGCGATGACCCGCTGCTCGCCGGTACTACCGCTGATCGGGGGCGGCATGACCCGCTTCCAGCCGGTCTATGCCGGCGACGTCGCCCAGGCCATTTGCCGGATTCTGGCCGACCCCGCGACGCGGAGGCAAACCTACGAGCTGGGCGGCCCCAAGATCTATACCTTCCGCCAGCTCATGGAGTTGATGCTGGCCGAGATTCGCCGCAGCCGGCCCCTGGTCCCGGTGCCTTTCGCCATCGCCTCGATCAAGGCATGGTTTCTGGAAAAGACCCCCTGGCCGCTGCTGACCCGCGACCAGGTGAAGCTGCTCAAGAGCGACAATGTGGTGAGTCCCGCCGCGCTGGGCCTCGACGCGTTGGGCATCACGCCGACCCCGCTCGAGGCCATCCTGCCCACCTATCTGGCCCGCTTCCGCCCGGCCGACGCGCCGTAGGGTTGGGCCGAAGCGCCGTTACGCGGGGGCGCCTTCCCGACGCCAGACCGCTTCGTAAAGGGGAATCGGGTCCTTGAATCCCTTCATTTCGCGGACACCCAGGGGCCTGAAGGTGACCTCCTTGCCCGAGCACAGGCTCCGCACCACTTCCGAGACCACGATCTGATCGGCTTCGGCGGCGGTGCACAGCCGCGCCGAAAGCTGCACCGTGACGCCGAACAGGTCGTCGTCCTCGATCACCGGCTCGCCGGCGTTGATGCCGATGCGCAGGTGCAGCGGAATGTCGCCTTCCGCAGCGTTGTTGGCGGCCACCCGGCGCAGCATTTCGACCGCCGCTTCGACGGCGTTCGAGACCGTGGCGAAGGAGGCCATGATGCCGTCGCCGGTATGCTTGATCTCGCGTCCCGAATAGTTGGCAAGCGCCGAGCGGACGATGCGGTTGTGGGTACGCACGACGTATTGCGCGGCGTCGTCGCCCAGCGTCACGGTCATGTTGGTGGAACCGACGATGTCGGTGAACATGACGGCAAGCGGGCCGGTCTGTTCCTCCCGCTTGGCCGGATTGCGCCAGGCGTCCAGCGCCCCGGTCAACTGGCGGGGACCATCCTCGTCGCCTTCCAGGAAGGCCAACATGGAGCGCCGCCCGGCCTCGTACATTTCCAGATAGCGCGGCTGCATCAGATAGCTGTCGGCGTTCTCGGCGAACTTGCGGGCCATTTCCCATGGCGTTCCCAGGGTCACCGCGCCCTCGGCCAGAATAATCCTGGCGTCGGCGTCGTCGATGGCCTGCGTGGTCGCCAGCGCGCCGACCGCGCCGGCGACATAAAGATTGATGCCGAACCGCGAGAAGGGGTCGATGGCGCCCGACGACTTGACGGCGTCGATGGCGCCGGCCAGGAACGTCATCATGCGCACCTTCTGCTGCTGGCCGGCCGGCGACAGCTGGACCTCGGCGACCGAGGGGTCCTCCGTCACCTCATCGAGGAGGTTCTCCTCGGCCTCCGGCGCAGGGACCGCCTGCGTCGGCCACTCGAGCGGCGGCGCGGGTTCCGGCGCGGGCGGCTCCGGCGACAGTTCGGGCGGCTGCTGGAGCAGGGAATAATCGGGCGCCGGCAGCCCTGACAGCCGCTTCGGCCGGCGAGGTCCGGTCGGCGCCGGCGCGCGGATGCGTCGCGGCCTGACGACCTGGACTCCCGAAAGCACGACCGCCGCCAGAAGGGCGAAGGTCAGCAGGAACGACGCCACGAAGGTGACAAACAGCACGCTGGCCTCGCCATGACCGACAAGCGTGATGTTGCGCGTGGCAAGGGCGGGCGCCATGGATGGCATCAGGACCGTCACCATCGCCGCCACGGACAGCGAAATCACGATGAAAGCGGCGATGCGGGCGAGCAGGCCGGCCACCGTGACCTGCTTGGACTTCCTGGGGGCCGGCCGGGCCTTATACGACAGGAACTCCACAAAACCGCGACGCTTGGCTGGGCCGGATGGCACCTCGGTGCCATCCTCCTCCCACGACAAGCCGTCCAGATCGTCGTCATCCTTCGTATAGCCGGACCGCCCCGCCGCCGCGCGGTACCGCTTGGCCTTGACGGCCGAGGAGTCGGTTTTCGACGCCGGCATGTGGGCGCCCTTGTAGACGGTGACCTGTTTGTAAAGGCCGGTCTCCTTGTCGTAGACCTCGCGTAACACCTTGACGGCCGATTTCGTGGTGTGTTCGAGCTGTTTGGCCTCCTCGATGGCCAGCGCCGCGCCGGTCACCGGAAAGCGGGCGTGAATCTCCCAGCGGCTGCCGACCAGTATGCAGACCTCGTAACTGGCTTCTGTCTCGCTCATGCGCGCCTTGACGACTCCAGAGCCGCAGCCGGCCGATCCCCCTTCGTCGGAAGGGGGAACCATAGATTAACGGCAACGCGGGAAAAACAACAGGACGTCAATGCCGTCGGGGGCATCCCCCGAGCCGGACGCACCATTCGCCACAGGGCGTTGGACCTTCTAGGTCCGCAGGCTTCCGCCAGTCGCCTTCTCGACCTTGGAAACGATCTCGGCGGCGACCGCCTCGATCTCGGGGTCGGTCAGGGTCTTGTCGCGGGGCTGAAGCACGACGTTGATGGCCAGGGACTTCTTTCCGGCCTCCAGGGCGCCGCCGGCGAAGATGTCGAACACGCGGATCTCGGTGATGAGGTCGGGGTGCGCGCTGCGCGCCGCCTTCAGCACGTCTGCGGCCGGCACCATGGCATCGATGACGAAGGCGAAATCGCGCTCGACCGGCTGGAACGGCGACAGGACGAGATGGGGCCTTGCCGCCCCCTTGCGGCGCTTCGGCGCCGGAATGCGATCCAGGAAGGCCTCGAAGCCGACCACCGGCCCGCGCACGTCCATCCTGCCCAGGATGCCGGGATGGATCTCGCCGAACCAGGCCAGCACCACCTTGGGGCCCAGGCGCAGGCTGCCCGACCGGCCCGGGTGGTACCAAGCCGGAGCCTCGGTCGAGACCTGCAGATTGTCCACCGGCGCGCCGGCCGCCGCCAGCGCCGCCACGGCGTCGGCCTTGGCGTCGAAGACGTCGACGGGACGGACGGGTGCCGCCCAGTTGCGCGGGGCACGGCGCCCCGAACGGATGCCGGTGGCGACGATGGCCTCGTCCTCCGGCCTATCGCCGGCGAACTGCGGGCCTACCTCGAACAGAGGAGCGTCGGCGATACCGCGATCGGCGTTGCGCCCCGCCGCGGCGATGAGATTGGGCAACAAAGAGGGACGCATGACGTCGAGGTCGCTGCTGATCGGATTGGTCAGGCGGGTCGCCTCCGGCGCGCCGCCGAACAGTTCCGCGGTGGCGGCGGCGACGAACGACAGCGTCACCGCCTCGACCATGCCGCGGGCCGCCAGCGCGCGCCTAGCCGTCACCCGGCGCTTCTGTTCGGGCGCCCACGCGGCGGCGGGCAGCGAGGCGGTCGGCGGCAGCGGCACGACGGGGATGTGCTGATAGCCGTGGATGCGGATCACTTCCTCGACCAGGCAGGCTTCGCCGACGATATCGCTGCGCCAGGACGGCACCGAAACCGTCATGTGGCTGCCGGTTTCCTTGACCCCGAAACCGAGCGTCTTGAGGATGCGCTCCACCTCGGGCTTGGCCACATCGACGCCGCCCAGGGTATGGACCCGGACCGGCCTGAATTTGAGATCGCGCCGCCAATCGGGCTCGGCGCCGGCGACCACCAGTTCGGAAGCCTCGCCGCCGCACCATTCCTGAATCAGGCGGGTGGCGATCTCGATGCCCCCGATCAAGAAGGCGGGATCGACGCCGCCGCGCTCGAAGCGGAAACGGGCGTCGGTCTGAAGGTTGAGCTTGCGCCCCGTGCTGGCCGTGCGGACCGCATCGAAATAAGCGGATTCGATGAAGACGTTGACGGTTTCCCCGGAGCAGCCGGTGCGTTCGGCGCCGATGACGCCGCCCAAGGCCTCCGGCGCCTCGTCGTCGGCAATCACCGTCATCTCGGCGTCGGCCGTGTACTCCTTGCCGTTCAGCGCCAGCATGGTCTCGCCGGGCCGGGCCAGACGCGGCCGGATGTGGCCGCGCACCTTGTCGGCATCGAAGACGTGCAGCGGCCGGCTGAGGCCGAGGGTCAGAAGGTTGGTGACGTCGACCAGGGCCGAGATCGGGCGCAGGCCGACGGCGGTCAGCCGTTCCTTGACCCAGCGCGGGCTCTCGCCGTTCCTGACGCCGCGGATATAGCGGCCGACGAAATAGGGGCAGGCATCGCCCTTGCCCTCGGGGAACTCGCGGATGACCTCGATCGGGCTCTTGAAGACGCCCTTGACCGGGCTCGCGTCGAGGGGCTTCAGCTTGCCGAGGCCGGAAGCGGCGAGATCGCGGGCGATGCCGCGCACGCCCAGGCAGTCGCCTCGGTTGGGGGTGACGGAGACGTCGAACACCGGGTCGGCAAGGCCCATGACGTCGACGGCGCGCGCGCCTATGGGCGCGTCCTCGGGCAGTTCGATGATGCCGGAATGGTCGCTGCCCAGGCCCATCTCGTCCTCGGACAGCATCATGCCATTGCTCTCGACGCCGCGGATGGAGGCCTTCTTGAGCGTCACGTCGATGCCCGGCACGTACTGGCCGGGCCGCGCCAGCACCGCCTTCATGCCGGCCCGCGCGTTGGTGGCGCCGCAGACCACGCTGATTGGGCCTTCGCCGAAATCGACGGTGCAGGCCTTGAGGCGGTCGGCGTTGGGATGGGGTTCGGCCGCCAGCACGTGGGCAACCACGAATCCCTCCAGGCCCTTGGAGCGCTCGACGACGCTCTCGACCTCGATGCCGATGGCGGTGAGGCGGGCCGCGACCTCGTCGGCGCCGGCCTCGGTGTCGAGATGTTCCTTGAGCCAGCTCAGGGTGAACTTCATGGATTGAGCCCTCCCACCAGGCTCGGCACGTCCAGCGCCGCGAAGCCGTAATGCCTGAGCCAGCGCAGGTCCGATTCGAAGAAGGTGCGCAGATCCGGGATGCCGTACTTCAGCATGGCGATGCGTTCCAGCCCCATGCCGAAGGCAAACCCCTGATAGCGGCTGGAATCGATGCCGCAGTTTTCCAACACCGCCGGATTGACCATGCCGGAACCTAGGATTTCCAGCCAGTCGTCGCCATGGCCGATGCGGAACTGGCCGCCCTCGCGGGTGCAGCCGATATCGACCTCGGCGGAGGGCTCGGTGAAGGGGAAGTAGCTGGGCCGGAAGCGTACCGGCAGGTCGTCGACCCCGAAATAGGCCCGGCAGAACTCGATCAGGCAGCCCTTGAGGTGGCCCATGTGGGTGGTCTCGTCGATCACCAGCCCCTCGACCTGATGGAACATCGGCGAATGGGTGGCGTCGGAATCGCAGCGGTAGGTACGCCCCGGGCAGATGATGCGGATCGGCGGCTTCTGCTTGAGCATGGTACGGATCTGCACCGGCGAGGTGTGGGTGCGCAGCACCATGCGCCGGCCGTCGGCGCCGACGCCGGGCAGGTAGAAGGTGTCGTGCTCCTGGCGGGCCGGGTGCTCGGGCGGGATGTTGAGCGCCGTGAAGTTGTGCCAGTCGTCCTCGATGTCCGGCCCCTCGGCCACCTGAAAGCCCATCTCGCCGAAGATGGCGACGACCTCGTCAATGGTCTGGCTGATCGGGTGGATGCGGCCGTCCTCTCCGGGTCGGACCGGCAGCGTCACGTCCACTCTTTCCTGCATAAGCTTGGCGTCGATGGCGGCGCCGGCGAGGTCGTTCTTGCGCGCCTCGATGGCGGCGGCGATCTCGTCCTTCACCGCGTTGAGCCGGGCGCCGACCGCCTTGCGCGCATCCGGCTCCATGGCGCCAAGGCCCTTCATCAACTGGGTGATGCGGCCCTTCTTGCCCAGCGCGGTAATGCGGGCTTCCTCAAGCGTCTTGAGATCGGCCGACCCGTTCACCGTCGCGATCAGTTCCGAGCGAAGAACGTCTATGTCTTCCATGGCTGCAGAACACCATCCATCAAGCAACACGAGACCGTCGGGCGGCCCCGGCTGCGGCTCCCGGATCAGGAAATTCTCGACGATGGGCGAGAATTCAAGCGGTAGCGGGGAGCGCCGCCCGGGCCTTTTCGACCAACGCCTTAAACGATGAGGGCTCGCGGACCGCGAGGTCGGCCAGAACCTTCCGGTCGATCTCGATTCCCGCCAGCGACAGGCCGTTCATGAACTGCGAGTAGGTCAGGCCGGAAAGGCGGGCGCCCGCGTTGATGCGCTGAATCCACAAGCGGCGGAAGTCGCGCTTGCGGGTGCGCCGGTCGCGGTAGGCGTACTGCAGCGACTTCTCGACCTTTTCGAGGGCAATGCGGAAGCTGCTGTGGTTGCGGTCGCGGAACCCGCGAGCCAGATCCAAAACTTTCTTGTGGCGGGCATGCGCCGTCACGCCGCGTTTTACGCGTGCCATGATTCAGTCTCTCCTCAGGCGTAGGGCAGGTAGGATTTGACGATGCGGGCGTCGGCCTTCACCAAAACCATGGTGCCGCGCGCCTTGCGCTTCATCTTCTGAGTCCGGCGGCTGAGAAAGTGGCTTTTGTAGGCCACATTGCCGCGGACCTTGCCTGTCGCCGTAAGACGGAATCGTTTCTTGGCGCTGGACTTGGACTTCAGCTTGGGCATTTCGCAATCCTTTTCTCTGGAGCGTTCGTGAGCGGCTGGGCATGCCCCGCCGGACCGCTCGAAATTCGCTTGTCAAGGGCGTGGGTTATAGCCCCGCGCCCTGGCGAATGCAAGGTGACGTTTTGCCGGCCGCCGCGAGGCCGCCACGGACAAGCGAAGGCCGCCCACCTCAGGTGGGCGGCCCCGTCATCCGGGCCGGCTCACTTGGGCGCGACGACCATGGTCATCATCCGCCCCTCGGTCCGCGGAGTCTGCTCGATCTTGGCGATGTCGCCGACATCCTGCTGGATGCGATCGAGAACCCGCACGCCCAAGTCCTGGTGGGCCATCTCGCGGCCCCTGAAACGGATGGTGATCTTGACCTTGTCCCCCTCATCGAGGAATCGGAACATGCTGCGCATCTTGGTCTGGTAATCGTGCTCCTCGATGCCGGGACGCATCTTGAGCTCCTTGATCTCGATGACCTTCTGCTTCTTGCGCGCCTCGTTCCGCTTCTTCTGTTCGGCGTACTTGAACTTCCCGTAATCGAGGATCTTGCAGACCGGCGGCTCGGCGGCGGGCGAGACCTCGACCAGATCGAGACCCACTTCCGAGGCCATCTCCAGGCCTTCCTGCAGGGAAACCACGCCGACCATTCCCCCGTCGGCGTCGACGAGTCGGATGGAGGGCACCTTGATCTCTTCATTCACCCGCGGGCCCTTGCGGTCCGGCGGCTGGTTCATGGGCGGTCGTGCTATGTAACGCCTCCTTCTCTAACAATGAACAAAACGCCACACCTCCCCTTCCCGGCAACATTGGGCCCGGTAAGGGAAACGCGTGACACACGCATCGGTCGGCTAGCCGTGCACAAGCGGGCTCGCCGCTTCCCGGCCAAGTCTAGCGACTGCCTCTTCCAGTGCAAGAATTTCTTGGGCCTGGCCGCCCAGGCGGCGCAGAGCCACGGTCCGCTGCTCGGCCTCCCGCGCCCCGACCACGGCAATCACCGGCACCTTGGCGAGGCTGTGTTCGCGAATCTTGTAGTTGATCTTCTCGTTGCGCAGGTCGAGGTCGCAGCGGATTCCCGCCGCGTTGAAGACCGCCGCCACCTCGCGGGCGTAGCCGTCGACATCGTTGGTGATGGGGGCGACCACCGCCTTGAGGGGGGCCAGCCACAGCGGGAACTTGCCGGCGTAGTTCTCGATCAGGATGCCGATGAAGCGCTCGAAGGAGCCCAGGATGGCGCGGTGCAGCATCACGGTGCGGTGCTTCTCGCCGTCCTCGCCGATGTAATCGGCGCCCAGCCGTTCGGGCAGCACGAAATCGACCTGCAGCGTGCCGCATTGCCAGTCGCGGCCGATGGCGTCGCGCAGCACGAATTCCAGCTTGGGGCCATAGAAGGCGCCCTCGCCGGGGTTGAGCGTCCATTCCAGGCCGGCCGCCTCGGTGGCTACCCGAAGCGCCTCTTCGGCCTTGTCCCAGGTCTCATCCGAGCCCGCCCTGACCGGCGGACGGTCGGAAAACTTCACTCGCACTTCGTCGAATCCGAGGTCCTTGTAGACCGACAGCAGCAGCTCGCAGAAGGTACGCGTCTCGCTGGTAATCTGGTCTTCCGTGCAGAAGATGTGGGCGTCGTCCTGGGTGAAGGCGCGCACCCGCATCAGGCCGTGCAGCGCGCCCGACGGCTCGTTGCGATGGCACGATCCGAACTCGGCCATGCGCAGCGGCAGATCGCGGTAGCTCTTCATGCCCTGGTTGAAGATCTGCACATGGCAGGGGCAGTTCATCGGCTTGATGGCGAGCGTCTTGTCCTCGACTTCCGAGGTGAACATGTGCTGGGCGAACTTCTCCCAGTGGCCGGACTTCTCCCACAGGGCGCGATCCACCAGCTGCGGCGTGTTGACCTCGACATAGCCGGCCGCATCCAGCCGGGCGCGCATATAGGTCTGCAGGTTGCGATAGAGCGTCCAGCCGTGGGGGTGCCAGAACACCGAGCCCTGGGCTTCCTCCTGGAGGTGGAAGAGATCCATCTCGCGCCCCAGGCGCCGATGGTCGCGCTTCTCGGCCTCCTCCAGCATGGTGAGGTAGGCCTTGAGGTCCTTCTCCTCGATCCAGGCGGTGCCGTAGATGCGCTGCAGCATCTCGTTCTTCGAGTCGCCGCGCCAGTAGGCGCCGGCCAGCTTCATCAGCTTGAAGGCCTTGCCCAACTTGCCGGTCGACGGCAGATGGGGGCCGCGGCAGAGGTCGAGCCAGTCACCCTGGCGATAGACGGTGACCACCTCGTCGGCGGGCAGGTCGCGGATGATCTCGGCCTTGTATTTCTCGCCCATGCCCTCGAACATTTTGATCGCGGCGTCGCGATTCCAAACCTCGCGCACCAGCGGCAGGTCGCGATCGACGATCTCGGCCATCCGCTTCTCGATTTTCTCAAGGTCCTCAGGCGTGAACGGGTCCTTGCGCGCGAAGTCGTAATAGAAGCCGTTTTCGATGGCCGGACCGATGGTCACCTGGGTGTCGGGGAACAGTTCCTGCACGGCCTGGGCCATGACATGGGCGGCGTCGTGGCGGACCAGTTCGAGGGCCGCATCGTCTTTGCGGGTGACCAGGGCCACGGAGGCGTCCGTCTCGATCTCGCGGGCCAGGTCCCACAGCTTGCCGTCGACCTGGGCGGCCAGCGCCGCCTTGGCCAGGCCGGGACCGATGTCGGCGGCGATTCGTGCCCCGGTGACCGGGCCGCCGTATTCCTTGACGCTGCCGTCCGGAAGCGTGATGCGGACCGGTTTATCCTGACTCACCGCTGTCTGTTCCATCGTTCCTTCCGTCCCGCCCCGGCGCCAACCGCAGGGACAGGGACGCTCCCTTCAAACTTCAACCATCATGCCCCGGCTCCAAACGAAAAACCCTCCAAGCCGGGGGCTGGAGGGCTCGGGCGTCCGCGTTCGACACAACGGCAGGACGTCACGACCCCCTCAGGGGCGTGGTAGTGGTCGCCGCCGCCGTCATGATCAACGCGTACATCGTCCGTGTTCCGTTCGGATGAAAGCGCCCCTTATGTCCGCAATTCGGGGCGGCATGTCAAGGATTTTGCCGGAAAATCCGCGTCGGCGGCAACGCTCGCCTAGGATACGCTCTTTTCCTGCCACATGGCGGCCAACACCTTCTCGACGTCGCCGGACGCCAACTGATCGAGCGACGGCCGGCGCAGGACCACAACCCGCGCCCCCCGCGGCGCGCACAGCGCCGGATCGGATTCCGCCGAATAGAGGACCACCGACGGGCAGCCCGCCACCGCGATCAGGTGCATCGGGCCGGTATCGTTGCCGATGGCGCAAACGGCCCCGCGCGCCAGCCCGACAATGTCGAGGAAATCGGTATCGCCGGCCAGGGATCGGGCCGATGGGCAGGCCGCCGCGATGGCCTCAAGGGCCCGGGACTCGGCCTTGGTGCCGAGAAGGACGGGGGTGATTCCCTGGCGCGACAGCCAGCCGGCCAGCTCGGCGAAGCGTTCGGCCGGCCAGCGCTTGGCCGGGCGATGCGACGCCCCACCCGCCGCCAGCAGGGCATAGCGGCCGGCAAGACCGAACTTCTCGATGTCGGGTTCGGCCCACGAAACGTCGGGGGCCGGCACCTCCTCGATTCCCGCCATGCGCAGCTGTTCGGCCTGGCGGTCCAGGGTATGCATGACGTCGCGCCCGGGATTGGTGTGCGGGTACGAGCAGCCCTTGGCGATCCCCGACCACTCGGGATACGGCCCCGACCAGAACAGGTAGAAGTAGAACGAACTGCGGCGCGACGTCTGGAGGTCGTAGACGCGCTGGAAACGGGTGCGGCGCAGCCAGCCGCGCAGGGCCAGGATGTGGCGGGGCATGTAGGAGCGCCGATCGACCCAGATCTCGTCGAAATAGCCGCTGGCATAGGCCAGGTTGGCATAGGGCGCCGTCGTCAGCAGCGTGATCCAGGCGTCCGCGTGATGGCGCCGAATGGCGGCGAAGGGGCCCAGCGCCTGCACGAAGTCGCCCAGCGCCCCCAGCTTGATGACCAGAATGCGCGTCTGGCCGTCCATCACTCCCCCGGCTTCAGGTTGAGGACCTCGTTGTAGACGTCGAGCGTCTTGTCGCACATGGCGTCCTTCGAGAAGTTGGCGCGGACATAGGTGATGGCCCGCTCGGCCAGCCCCTGGCGGGCCTCCGGGCCGATCTCCAGGACCCGCTGAAGGGTGGCGGCCAGGGTCTGGGCGTCGCCCGGGGGGGTCAGCCAGCCGGTCTCGCCCTCGATGATGGTTTCACGCGCCCCGCCGTGATCGCTGGCGATCACCGGGCGGCCAAGGGCCTGGGCCTCGGGGACCACGCGGCCGAAGGCTTCCGGGTCGGTCGAGGCCGACACCACGACATCGGTCAGCATGTAGGCGGCCGGCATGTCGGCGCAATGGTCGACGATCCGCACCACCTCGCCCAGGTCGTGGCGGGAGATGATGTCTTCCAGCTCGCGGCGATAATCGGCCCGCCCCTGGTCGGAGCCGACCAGCACGCAGCGAATGTCCTTGCGGCCCAGCCGGGCGATGGCTTCGAGGAACACCGTCTGGCCCTTCCAGCGGGTCAGGCGGCCGGGAAGCATGATGACCGGCAGGCCGTCGCCCAGGCGCCACTGGCTGGCCAGCTGCGCCACCCTCTCGGCCGAAACGCGCGCCGGATCGAAGCGCTCGAGGTCGACGCCGCGCGGGATCACCCGGATGCGCGCCGCCGGCACGCCGTAGATCTGGTGGACATGGCCGGCAATGAAGGACGAGATGGCAATCACCCGCTCGCCCCGCGTCATGATGGAGTTGTACTTGCGCTTCAGCGGATTGCCCGCCCCGTAGGTGCCGTGGAAGGTGGTGACGAAACGCCGGCCGGTCCGCGCCGCGGCATAACAGGCGCTCCAGGCCGGGGCCCGCGAGCGGGCGTGCACGATGTCGACGTTTTCCTCGACGATCAGGCGGGCCAGGCGGGCGATGTTGGCGCGCATGACCAGGGGGTTCTTGCTGTCGACCGGCAGGGCGAAATGCTCGGCCTTGGCCCGCGTCAGGTCATGGACCATGAGGCCGCCGGCCGAGGCGACCAGCGAGCGGCCCCCCGCCTCGACGATGGCCCTGGCGATCTCGACGGTGCCGCGTTCGACGCCGCCGCCGGCACCCAACGACGGCAGCACCTGCAGCACCGTGACCCGCCGCACGCCTGAGGGCACCAGCGAATCCGGCTCCTGTTCCACCGGCGGCGCGCCGGTGATATCTTGCGCTTCCTCGTTCATCCGGAACAGCAATCCAAGATTGGTTTGAGACATGAACGACGCGACCGTCGCCCCCCCCGCGCCTCGGATATTAACACGCACCGACGGCACGGCAATCGCCTACCACAGAACACCCGGAAAATCACCCGGCGTCGTGTTCCTGCCGGGCTTCATGTCGGACATGACCAGCGGCAAGGCGCTATTCGTCGAGGCGCTGTGCCAGGCGCGCGGCCAGGCCTGCCTGCGCTTCGACTATTTCGGCTGCGGCGCTTCCTCCGGCACCTTCACCGAGGGGACCATCGGCCGCTGGGCCGGCGATGCGGTGGCGGCGCTCGACGGGCTGACCGAGGGGCCGCAGGTTCTGGTCGGCTCCTCGATGGGCGGCTGGATCATGCTGCTTGCGGCACTGGCCCGGCCCGGACGCGTGGCCGGGATGCTGGGCATCGCGCCGGCCCCCGATTTCACCGAGGACCTGCTGATGCAGGGCCTTTCGGCCGAACAGAAGGCGACCCTCGAGCGCGACGGCGTGGTTTACGTGCACAGCCTCTACGGTCCCGATCCGACACCCTTCACCCAGGCCCTGATCGAGGACGGCCGCCGGCATCTGGTCCTGCGCCGCAGGATGCCACTGACCTGCCCGGTGCGCATCCTCCACGGCATGCGGGACCCCGACGTGCCCTGGCAGACCAGCCTCAAGCTCTGCCAGATGCTGGAGAGCGACGACGTCGAGATCCAGTTCGTCAAGGCCGGTGACCATCGGTTGTCCCAGCCGCACGACCTGGACCGCCTCGGGCGTACCCTGGAAGCTCTCCTCAACGCCCCTCAATAGGGACCAACCCGGCCGGCACGACTTTTGCGACGGTATCAGCCAAGCGGTGCGGTGGGCCGGCGGATGGGGTCGATCAACCGCTCGGGCGGGCAAGTCCTGCCGTGCGGGGGCCCAGCCCCGGCAAAAGCTGCCGGTCGACGAAGGCCCGAGACAGGAGGCGACGAAGAATGGTGACGACCAGCTCCGGATATTATGGCCTCTACCTGCTAAGTGCCGCCAACGGCATCACAACCCCCTACTCCACGTTTTCCAGCAGCTTCAGCTCGCCCTACACCGGCTATTCCTTTCCGACCGACAGCCGCGGCCGCTCGGTGCTGCCGACCATGGCCACGCTGGAGGAAGCGAGCGACCCCAAAAGTAAACTGGTGATTGCCGGCCAGCTGGCCGACGTCGTCAAGATCCAGGCCGACGCCGCCACCCAGACCGGCCTGCCCAACCGCGTGGCCGCCATGACGGCGCAGTGCAAGGAGGTGCTGGCGGCCGTCGAGTCCATTGTCAACGGCCTCAAGACCACGGATGGCTCAGTCGCCTCCGGCGCCACCGACCCGGCGCTAGAGCCTTACCAAAAGGCGCTATCCCGAGTGCTCGGCACCCTGCATGCGACGCTGACCGAGGTGTCAGCCCTGCTATCCAAGGCCGACAAGGAGGTCGCCGCCCAGACCGACAAGGAAATCGCCCGCTTCGACATCACGGCGGCGGGGCTGGCCTGCCTTTCCGGCCTCGAATGGGAATCGCTGCCGTCCCTCGACACCGGCTCAACCTTCCGGTCCGATCCCAGCAAGGTGGTCGATATTTTGGTTTAGAGGCCTTCTCCCGACAGGATCGCCGCCAGTCCTTCGCGGTAGGTGGGATAGGCGAGCCTAACCCCGAGGTCGCGCTTGATGCGCCCGTTGTCGACGCGGCGGTTGTCGCGCCAGAAGGAAAGCGCCATCGGCGACATTGTCTTTCGGGCTTCCGCGAACGCCACCGGCGGCGGTAGCGGGACGCCCAACAGTTGGCAGGCGAAGGCGATGACTTCGGCCGGCGCCGCCGGCTCGTCGTCGCAAACGTTATAGACCGCGCCGGGATCGGGCTTTGCCATCGAGGCCATCAGCACATGGGCGATGTCCTCGACGTGGATGCGCCCGAAAGCATGGCCAGGCTTGATCACGCGCTGGGCGGTTCCCTCGCGGACCCGATCAAGCGCGCTGCGGCCGGGCCCGTAGATGCCGGCCAGCCGGAAGATGTGGACCGGCACCCCGTGGCCGTGGTGCAAAGCCAGCCACGCGGACTCGGCGGCGACGCGGCGCCGGCCGCGCTCGGAAGTGGGGGCGGACGGCGCCCCCTCGTCGATTACGGCGCCGCCGGTATCGCCGTAGACCCCGGTGGTCGACAGGTACCCCGCCCAGCGCCAGCCGGCAGCCGAGACGAGGACCGGACGAAGAGTATCGAGCACCGGATCGCCGGCCCCGTCGGGGGGCACCGAGCTCAGCAGATGGGTGGCTCCGGCCAATACCCCGGCAGCGTCGGCCAACGGCCGCTCGCGATCGAAGAGATGAGCCTCGATGCCGAGAGCGGCCAAGTCGCGGCGCTTCTCCTCGCTTTGGCAGGTGCCGGCCACCGACCACCTTTGGGCCATCAGCCGACGGGCAAGGTGGGTAGCCGAATAGCCGAGGCCGAAACAGAACAGGCGGGGGCTTTCGGCGCTCATGGCGGGGCGAACTCCGTTTCCTTCGATCAGGGCCCTTGCATTCCAGCCCGGAAGCCGGAAGTCTATCGGCCCCGGCGGTGGAGGAACAGGGCCGTGTTACGCAGTTGGATCATGGGTTTCGCGGGACTGGCCTGCCTGATGGCCGGGCCGGCGGCGGCCGACGAAGAAACGGACCGCCAGGCGGCCCGCCGGTACGTCGCCTGCATGGCGCTCGCCGAAACCGCCCCCGGGGAGGCCTTCGACGAGGCCATCGCATGGCGCGACCTGGGCGGAGGCGACGCCGCCTCGCACTGCCAGGCCAAGGCGCTGTTTTACCTCCAGCAATACGGCGAGGCGGCGAGGCGATTCGAGGCGCTGGCCCAGTCCGTCAAGTCCGGCCCCAAGTTCAAGGCCGAGCTGCTGGCCCAGGCCGCCCAGGGATGGATGCAGGACAACAACCCCGAGCGGGCCGACGACGTGCTGACGGCGGCGGTCGGCCTCAACCCCGAGGACCCCGAACTGTGGATCGACCGTGGCCTGGCGCGCGCCGGCTTCCGCTCCTATCGGCCGGCGGTCGCCGACTTCACGCGGGCGCTCGAACTCGACCCCGACCTCACCGAGGCCTACACCTTCCGGGCCGCGGCGCATCGCTACCTCGAAGAGCCGGATACCGCCGCCGCCGATATCGACCGGGCCCTCACCCTCGATTCGCTCAACCCCGACGCCCTGCTGGAACGCGGCATCCTGCGCCGGCTCAAGGGCGATGCCGCCGGCGCCCGCGCCGATTGGCTCAAGGTCATCGAAGTGGCGCCGGGCACCGCGGCGGCGACCAACGCCCAGGGCAACCTCCAGGCGCTCGACCTCGGGAACGGCAATGGCTGAACCGGGCGGGTTCGTCGAGCGGCCGGCCCTGGAAGTGCTGGCCGGCCACAGTGTGCTGCGCCCGATGGTGGACGGCCCCCAGGCGCTGTGCCTGAAGGGGCAGCGCCGCGCCAAAGGGCACCTTCAGGATTACACGGTGGCGCTTTCCCCCGTCGCCGGGGGCGGCCATCGGCTCGACTTCATCGATCCCGAGGACCGGCTGACCGATTGCGGCGCCAGGCTTGTGTTCATCGCCGATGCAAACTTGGCGGAGCAATCCGGCGCCCTGCCACACCCGCAGCCGGGCGATCTGGTCCGGACCGCCGAGGGCCTGTGGCTCGCCGTCTCGGAAACCAGCGGGCTTTACCGGTTCGTCTCGTTCATCCATGTCGAAACGGGGGAGGTGCGGCGGCTGCGCGAAGCGGCGTTGCTGGCCCTTCATCCGCACTGGCGGATCGCCGCCCCACCCGCCCTTGCCGCCCTCTTCCCCGGCCTCGCCTCCGGACGCTAGGCCGCTCAGAAGTCGAGGTCGGCGTAGTGGCGGGGCGGCGGCGCCCCCGGGATGTGATCGGCCAGCAGCGGCCGGAAGCTCGGCCGCGACTTGACGCGGGCGTACCAGTCCTTGGCCTCGGGGTGGTCCTCCCACGGCACGTCGCCCAGGTAGTCGACGGTAGAGAGGTGGGCGGCCGCCGCGATGTCGGCCAGCGAGAAATAGTCGCCGGCCAGCCATTTGCGGTGGCGCATCAAAAAGCCGATGTAGTCGAGGTGGGTGTGAACGTTGGCGTGGCCGGCGCGGATCGCGCTCGAGTCGGGCTCGCCCAATCCTAAGAAGCGCTTGGTCATCTTCTCGCCGACCAGGTTCTCGGTGACCTCGCGATTGAACTTCTGATCGAACCAGCCGACCAGACGGCGCACCTCGGCCCTCAGGAAAGGGTGGGGGCCGATCAGCGGCGGCTCGGGCGTGATTTCGTCCACACATTCGCAGATGGCGTCGCTGCCGCACAGCGCCGTGCCGTCGGGCTCGACCAGCACCGGCACCTCGCCGGCCGGGTTCAAGGCCAGGAAAGCTTCGCGCCGTTCCCACACCTGTTCGGCCCGAAGGTCGAATTCGATTCTCTTCTCGTGGAGAACGACCCGCACCTTACGACAGAACGGCGACAGCCAAAGGTGATACAGCACCCGCAAGGAGAGCCCCCAAACCAGAACCCCATCCGTGGCCCGACCACGCGCCAGACCGTCCGGGCGACCCCCATCGGCCCGGCTCCCCAAGGAATTAGGCCCTGGCGGCCCGCGCCGCAAGACGAAAGCAGCGATTTCGGCGCGCGGCCGGTGCGATGGCGCTCACCTTCCCTTCACGGGCTTGTTATTCGCACCCCCATCCCCACGTCACCAGATGTCCGCCAGGGCCGGGCCGCAAAACGGCGTACGGCCGGCGGATTCTCTGGAGCCGGGCATCCCGGCGGGAGAGACGATCATGACCCCAGAAACCTCCATCGCGCGGCGTACCCCGGCCGCTTTCCTTTTCGGCGTCTTCCTGTTCCTGCTGGCGGCCGTCGGCGTCGCCGCCCCGGCCCAGGCCGGCATGACGGTCTTCACCGACGATGGGGCGGCCATCAGGGGCTACGACCCGGTCGCCTATTTCACCGACGGCAAGCCCGTCCCCGGCAAGGCCGAATTCAGCCACGAGTGGATGGGCGTCACGTGGCGCTTCGCCAGCGCCGAGCACCGCGACGCCTTCGCCGCCGAGCCCGAGAAATTCGCTCCGCAATACGGCGGCTTCTGCGCCTGGGCGGTGTCGGAGGGCTATACAGCCGAGATCGACCCCGCCGCCTGGCGCATCGAGGGCGACAAGCTCTATCTCAACTATTCCCAGTCGGTGCAATCGCGCTGGGCCCAGGACATCCCCGGCAACATCGGCAAGGCCGACAAGAACTGGCCCGACATCAAGGCCGGTCTCGCCGCCAAGTAGGCTTCACAAAAGGACACCCCAAGCATGCTGATCCGTTTCGCCAGGGCCTCCGACGTCAAGTCCTCCGAGATCACGCCCAAGGCCGTGTTCGAGGAGCGCCGCCGCTTTCTCAGGACCGCCGCCGTGGCCGGCGCCGGCCTGGCGGCCGGCCATTTCCTGCCGGCCCCGGCCGAGGCGGCGCTGCAGGGCGTGACCAAGGGAAAGTTTTCCACCGACGAGGAGCCGACCTCGGTGATGTCGGTCACCAGTTACAACAACTTTTACGAATTCGGCGGCGACAAGACCGACCCTCAGCGCAATTCCAAGAACTTCAAGCCGAAGCCTTGGAGTGTCGCGGTCGGCGGACATTGCGAAAAGCCGGGCACCTATGCCTACGAGGACGTCATCAAGGGCATCACGCTCGAGGAGCGCATCTATCGCCTGCGCTGCGTCGAGGCGTGGTCGATGGTCATCCCCTGGGTCGGCGTGCCGCTGGCCGACGTGCTGAATCGCTATGGCCCGACATCGCAGGCCAAGTACGTCGCCTTCGAGACCGTCGTACGGCCCGAGGAAATGCCCGGCCAGCGCACCCGCCTGCTGCCCTGGCCCTATGTCGAGGGCCTGCGGATGGACGAGGCCATGCACCCCCTGTCCATCCTGGCGGTCGGCCTCTACGGCGAGGAACTGTTGCCCCAGAACGGCGCGCCCTTGCGCCTGATGGTGCCGTGGAAGTACGGCTTCAAGTCGATAAAGTCGATCGTCAAGATCACCTTCACCGACACCGAGCCACCGACCACCTGGAATCAGCAGGGGCCGGTCGAGTACGGCTTCTACGCCAACGTCAACCCGACCGTCGACCACCCGCGCTGGAGCCAGGCCAAGGAGCGGCGTATCGGCCAGTTTCTGAGACGCGACACCCTGATGTTCAACGGCTACGCTGAAGAGGTCGCCGGCTTGTACGCCGGCATGGACCTGCGTAAGTTCTATTAGGCCGCTCACGCCCCACCCAGGATGACCATGACCCGCGAGCAGCGCTTGCGCCGGATCGTCAAGCCGGCCGTCTTCGCCGTCTGCCTCGGCCCGCTCATCTGGGCGGCGTGGCTGGCGGCCAGCGGCGGGCTGGGCGCCAATCCGATCGAGGCCACCATCCGCCACTTCGGGGACTGGGGCCTGCGCTTTCTTCTGATCGCGCTGGCCGTCACCCCCCTGCGGGAAATCACGGGCTTTTCCGTGCTGGCCCGATTCCGCCGCATGATCGGGCTGTTCGCCTTCTTTTACGTGTTCCTGCACTTCGCGGCCTACGTCGGCCTCGATCAGTTCTTCGACTGGGCCGCCATCTGGGCCGACATCGCCAAGCGCACCTACATCACCATCGGCATGGCCGCCTTCGCGCTGCTCCTCCCGCTCGCCGTCACCTCGACCAAGGGCTGGATCAAGCGCCTGGGCGGCAAGCGCTGGCAGGCCCTGCACCGCGCCGTCTATGCGGCCAGCGTGCTCGGCGTCATCCACTATTTCCTGATGATCAAGGCC
The DNA here is from genome assembly GCA_014859895.1 of Rhodospirillales bacterium. Lineage (GTDB taxonomy): Bacteria > Pseudomonadota > Alphaproteobacteria > Rhodospirillales > Shumkoniaceae > Shumkonia. The sequence continues at coordinate 53,928 of JACZKS010000164.1, forward strand.
GGTTACCGCGAGGCGACGGTCTACGCCTTCATCCTGGCCGCCCTGCTCGGCTGGCGGCTCTTCGACCGCTGGCGGAAGCGGGCGGCGAAACGCGCCGGCAGCCCTCTGCCCGCCTAGCGTTTCTTGCACCGCCCGCGAGCCCGGCACTATATAACCCCCGAAACCAGCCGGTGACCGGCTGCAATCAGGGGGAGGAAGCATCCGTGAAGCGTTTTTCCGAGCTGAGCGAGCAGGAGATCCTGGCGCTGGCCATCGCGCTCGAGGAAGAGGACGCCCGCGTCTACGCCGACTACGCCGACGGCCTCAAGGACAACTTCCCGGCCTCGGCCAAGGTGTTCGCGGAAATGGCGGAAGAGGAGAACCTGCACCGCCGCCGCCTGATCGAGGCGCACCGGACGGCGTTCGGCGAACATATCCCGCTGATTCGCCGCCAGGACGTCAAGGGCTTCGTCGTGCGCCCGGCGCTGTGGCGGGTACGGCCCCTGCGCCTGGAGACGGTGCGCAAGCAGGCCGAGACCATGGAATACGAAACGCGCCGCTTCTACGAGCGGGCGCTCGAGCGCACCGGCGACGCCAGCGTGCGCAAGCTGCTGGGCGACCTGGCGGCGGCCGAGCGCAGCCACGAGTCGCTGGCCTCGAAACTCACCGAATTGCACGTCACCACCGACGCCGCCAAGGAGGAGGAGGAAACCCGCCGGCGCATGTTCCTGCTGCAGGTGGTGCAGCCGGGCCTGGCCGGGCTGATGGACGGCTCGGTCTCCACCCTGGCCCCCTTGTTCGCCGCCGCGTTCGCCACCCACAACACGTGGGAAACCTTCCTGGTCGGACTGGCCGCCTCGATCGGCGCCGGCGTCTCCATGGGCTTCGCCGAGGCGATGTCGGACGACGGCTCGCTGACCGGGCGCGGCCGGCCGTGGGTGCGCGGCCTGATCTCCGGCCTGATGACGGCGGTGGGCGGCGTCGGCCATACGCTGCCCTACCTGATCGCCGACTTCCAGACGGCCACCGCGCTGGCCATCGCCGTGGTGGTGGTCGAGTTGTGGGCCATCGCCTGGGTGCGCGCCCGCTACATGGACACCAAATTCCTGCAGGCCGCCTTCGAGGTGGTGGTCGGCGGCCTCATCGTCTTCGCCACTGGCATCCTGATCGGCAGCGCGTAGAAGGCGCGGCGGGCCACCGGGGCCTTCCTTAAAACGTCATGGCCGTGCGGGCATGACGAAAAGAAAAGGGTCCCCGCCCATCATCGCTTGGCGCTAAACTGACCGCAAATGGCGGGAGGACGGACATGGGCATCGGCGGTTTCCTGAAAGGTCTGTTCGGCGGCGGCCGGGAGGCGGACGAAGAGGGCGGCGAAGGCGACGCCCCGCGCATCGGCCCGGAAGGGGTCGAGTACAAGGGCTACCGCATCCACCCGACGGCCAATAAACAGGGCGGCCACTGGCTGACCGCCGGCGTCATCCGCAAGGATTTCGCGGGCGTCACGAAAGAGCACGCCTTCATCCGCGCCGATACCCACTCGACCCGGGACGACGCAGCCGCCATGGCCGTCGAGAAGGGCAAACGCATCATCGACGAGCGCGGGGACAAGATGTTCGGCTAGGCGCCGCCGTCGGCGATTTCGTCGTAACCGCGGCCGAGGAATTCGATCAGGCAGAAGCCGTGGCCGAAGGGGTCGGCGAGCGTGGCCAGCCGGCCCCACGGATGGGTGGAGATGGCGCCCTCGCGGGTGGCGCCGGCCCGCTCGGCCTTCGCGACCGCCGCCTCGATGTCGGGAACCACGAAGTCGAGGTGCACCGGCGTCCAGTGGCGGTCGTAGGCGCGTCGCGAGGCCATCGCCGAGGACGAGACGCGCGAGCCCTCGGGCCTGGCCAGCAGGTAGAGGGGCGCATTGCCCCCCAGCATCTCGACCCCGAAGGCGCCGAAGCGCCGCCCGACCGTGAGCCCGAAGGCCCCGCCATAGAAGGCGACGGCACGGTCCAGGTCATCGACGTCGATGTTGACGAGCAGATCGGCTATTCCCGCCTCCCTTGCCGCGTGCAATTTTGGGGACACCATATTTAATTCACCCGTATTGACTTGAATGGCGACAAGGCGTTTTGGGAATTAAATATGGTGTCCCCAAAATTAGTCGCCAGAACATATGGCTGTTTTTTCCGCCGCACGGAATACGGGACGTTTTCAGGTGTTCATGAAACCGGTTGTTGAAATCTCCGGGGCCCGACCGAATATCGGGAGGGAGGCTCCGGCGGAGCCTTTTCAGGGAGCCACGAGAAACGGGAGAGACCAGCCATGCACCAACCTGCGCGCGCGCTGGCGGCGGCGGCCGTCGGCATCGGCCTCTTGGCGGCGGCGCCCGCCCTTGCGGCCAACGTCAAGATCACGCCGTTGGGCAGCCACGCCGGCGAGTTCTGCGCCTTCGACCGGGCGATGATTTTCGAGGACCCGGACGGCACGCGCATCCTTTATGACGCCGGGCGCACGGTGCGCGGGCCCGAAGACGAGCGGCTGGGCCGCATCGACGGCGTGCTGTTGAGCCACGTGCACGGCGACCACCTGGGCGATGCCTACGGCTCCGGCCCCGACGCCGGCACCTGCGACAAGCCCGATATGTCGGTCAAGGCGACGCCGGAAAGCGTGACGGTGAAGGTCGTGGTCGGCAAGAAGGCCAAGTTCTTCGTCGGCGGCGAGATGAACAGCTGGTTCAACAAGAAGGTGCCGGCAGCGGGCGGCACCGTCGATCAGGTGCTGCTGGTGCGCTTCGGCGGCGTGCGCCAGTTGGGCGGGGTTTCCATCTACAGCGTGCCGGCGGTGCATTCCAACGGCATCAGCCCGGCCTTCCTCGAAGGTGAGATCGCCAAGCACATGGCCGAGTCGGGGCTCACCGCCTACGTCGGCCCGCCCGGCGGCTACGTTCTCAAGTTCAGCAACGGCCTAGTCGCCTATCTGTCGGGCGACACCGGGGTCACCGCCGAGCAGGACACGGTGGTGCACCAGTTCCTCAAGGCCAACCTGGTGGTCATGAACATCGGCGGCATTTTCAGCACCGGTCCCCAGGAGGCGGCCTATGTGGTCAACGATCTGGTGCAGCCGAACTCGGTGATCGCGTCCCACGCCAACGAGGCGGCGACCGAGGGCGGCAAGGTCAAGCCGGGCAGCAAGACGGAAGCCTTCATCAAGGCCACCAAGGCGCCGGTCCACCTGCCGCTCAGCGGCAAGACCATGGAGTTCGACGGCCAAGGCACGTGCGTGGCCGGCTGCGGGTAAGGGGCCAGTTCTCCGCTCAACCCTCGTCATGCCCGCACTCGTTGCGGGCATCCACGTCTTCGGGCCGACAGAAGGAAGAAAGTCGTGGATGGCCGCAACAAGTGCGGCCATGACGGTACTTTGGGGAATTAATGCGCCTCGTCCCAGCTCTGCGCGATGCCGGTATCCACCACCAGGGGCACGTCCAGCTTCGCGGCGCCTTCCATCACCGTCTTGACCACGGCGGCGGTGGCTTCGGTTTCGGCGTCGGGCACCTCGAAGACCAGTTCGTCGTGCACCTGCAAGAGCATGCGGGCCGAGAGGTTGGCGGCCTCGAGCGCCGCCGGCAGTTTCACCATGGCGCGCTTGATGATGTCGGCGGCGCCGCCCTGGATGGGGGCGTTGATGGCCGCCCGTTCGGCGAAGTTGCGCATGGAGGGATTGCGATCGGCAATGCCCGGCGTCGGGCAGCGCCGCCCGAACAGCGTGGTGACGACGCCCCGGGTGCGGGCCTCTTCCTTGGTCTTTTCCATGTAGTCGCGGATGCCGGGGTAGCGGGCGAAATAGGCCTGGATGTAGGCGTCGGCCTCGCCCCGTGGAATGCTTAACTGGCGGGCCAGGCCGAAGGCCGAGATGCCGTAGATAATGCCGAAGTTGATGGCCTTGGCCTTGCGCCGGACCATCGGGTCCATGCCCTCGATCGGCACCCCGAATACCTGCGACGCCGTCATCGCGTGGATGTCGAGGCCGCCATGGAAGGCCTCCTTCAGCGCCTCGATGCCGGCGACGTGGGCAAGCAAGCGAAGCTCGATCTGCGAGTAGTCGGCGGACAAGAGCTTGAAGCCCGGCTCGGCGATGAAGGCGCGGCGGATCTTGCGCCCCTCTTCGGTGCGAATCGGGATGTTCTGGAGGTTGGGATCGGTCGAGGCCAGCCGCCCCGTCGAGGTGGCGGCCATGGCGTAGCTGGTATGGACGCGTCCCGTCCTCGGATTGATCTGGCCGATCAGGGTGTCGGTGTAGGTGCTCTTGAGCTTGGCCAGCTGGCGCCAGTCGAGCACCCGGGCCGGCAGGTCGTGGCCCTCGGCGGCCAAGGCTTCCAGCACCTCGGCATCGGTCGAATAGGCCCCTGTCTTGCCCTTCTTGCCGCCGGCCAGCCCCATGTCCTCGAACAGCACCTCGCCCAGCTGCTTGGGCGAGGCGACGTTGAAGGGCCGGCCGACCAGCTGGTGGATCTTGTCTTCCAGATCGACCAGACGGCCGGCGAAATCGTCGCTGAGGCGCTTGAGTTCGGTGGCGTCGACCTTGATGCCCCAGCGCTCCATCCGTTCCAGCACCGGCACCAGCGGGCGGTCCATGGTCTCGTAGACCGTCACCATGCGCTCGGCAATCAGCCGGGGCTTGAGCACGTTGTACAATTTAAGCGTGACGTCGGCGTCCTCGGCGGCGTAGTCGCGGGCGGCTTCGAGGGCCACCCGATCGAAGGTGACCCGGTTCTTGCCGGTGCCGACCACGTCATTGTACTTGACGGTCGTGTGGTCGAGGTGGAGTTGGGCCAGTTCGTCCATACCGTGGCCGTGCAGCGCGCCGTCGAGCACGTAGCTGATCAGCATGGTGTCGTCGATGGGCCCCACCGCAACGCCCAGGTTGGCCAGCACCTGCATGTCGTACTTGATGTTCTGGCCGATCTTGAGGACCGAGTCGTCCTCCAGCAGCGGTTTTAAGAGCTCGATGGCGCGGGCCATCGGGATCTGGCGGATTTCCGACTGGCCGGTGGGGGCGTCGCCGCCGAAATCGAGCGCCCCCTGGGCGGCCGGCGCCTGATGGCCGAGCGGGATATAGCAGGCGTGCCCCGGCTCGACGGCGAGCGAAACGCCGACCAGCTTCGCCGTCATCGCATCGAGCGAGGTGGTCTCGGTATCGAACGCCACGAAGCCGGTGGCATGCGCCGCGGCGATCCACGAGGCCAGCGCGGTTTCGTCCTGCACCAGCTCGTAGCGGGCCTGGGCGGCGACCGGCATCGGGATGACGGCAGGCGCCGGCCCGACGGCGGTCGGCTGGGCGCTGCCGGCCATGAGGCGGCCCTCCAGCTTGGCGATCAGCGAGCGGAAGGCCTGCTCGCGCAGGAAGGAGACGGCGGTTTCGCCGTCCGGCAGGCGCTTGGCGAAGGCTTCGAGCGGGGCCGGCACCGGCACGTCCTTGCAGAGCGTGACGAGGCGGCGCGACACCCGGGCCATTTCGGCGCCATTTTCGATTAGGGCAGGAAGGGAAGAGTCCAATCGGCAAAAGAAACGCCAATCCAAGATGTGTTGTGCGATTGGCTGCCCCGCAGACGCTAGTTTTTCCAGCGTTTCTGTGTCGGAGACGACAATCTCATCACCCGTTTTCTTGTTTTGCTTCTTCTTGCCTCCTTGGAGTCCCAATTTCGTGTGCAGAATCCGCCCGCAGTCTTCCGGGGAATTAAGTTTAAAAACTTCTCCGCTTTCTTCGAAAATGTTGGCCTCAAGTTCACGCTGTTTATGTGCGACAACGTCAGCAAGAGCCTGTCGGTCCTTAACCTTCTCGATCAACTCATCAAGAGAGCCGAATTCCGCGATCAATTTCGCGGCTAATTTATCTCCAATACCCTTTACGCCAGGAACGTTGTCGGTCGCGTCCCCCATAAGCGCCTGCACGTCGATGACCCGCTCGGGGCCGACGCCGAACTTCTCGCGCACCTCGTCGGGGCCGATGACGCGGTTGCGCATGGCGTCATAGAGCGTGATGCCGTCGCCGACCAGCTGCATGAGGTCCTTGTCGGAAGAGACGATGGTGACCTTGGCCCCCCTGTCGTGGGCCAGGCAGGCATAGGTGGCAATCAGGTCGTCGGCCTCGTAGCCCTCCATCTCGACCTGGGCGACGTTGAAGGCGCGGGCGGCCTCGCGCACCAGAGCGAACTGCGGGACCAGCGCCTCGGGCGGCGGCGGGCGCTGCGCCTTGTAGTCGGAATAGATGTCGTTGCGGAAGGTCCGCCTGGCGGTATCGAAGACGACGGCGATGTGGTCGGCGTCGGTGTCCTCGATGAGCTTCAGGATCATGGTGGTGAAGCCGTAGACGGCGTTCACCGGCGTGCCGTCCGGCCGGGTCATCGGCGGCAGGGCGTGGAAGGCGCGGAAGATGAACCCCGAGCCGTCGATCAGGAAGACGTGCTGCATCGTCCCTCCTTTGGGAACCCGGGCCGGGGTGGCGCCCGCCTCAGTGGGCGGCGCTGGTTTCGGAGTCGCCGGCGTAGATGAAATGCCGCGAACAGTAGGGGCAGACCGTTTCGTTCCCGTCGCCGATCTTGAGGAAGATGCGGGGATGGCCGAGCGCGCCGCCGCCGCCGTCGCAGGCCACCCGCTTGTCGTTTACATAGATGGGTTCGTCCGCGTCCATGCCCAAGCTCCCAACACACCGTTGACCCACTGGAGGAGGGGATGATACCGATTGGCAACGGACAATCAACGCCGGGATTGCCGCATTTCGGATTCCCGCGCCCTCAGCTCCTATATAGGCTCCATGGCCGAAACCCCGAATGTCAACGCGGTGGAAACTTCCGCCCTCTGCAAGACCTACCGCGGCAGCCGCCACCGGCCGCCGCACCCGGCGCTGATCGACGTCTCGCTGGCGATCCCGCGCGGCTCGTTCTTTGGGCTGCTGGGGCCCAACGGCGCCGGCAAGTCGACGCTGATCAACATCCTGGCCGGGCTGGTCATCAAGACCTCGGGGACTGTCTCCATCAGCGGCCATGACATCGACACCCAGACGCGCGCCACCCGGCGGGCCATCGGCGTGGTGCCGCAGGAGCTCAACATCGACCCCTTCTTCACGCCGCGCGAACTGCTCGAGGTGCAGGCCGGGCTTTACGGCGTGCCGGCGTCGAAGCGGCGCAGCGACGAGATTTTGGACCTGGTCGAACTGGGCGATAAGGCCAATGCCTACACCCGCACCCTTTCGGGCGGCATGCGCCGCCGCCTGCTGGTCGCCAAGGCGATGGTCCATTCGCCGGACGTGCTGGTGCTGGACGAGCCGACCGCCGGCGTCGACATCGACCTTCGCCGCCGCCTGTGGGTGGCGGTGCGCGAGCTCAACATGCGCGGCACCACGGTGCTGCTGACCACCCATTACCTGGAAGAGGCGCAGGCGCTGTGCGATCGCATCGCCATCATCGACGCCGGCCGGGTGATCGCCTGCGACACCACGCAGGGGCTGCTGCACCGAATCGACGCCAAGGAAATGACGGTAACGGTGGATATCGACCTCCTGACGGTGCCCATCGCGCTCAGTCGTTTCGATCCCGAATTGAAGGACGGGCGCCAGCTGGTCTTCCGCTATCCGCCGAGCCGCACCGACAGCGGCCAGATCCTGGCCGCCATCGGCGAGGCCGGACTGCGCGTGGTCGACATCAACACGCGGGAGGCCGAGTTGGAGGACATCTTCCTGTCGCTGACCCGCCGCCAGGGCGCGGTCGCCAAATGATCCGCCGCCTCGCCCTCGCCGCCGTCCTGCTGCTGGCCGCCGCCTGCGCCCCGCGCATCGAGGCGGCAGGCCCACCGATCGCCGAGCCGGCGCTGGCGGCGGAAACCTTCATCGCCGCCGACGGCGCCGCCCTGCCGTTGCGGGTCTGGCGGCCGGATGGGCCACTCAGGGCAGTGGTGCTGGCGCTGCACGGCTTCAACGACTATTCGAACGCCTTCGCCGACGTCGGCCGGTTCCTGGCCGGCCGGGGCGTCGCCGTCTATGCCTATGACCAGCGCGGCTTCGGGGCCACCGCCATGCGCGGCCTGTGGCCGGGCATCCCGGCGCTCACCTCCGATCTCAGGACGGCGGCGACGCTGCTCCGCCGGAGCCATCCCGGCATCCCGCTCTACCTGCTGGGCGAAAGCATGGGCGGCGCCGTGGCCATGGCGGCGATGACCGGCCCCGAGCCACCGGCCGTGGACGGCGTCGTCCTGGCGGCGCCGGCGGTGTGGGGAAGGGAATCGATGCCGTGGTATCAGCGCGCCGCCCTCGCCGTGGCCTCCCACACGGTGCCGTGGCTCAAGGTCAGCGGCCGCGGCCTCGGCCTCAAGCCTTCGGACAACATCGAGATGCTGCGCGCGCTTTCCCGCGATCCGCTGGTCATCAAGGAGACGCGGGTGGATGCCATCCACGGCTTGGCCGACCTCATGGACGCGGCGCTGGCGGCGGCGCCCCGGCTGACCGGCCAAGCCCTTGTGCTCTATGGCGAAAAAGACGAGATCATCCCCCGCGAACCCAGCTTCCGGATGCTGGGCAGCCTCCCGGCGGTAGAACGCCGGTACCAACGGGCGGCCCTTTACGAGAACGGTTTCCACATGCTGATGCGCGACCTGCATGCGCCCACCGTGTGGGCCGATCTCGCCGCCTGGATCGACGACCCGCTGGGGCCGTTGCCCTCGGGCGCCGACGCCTACGCCCGCCAGGTGCTGACCGCCGCCGCCCCGTGATTTGGCCCTTCCCGAGGGCCGGCCATAATGACTTTACCCACGCGCGGCCTTAGCGTAATGTCGCGCCCCGCGGCGCCCGTAGCTCAGATGGATAGAGCGCATGCCTCCGGAGCATGAGGTCGCAGGTTCGAGTCCTGCCGGGCGCGCCAAACTCCGCCGATAGCCCTCTATGATACGGCCATTCGATCCGAAAGCTGCCGGTCGCCCGACCGTTCGCGCGACCTACTCCTCAAAACGACCCGTGGCGTCACGATCGCGGTCGTATCGTCTCGTGAGCGGAAACGACGGCAACCAGGACTCGCGGCGGACGGTCCAGAGTTCGTAGGTTGGCTTCAGTTGGTCCGGGGCATCCAGGGATCCCAGGTTCACTTCGATCTCGTCTGCGCTGCGTGAGAAGACCGAGGAGCCGCAGCGGGGACAGAAAAACCGCCCGGCATAGTCGCGTGTTTCGCCATCGATCGTCACCGCATCCTGAGGGAACACCGCGGAAGCGTGAAAAAGGGCCCCATGATGCTTGCGGCAGTCGAGACAGTGACAAAGGCCGACCCGGTATGGGCGTCCCGACGCCACAATTCGGACGTTGCCGCACAAGCAACCGCCGATGAATCGGTCCATGCTGCCTCTCCCCTAAAATCAAGCGGTCGGAATGGTTACAACGAACAGCATGTCACTGCAATTGCCCGCCTCATTGATACCCACTTGGGCAATGCCGCATATGGCACGCCCGCCACTCCTCAGTCCGCGCCGCGCCCGGCGGCGAGGTGCGGCAGCCTGGAAAGCGCCTCGACCACCGCGTCGACTTCTTCCGCCGTGGTGGCACGGCCGAGGCTGAAGCGGATCGCCCCCATGCCGGCCTCCGGGGAAACGCCCATCGCGTCGAGCACCGGCGACAGCTCGACGCGCCCGGCATGGCAGGCCGAACCGGTCGAGGCGGCGACGCCTTCCAACGCCGCCAGGATGTCGGCACCGACGCACCCGACGAAGGATACGTTGAGGGTATTGGGCAGCCGCCATTCCGGATGGCCGTTGAGCGCGACCCTGTCGCCGAACCGCTGCTGAAGCGCATGCCAGAAGCGATCCCGCAGCGCCTTCACCCGCTCCATGACCGAAAGATCGCCGGCAAGCCCGCAGGCCGCACCCAGGGCCGCCGCCAGCAGGGCGCTTTCGGTGCCCGCCCGGCGGCCGCCTTCATGGCCGGCGCCGTGCACCAGGGGCTCCAGCGCGGTCCCGGCCCGCACATAGAGCGCGCCGATCCCCTTCGGCGCGTAGAGCTTGTGGCCGGCGATGGTCAGCATGTCGATACCCAGATCATCGACCCGCGTTGGGATCTTGCCGACGGACTGGGCGGCATCGGTGTGCAGCGGGATGCCGTGGCGCCGCGCGATGGCGGCGCACTCGGCGACGGGCTGGATGGTGCCGACCTCGTTGTTGGCGTGCATGATGCTGATCAGAATGGTGTCGGCGGTAATCGCCCGCTCCAGGTCGGCGGGATCGATGCGCCCGGTGGCGTCGACCGGCAGCCACGTCACCTCGGCACCCAGGCGTTCGAGGAAACGCAGCGGCTGGGCGATGGCCGGATGCTCGACGCTGGTGGTGACGATGTGCCGGCGCGGGCGTTGGCTGGCGAAGAACGCGCCCTTGAGCGCCATGTTGTTGGATTCGCTGCCGCCGCTGGTGAACACCACCTCGGCCGGCGCGCAGCCGAGCAGGCCGGCGACCTGCCGGCGGGACTCCTCGACCCCCCGACGGGCGGGGACGCCCGCCCAATGGGGACTGGAGGGATTGCCGAATGCCCCCGCCATCGCGTCGCCCATGACGGCGGCGACCTCGGGCGCGATCGGTGTGCTGGCGTTATGATCGAGATAGATCCGCCGCATGGCTCAGAACACCAGAACCTTGTCGGCGGCCAGCGTCGCCGCCGCCAGTTCGTCCATGGTGCTTCGACGCGCCCCGTCCAAGAGGTCGTCGTCGGTCATGCCGCGCGCGTCCATGCAGGTGCCGCACAAGAGAACGGCGCCCTTGCCGAGGGCGACGCGCCGGACCATGCGCTCCATGTTGTAATAGCCGTCCGGGGTCTTCTGGCCCTCGCGGGCGGCAATGACCGCGTCGGCCATCAGGAAGACGGTGATCTCGGCCGCCGGGTCCTTCTTCATGAGCGTGTGGGCCAGCCTAAGCGCGTTGTAGCAGCGTTCGGTGCCGTAGGGCGGGTCGTTGAGAATGAACAGGGTCTTCATCGACAGGCGTCCTTCCGATCCTTGCCAAGCGTCCATGGAGGCTATACATTCAATTATTCACTTGAATGATATAACGATAGGAGGCCGGTCATGTCAACAACCCCCAAGCAGGCCCTGTTCGCGGAGTTCGCGGCGGTGGCCCGGGCGCTGGGGCATCCGCACCGGCTGGAGATCCTCGAACACCTGGCCCAGGGAGAGCGGGGCGTCGAGGCACTGGCGGAACGCACCGGCCTGTCCGTCGCCAACGCCTCGCAGCATTTGCAGCAGTTGCGCCGGGCCGGTCTCGTCGCGGCGCGCCGGGACGGCAAGTTCGTCCTCCATCGGCTGGCCGACGAGGGGGTGTTGCGGCTGCTGGCCCAGCTGCGCCACGTAGCGGAACGCAATCTCGCCGAGGTGGACAGCATCGTGCGCGGCTATTTCGCGGACCGCGACAGTCTGGAGCCGGTGTCGCCCGGTGAACTGCTCGGCCGCCTGCGCGAGGGAGCGGTAACCGTGCTCGACGTCCGCCCGGCCGACGAGTTCGCCATGGGCCACCTGCCCGGAGCCGTCAGCATGCCGCTGGACCAGCTCGAGGCGCGGCTAGCCGAACTCGACCCCACGCAGGACGTCGTCGCCTACTGCCGCGGCCCCTACTGCGTGCTGTCGTTCGAGGCCGTCGCCGCACTGCGCGCCCGCGGCTTCAAGGCGCACCGCCTGGAGGATGGACTGCCGGAATGGCGGGCGGCCGGCCTTCCGGTCGAAGCCGCCGCCGTGTAGAGGCGTTCGCCCCGGATCTTTCCCTCAGCGGCTTTGCCAGAACCCCTTGTCGTCGCGACAGGCGCTGCCCTGTTGCCGGCTGGTGCGGCCGCGCGCCGTAATTTCTTGGCGATAGTCACGGCAATAGACGCCGGCCGGCGTGCGCATTGTGCGCAGCGGCGTGACGGCGACGGCGTAGCCGCCGGCCGAGGCCTTCACCGTCTCGCCGCTGGCCGTTTTTTCCAAGGTCCGTTGCACGGTTTCGGCCCTCAGGCGGTTGGCGGCGGCGGGCAGGGACAACGGCCTGGGCCCATAGGCGACGAGGTCCATCCTCTGGGAATCGGCGCCCGGAAAATCCAGGATGCGCCGCACATAGTGGCCGGCCGCCGGAGCATAGTACCAGCGGCTGCGCTGCGCCCAGTTGCCGTCGTACTGGCGGTCGCAGACGACCTCAAAGGTGTCGAAGCGGCCGGCCGGCACTTCCACCGTCTCGGTACCCGCCACCCAGCATTTCCACCACTGCAGATAGGACGACGGTTTGCCGTCGCCGTCGCGATAGGTATCGCTGGAGGAATAGGCCGTGCGGTTGCCGACCCTGAGCGGCCACAGCGCCTCGGGCGGGACGTCGGATTTTGCCGTTCCCGACGAGGTCGTTCCGTCGTTCCGCTGCCACGACCAGGAAAGCCGGGGCAGGGCGAAGTTGCGCAGGGTGGCGTAGCGGAAGTCGGCCCCGGCGTCCCAGTTGATCGTGGCGCCGTCGACGGCGGCGACGGCGTGGACGCGATTGTTGTCGAACGCGAAGGCGTCGCCGACGCCGTATTCGGGCAGGGGCGCCGGCGGCAACGCCGGTCCGCCGCTCCGGGTTTCGACGTAGGCCAGGTTGGCCGACGTGAGCGTGGCTTTCAGGCTCTCGAGCCCTTCGGTGGCGGTCTGGCAGGCGGCCACGACGCCGACGGCCACGACGACGGCCAGCGCCCGTCTCGGCAATGTCGGAAGGAGAGGCGTCATGATCCTTGGCTGATGGCGTCTTCGTCTTTCGGCAGGATCTCGTAGCGAACCTTCCACACGCCGTCAGCCTGCCGGCAGGCGACCCCGAACCGGCGGTCGGCGACGCTGCCGACCATGGTGGTCTCGCGGTACTCACGGCAGAAGGTGCCGTCGGGGCGCTGCACGGTACGGGTCGGCGCGATGACGCCCGAATGGCCGGTATCGGGGTTTTGCCAGCGCACGTCGGTGCCGCTGACCTTCTTCTCCAGGGTGTGCTGCAAGGTGCCTTCACGCAGGCCCAGGTCTGCCGTGGTCATGACCGGGCCGGCTGGCTGATCGACGAGGTGGAGGCCAAGAACGGCCCCGCCGGCGCCGATCATCAGGCCGGCCAGCGCCGCCGCCAGGGCGCGCCAGGACGACGGGAGGGCGCGAGGCCGCCGGTCCGCCGTTACCGTCGCGATGAGGCGCTCGGGCACCGCTTCGGTGAGCGGCTCGTTGAGCGCCGCGCGAGCCAGCGCCGCACTGCACCTCATCGCCCGGACCGTTTCGCGGTCCTCGGCCGATTCGGCCAAGTGGGCCTCGACCTCGCGAGCGGTTTCGGCATCCAGTTCGCCGTCCGCGTAGGCCATGAGCGTGCTCAATTCAAACGGTTCCATGACCAACCTCGTTGATTTCCTGCGGTCGTTCCGCCACCGGCCCCGCCCCCACCATGCGGTCGAGCGACAGGCGGGCGCGGGCCAGCCGGCTCATCACCGTGCCGATCGGAATGCCGAGCACGTCTGCCGCCTCGCGGTAGGACAGCCCCTCGACGCAGACCAGCCCCAGCACGGCGCGCTGCGGATCGGGCAGGGCGCGAATGGCCTGGCGGACGGCGGCCAGAGTGAGGCGCGCCTCGATACGCCGCAACGGGCCGTAATCCGCCACAGTTTCGGGGTCCACCGCCTCGAGGTGCGAGCCCCGGGACGAGGCCGCGCGGCAGGTATCGATCCACGTCGTCTGGACGATGCGATACATCCAGCTGTCGAGCCGCGTCCCGCCTTGCCACTGGTGGGACTTCACCAGGGCCTTCTCCAAGGCCGCCTGCACCAGATCGTCGGCCTGGTCCGGACGGACGGCGAGGGCGCGCGCGAAGCGCCTAAGCCGCGGCAACAGTTCGATGAGCCCTTTCCGGAATGCCTGGTCCACCCTTGCCAACCCGCACGCGCCCCGCCGTTGCTGGATCGATAACGGCCCGATTATCCGGTTATTCCCGCGCCGACCCAAAAATAATTCCGGGACCCCGCCGGAATTTCCTGCCGCCGGGCCCGTTGTCGCCATCGAGGACGACATGCGTCCCGCCAGCCCTACCGGGGCCGAAGTCCCCGAGATCGACAGAGATGAACCGAGGTAACGCCATGGAAAGACAGCACGTATCGGGATCGCGGCAAGGTAGATTCGTCAGCCGGGCCGCCATCATGACATCCGTGGCCGGTGCCCTTGCCATCGCGCTGGCGGCGGCGCCGTTCGGTTTTGATTCCGGAACCTTCCTGCCGCTCGACAAGGCCGCCTTCGCCAAGGATGGCAACGGCGGTGGCAACGGCGGCGGCAATAGCGGTGGCAACGGCAACGGCAATAGTGGCGGCAATAGCGGCGGCAACGGCAACGGCAACGGAGGCGGCGCCGACAGCTCCGGCGGTCCTGACAGCAGCAGCGCGGGCGGCGCCAACGGCCACGCCAATGGCGGCGGCAAGGGCGGGGACGCCGGAATGTCGGCATCGAGCCCCGGACACAGCGGCACGGCGCCGGGTCAGGCCAAGGGTTTCGAGGCCGGACCGGCCAGCGCCACGTCGGCAGAGTTCGGACCCGAAGCCAGCCGCGGCGCCGCCAAGGGCCAGACGGCCCGCGACCGCAGCCGAACGCAGTCCCAGACGCAGACGCAGACCCAAACCCAAACGCAGACACGATCCCGCACCCAGGAGCGGGCTACGGCCGGCAAGGCTTCTCTCGAATCGCTGGCCGATACCCTCGGTGTCGATGTGACCGAGCTTGAGGCCGGCCTGATCGGCGCCGGCTGGTCGCATCCCGGCGGCCCCTCGGTACAGGGAATCGCCGGCGCCATGAACGCGTCGGATCAGGCCAAGGCCAACGCGTCGCCGACCTCGGCGGTCGGTTTCGCGGCGACCGCCGAAGGCATTGCCGCCGGCACCGGCGATGAGGAGCCCGGCGATGAGGAACCCGGCGAGGAAGCCGACGACGGCGCGGTCGATGCCGGCACCGAGACCGATGTCACCCCCGAATCGGACACGACCGTCTCTCCCGGCCCGTAGGTCCGCACATCCCCGCGCCGTTGCGGGAAGGCCCGTCGCATCGCGACGGGCCTTTTCTTTCCAGAGACCGTTACGTCGCCGGCCTAGATGGTGCGGCGGAAGTAGTCGATGGTGCGGGCCAGCCCGTCTTCCAGCACTACCTTCGGCGCCCAGCCGAGTTTCGCCTTGGCCAGCGAGATGTCCGGGCAGCGCTGGATCGGGTCGTCGGCCGGCAGCGGCCGGTATTCGACGGACGAGCCGGACCCCACCATGGCGACGGTCTTCTCGGCCAGTTCGCCGATGGTCATCTCGCGCGGGTTGCCGATGTTGATGGGGCCGGTGACCTCGTCGGGCGAGGTCATCAGGCGCACCAGGCCGTCGATCAGGTCGTCGACATAGCAGAACGAGCGGGTCTGCCTGCCGTCGCCGTAGATGGTGATGGGCTTGCCCTGAAGGGCCTGGACGATGAAGTTGGAAACCACCCGCCCGTCGTCGGGGTGCATGCGCGGCCCGTAGGTGTTGAAGATGCGCGCGACCTTGATCTTGACGCCGAGCTGGCGGCGATAGTCGAAGAACAGCGTCTCGGCGCAGCGCTTGCCCTCGTCGTAGCAGGCGCGCGGGCCGATGGTATTGACGCTGCCGCGATAGTCCTCGGTCTGCGGATGGACCTCGGGGTCGCCGTAGATCTCGCTGGTCGAGGCCTGGAGGATCTTGGCGCCGGTCCGCTTGGCCAGTCCCAGCATGTTGATGGCGCCGTGCACGCTGGTCTTGGTGGTCTGCACGGGATCGTACTGGTAGTGGATGGGCGAGGCCGGGCAGGCCAGGTTGTAGATCTCGTCGACCTCGACATAGAGCGGGAAGGTAACGTCGTGGCGCAGCAGTTCGAAGTAGGGGTCCTTGAGCAGGTGCGCGATGTTTTCCTTCACCCCGGTGAAGAAATTGTCGACGCACAGCACGTCGGCCCCGTCGGCCAGCAGCCGCTCGCACAGGTGCGAACCCAGGAACCCGGCGCCGCCGGTCACCAATACGCGTTTTCGTGAAGGCATCTTCCCCCCTGCCGAACGTCCGGCTTGTCTTGGCCGGACCCTAGCATCGAAGGCGCCGGCCGAGAAAGGGCAAAAGGGCGATGCCGCCTCAGGTTTGCAGCAGGCGCCGCGAGGCGCCCTCGAGAACCAGGCAGGTCAGGCGGCCAGAGGCATAGGCGCCGGTATCGATGCCGATGCGGTTGGCCCGAAAGACCGGAATGGGGGCGATGGTGTGGCCGTGCACGACGATCGGGCCGAAGGGGCCGTCCCAGTCGAGGAAATCGCCGCGGATCCACATGAGGTCGAAGGGGTCCTGCTCGGCCAGGGCAACTCCCGGCCGCACCCCGGCATGGACGAACAGGTAGTCGCCGACAGCATGGCTGGGCTTAAGGCGGCGCAGGAATTCCCGCTGCGCCGGCCCCAGGCGCCGCGCCAGTTCGCGCCGGATGCCGTCAAGCACGGCGGGGTCGCCGGGCGGGGTCGCCGTCTCGATGCCGTAGCTGGCCAGGGTGGCGATGCCGCCGTTCATCAGCCACATGTCGGCCGGCCCGCCGTCGTCGAGAAACCCGAGCAGGAAGTCGTCGTGATTGCCCTTGAGGAAGACCGCGTCGAAGCCCGCCAGGGGCGGGCCCGCCAGCCGCTCGATGACCTGGCGTGAGGCCGGGCCGCGGTCGATGTAATCGCCGAGGTAGACGAGGCTGTTCCCGGCGGGGGCGCCGGCGGCCGCATCCTCGGCGATCAAGGCGTGAAGGCGGGCCAGCAGGTCGTCGCGGCCGTGGATATCGCCGATCGCGTAGACGCGCCTCCCCTCCGGCACGCGCGGCCGCTCCGGATTCGCCCTTATCGGCGCGTCGTGTTGAACAGGCCCCATCGATGCGACTATCATCGCCGGGTCCGATCCTCCCCTCAAGCGGCTCTTCGCCTGAAACCGGACGCGTTGGAGCGGGGGTCGAAGACGGCTCTGGACGGCGGCGGCGGCTTGGGTTATCGCCTGCGTCACGCCGGCAAACGGCTTTTTCGTCATGTGTTAACAAGTACGGACTATTTTCAGCGTATCAATCGGCATACCGCCCGCGTTCAGCACGAGTGAGTCTTGAGGATGGCCGAAACCCGCGTCTCCGCCGCAACGAGCCCGAACGGCGCCGTCAGCGAAGAGAGCCTGTTGCTCGCCCACCTGCAACGACTGGAACATGCGCCGGCCGGGTGCTGCGCCGTGCTTTGCCATCTGTCGGACCTGCAGGCCCCCTATCGCAAGGCTCATTTCGTGCGCATCGCGGCCCGCTCGTTCGACACCCTGACCAACCATTTCGACGCCACCCTTTACGTGCTCGCCAATTCCGACGTCGCGCTGGTCTGCCGCAATGTGCGTGTCGAGGACATCGACACCGCCATCTACAAGCTGCGCGCGCTGTTCGCCGAGGATCCGCTGGCCGCCGGGGCCGGCGCCGACGGGGTGGACGGCTTCGCAACCTGGTACGACCTTTCGGAATGGGCCGACCTGGCCGACCTCGAGGAAGCCATCGCCGGGCGCGAGGCCGAGTTGCGCCAGAACCAGGAGGCCGCGGCCGCCGGCGGGCCGCCGATGGTCCCGCTCGACGCCGCCGGGCTGGTCCAGTTGGAGAAGCGCCTGCACGTGCTGCGCCTGACCGACGTGGTGCGCCAGCAGCCTGCCGTCGACGTCAGGCCGGGCCGCGGCCGCAGCATCCTGTTCAAGGAGCACTACGTGGCGATGGCCGAGCTTCGCCAGCGGATCGCGCCCGACGTCGACCTGTTCGCCAGCCCGTGGCTTTTTCATTACATGGCCGACATCCTGGATCGGCGCATGCTGGCGGTGATCGGGCGCATGAACTTCGCGACGCTGAAGGACGCCATCAGCCTCAACCTGCACGTCGGCAGCGTGACGTCGCCCGAGTTCAAGGTGTTCGACGAGCAGATCGGCGAGCATTCCGGGAAGGTGATCGTCGAGATCCAGATGGTCGACATCGTCGCCGACATGGGTGCCTTCATCCACACCCGGCAGCGGCTGCGCGAGCGCGGCTATAGGCTGCTGATCGACGGCCTGTTCCCGATGGCGCTGCAATTCTTCGACCCCGGCCTGCTGGAACCCGACTTCATCAAGATCAACTGGAGCCCCGACCTCGGCCGCGACCAGCGGAGCCGCCAGCGGGCCGAGCTTGGCGACATGATCCGCTATATCGGCCCCGACACCTTCGTGCTGGCCCGGGCCGAAAGCGAGGACGCCATCCGCTGGGGGCTGAACCTGGGACTCCACCGTTTCCAGGGATTCTTCGTCGACAAGCTGGCGGACGCCATGGCGAGCAAGGGGTTGATGTAGGCGATGCCCAGCCAGGAGAACCTCCTTCTCGACTACGTGCGGCGCCTGGAAAAGCACAAGGCGGCGCGCCGGGCCGTGCATGTCCGCCTGTCGGGCCTCAGGCCCTTCAACCGCCGGGAGCACCACGTGCGGGCCGCGGCGGCCAACCTGGAGCCGCTGGTCAAGGCCCTGCGCGGCCAGCTGTTCACGCTCAAGAACGCCGATCTGTTCTTCATCTACAAGGCCGAGGCGCACGCCGACACCGAGGCGGCGATCCAGAAGATCCGCTACCTCTTCAGCGACGATCCGATGCTGGCCGACGAGGCCGCCGAGGCCCACCGCTTTTGCGTCTGGTACGCGGTCGACCGCGAATACGAAAAGATCCTGCGCTTCGCCCAAGGCCTGACCGACGCCGACGAGGAGGCTGCCGAAGCGACGCGCGCCAAGCGCGATGCCCGCCAGACGCTGAAAGCCCGCCAGTCGAGCGGCTCGCCGCTGACGCCCGAGGTGCTGAGCCGGGTCGAGGCCGCCTTGGTGCGGGCCGATCTCTCCAACCTGGTGCGCCGGCAGTACATCTGCGGAGTGACGGCGAAGGGCGTGCCGGAACCCGCCTTCAGCGAGCTGTTCATTTCC
Source organism: Rhodospirillales bacterium (assembly GCA_014859895.1). Lineage (GTDB taxonomy): Bacteria > Pseudomonadota > Alphaproteobacteria > Rhodospirillales > Shumkoniaceae > Shumkonia. The sequence continues at coordinate 72,867 of JACZKS010000164.1, forward strand.
ATCCACGACCTGCGCGAAACCCTGCTGCCGGACGTCAACCTGGCCAGCAACCGCTGGCTGTTCCAGCACCTGACCAGCAGCCTCGACCGCCGCGTCCTGGCCATGCTGTCCAGAACCGACCAGATCACCTTGACCGGCGACATCAGCTTCAACCTCAACGTCTCGACCATCCTGTCGCCCGACTTCCTGGCCTTCGACGACAACATCACGGCCAGCCGCCGCGGTTCGATGGTGTTGGAGATCGACAAGGCCGAAGTCTTCGCCGACCTCGGCGCCTTCCTGTTCGCCCGCAACTTCATCCAGCAGCGCGGCTATCGCATCTGCATCGACGCCATGACCTATCAGGTCATGCCGCTGCTCGACCGCGAACGGCTGGGCGCCGATTTCGTCAAGCTGCTGTGGGACCCCGAGATGGCCGACGGCGGCGACGAGGTGCAGGAAGGGGTCCGCGCCATGGTCAAGCGGGCCGGCCAGTCGCGCGTCGTCATGTGCCGTTGCGACGACCGCGAGGCGGTGGATTTCGGCCAATCGGTCGGCATCCGATTCTTCCAGGGCCGTCACGTCGAGACCCTGATCGCCGAGGATAACCGGCGGCGCGAACTGTTGCGTCTGAAACGGCGCATCGAACGGGGCTGACCCTACCATGAGCGGCCCCGGGACCGAGACCGTCGTTAAGGTGACGAACCTGATCAAATGCTTCGGCGACGTGCGGGCCGTCGACGGTATCTCGTTTTCCGTCGCCGCCGGCAGCACGACGGCGCTTCTGGGCGGCAACGGCGCCGGCAAGACCACCACCATTTCGATCCTGCTGGGCCTTTTGCTGCCCACCGCGGGCGAAGTCGCGATCTTCGGCGGCGACATGATCGCCCATCGCCACCGCATGCTGCCCCGCATGAACTTTTCCTCACCCTACGTGGACTTGCCGCGCCGCCTGCTGGTGCGCGAGAACCTGACGGTGTACGGCCATCTCTACGGCCTGGATCACGTCAAGGACCGCATCGCGGCCCTGGCCCGCGACCTGGAAATCGAACCGTTCCTGGACAAGCCGACCGGCACGCTGTCGGCCGGTCAGAAAACGCGGGTGACTCTCGCCAAGGCGCTGTTGAACACCCCTGAGCTATTGCTGCTCGACGAACCCACCGCCTCGCTCGACCCCGACACCGGCGACTGGGTCAGGGGCTATCTCGAGGATTATCAACGGCGCACCGGTGCCACCCTGCTGCTGGCCTCCCATAATATGGCCGAGGTCGAGCGGATGTGCACCCAAGTGTTCATGCTGCGCACCGGGGTCATCGTCGATCAGGGCTCGCCGGCCGACCTCGTCTCCCGCTACGGCCGCAGCACGCTCGAAGAGGTCTTCCTCGACATCGCCAGGCGCCGCCAGCCGGCTGCCGAAGAGCGCGCCCGGGAGGCCGGGCGATGAGAGCCCCCGCCCCCCACGGCCGCCCGCCGGCGGCGTTCTCGCCGCGGCGCATCGGCGCCATGGTGCTGCGGCATCTCTACATGTACCGGCATTCCTGGCCGCGCGTGCTCGAGCTCACCTACTGGCCGCTGGTCCAGATGGTGCTGTGGGGATTCATCACCAACTTCTTCGTGTCGCACAGCACATGGGTGGCCCAGGCGGCCGGCGTGCTGATCTCGGCGGTGCTGCTGTGGGACGTGCTCTATCGCGCCAACCTCGGCCTGTCGGTGTCGTTCATCGAGGAGATGTGGGCGCGCAACCTGGCCCAGATCTTCATCACCCCGCTCCGGCCCTACGAGATGGTCCTCTCGCTGATCGTCATGAGCTTCATCCGCACCGCCCTCAGCGTCGGGCCGGCCGCCCTTCTGGCATGGCCCTTCTACGATGTCTGGGTGTTCGCCATGGGGCTGCCGCTGCTGGCCTTCTTCGTCAACCTGCTGGTCCTGGGCTGGGCGGTGGGGCTGTTCGTCTCGGGCCTGCTGGTGCGCTTCGGGCTGGGGGTGGAAAGCCTGTGCTGGCTGGGCATCTTCCTGCTGGCCCCGGTGAGCGGCGTCTACTACCCCATTTCGGCGCTGCCGGGCTGGTTGCAGCCGGTGTCGTGGTCGCTGCCCTCGGCCTATGTGTTCGAGGGCATGCGGGCCGTCCTCTTCGAGGGCGTCTTCGACGTCGGCCTGTTCGCCTGGGCGGTCGGCCTCAATGGTCTCTACCTCGTCGCCGGCACCGCCTTTTTCCTGGTCATGTTCCGCCAGGCCCGTGTGCACGGCCTGCTGCTCCAGCAGGGCGAATAGGCGCCGGCCGGGTGGCCTTCGGGCGGGAGGCCGTGCTAGTCTGCCGGCACACCGCCAACAACCGATGGGAGAATGGGATGAAAAGAACCCTTCTGGCCCTGGCTTTGCTGGCCGGCCTGTTAGCGACGGCATGCGGCCGCGCGCCATCGCCGGGCGCCGAGGCCGAGGAACTGGTCGACAAGGCCCGCTGGACGGTCGACGCCTTCAAGCAGCGGAAGACCCCGCAGACCACGCTGTTCCGCGACCTGATGGCCAAGGCCGAAGGTGTCGTCGTGTTCCCCAGCGCCTACCGGGCCGGATTCGTCGTCGGCGCCGAGTACGGCAGCGGCGTCATGCTGGCCCGCCAGCCGTCGGGCGGCTGGAGCGCGCCGGCCTTCTACACCATGGGGGCTGGCAGCATCGGCCTGCAGATCGGCGGCCAGGTGGCCGAAACCATCCTCATCGCCCGCACCCAGAAGGCGGTACAGGCCCTGGTCAAGCATCAGGGCAAGCTAGGAGCCGATCTCGGCATCACGGTGGGTACCGTCGGCGGTGGCATGGAGGGCGCGGTGACCACCAACCTCGGCGCCGACGTGGTGGTGTTCTCGTACGCCGCCGGCCTCTACGCCGGGGGCTCGCTCGAAGGCTCGGTGTTGGCCCGGCGCAACGACTACAACGAGGCCTATTACGGCCCCGGCGCGACGCCGGACGCCATCCTGTTCGGCCAGACGTTCAGCAATCCCCAGGCCGACCCCCTGCGCCAGGTGCTGGCCGCTCCCTGAGCGGCCGGCCGCCGGCGTCACGACAGGCCGAGTCGCACCAGCACCAGCGCCGCCACCCATCCGGCGTTGACCAGGCAAGCGACGGCATAGAGATAGAGGGCGCGGCGGATGTCGCGGCCGCCAAGGCGGGCGGTGCCGCCGCCGATCCAGGGGTCGGGGGCGGTCAGCCCGGCGTACTGGCGCGGCCCGGCCAGGGCGACGTCGAGACCGCCGGCCATGGCCGCCACCGGCCATCCGAGGTTGGGCGAGCGGTGACGGCTGGCGTCGCGGATCATGGTGGCGAAAGCCCGCCCCGGCTTCGCGGTCGGCGCGACCACGGCGGCAACGGCCACGCAGAGGCCGGCCAGACGCGCCGGGATCAGCATCAGGATGTCGTTGAGGCGGGCCGCGGCCATCCCGAAGGCCCGGTAGCGCGGGGTCCGATGGCCGAGCACGTCGTTCATCACCGCCGCCGCCGCGCTTACCGCCAAGCCGGGAAAGCCGAACAGAGCATACCAGAAGGCCGGCACAACGACGCCGGTGCAGAATCCCTCGGCCGCCGATTCGACGGCGGCCCGGGCCACCCCATGTTCGTCCATGTGCCCGGGGTCGCGCGCCACCAGCCGCCCGAGGGCCTGCCTGGCCGCCTCCAGATGGCCAGCCGAAAAAGCCGTGGCGACGGCGCGGATGTTCGCATAGCGCCGGCCCTGGTCGATCAGCGCGATCATCAGGCCAAGTTCGATGATCCACCCGAAATGATGGTTCTGGCCGAGCCAGGCGATGGCCCAGCCCAGCGACGCCGCCATGACCGCCAGGCCCAGCGCGACCACGGCGCCGCGCAGCGCGCGGTCCATTTCGCTGCGCCGTTCGCGGTTGAGCTTGGCGTCGAGCGCCGAGACCAGGTGGCCGGCGAGGCGCGGCGGCACCGCCGCCAGCCGGGCGAAACCCGGCAGCGTGGCCAGCCCGGCCTCGATGCCGAGAGCGATCACCAGCAGCACGAGCGGATCGAAGCTCTGCGGTCCGCCGAGAAGACCGAAGGAAAACATGGCGCGAGTTTGAGTGGCCGGCCTTCGTCCGTCAATGGCCGGCGCGTCGAGCCGGTTGCCACCGCCGTCCCGGCATGCGATGATGCGGCGCGTTATTCCATGTTGTATTTCAAACGCCTAGCGAAAGGGCAGAGGGACGATGGCGGAGTCCTTTAGCCGCGCCATTGAATGGGTGCGCAGCCTCGCGAGCGGGTGGGATTGGGCCGCCGTCAGGGACCACCCGGTATGGGCGGCCCTGTGGAAGTCGGCGGCGAGCCCCGAAGGCGCCGCCCTGATCGCCCGGCCGCAGCACGAGGACGGCGAGGACCAGCACCAGGGAGGCGACGGCGAGCATCAGGATCGTCGGCGTCGCCCGATCGCCGCGAAAGACCCCGAACATCAACAGGGCGATCGCCACGCCGGCGATCAGCACCTCCGGCAACGCGACCATGATATCGCTGCCGATCA